>CANKRG010000006.1 GCA_947485165.1 Comamonadaceae bacterium
CCGATATTTAAATATGCTGCTGGAATCGCATCAGTTGTTAACTGATTCCACCTTGGTCAATAGGATTTATTACTCGTCATTAATTTAATTGATCATTCCTTGCTTCGTAAGTGTTTTATCGGTGATATTCTTTAAAAAATGAATTTACTGTTTGTGATGACTGTTATTTTTTCGATGATTATCTTCGTCACTTTTTTTCTTATAACAGTGATGGCAACTACTCTAAAAAGATTTCATCTGTCTTATCTTCTTTTGAGCAAAAAAAAGTTGGTGTGAACTACGCAACTAAAGAGATTGAGCAAGTGAGATTCAAATTGAATGCTTACGACACGGAATATGGAAAAGGTTCCTATATTATCGCGGCAAGACAAGATATAGCTTATATCATAAAATTTGTTTTGCAATATGATAATATTTTATTTAACCAGCATAAAATATATACAGAAACTGAATTCTTGGACTATGCTTACAAAATTAATAAACCCCCTGTATTTTTTGATAATTCAATCTTGCCTATTGATCCACAAATAAAATCTGGTTTTGGCAGTTGGTTCCTTGCACAGTCAAAATAGATGTATTTAAATCCAAAAAGTTGAGGGGAAATTTGAAGAGCGCACATAACAAATCAGCGGTACAGTTATTGGCATTATCGCGCCCGGTTAAGCGACTGATGGTCGTAGCGCTAGACTTGGTGCTATCGCTTGCATCGGTCTGGGTAGCCTTTTATTTGCGCCTTGATCAAACCGACATGGCGCTGCTACAGCAAAAGTATGTTTATTTGTTGGCCCCTGTGTTGGCCGTGCCTATATTCATAAACTTTGGTTTATACCGCGCCATTTTTCGCTACACAGGCATGGCGGCAATGTTTACCACGGTCAAAGCTATTGGTATTTATGCAGCTTTGTTTTTTACGGTGTTACTCGTATTTAAATGGGAAGGTGTGCCTAGAAGTGTGGGGTTGATTCAGCCCTTGCTGTTGTTGTTGCTGGTGGGCGGTAGTCGGGCGGTTGCGCGGTTTTGGTTGGCTGGTTTGTCTGCCAAGTCGCGCCGTGCCGGGGGCCGTCTGCTCATTTATGGCGCTGGCGAGGCTGGCGCGCAAACGGCCTCAGCTTTGGCGGTGAGCCGCCAGTTTTTTTTGCAGGGTTTTATAGATGACGACAACACCAAGGTGGGCGGCAGCATTTATGGCGTAGACATTATTGGTGCCGACGATGTGGCTGATGCGGTTGAGCGCATGGGCATAACAGACATTTTGCTGGCCATACCGTCTTTGGGACGATCACAACGCAACGACATCATTGCGCGGCTGCGCAGCCTGCCGGTGCATGTGCGCACCCTGCCGGGCATGGGTGATCTTGCTTCCGGGCGTGTAACTATTCAAGATTTCCAGGAGCTTGATGTGGAAGATTTGCTGGGCCGGCCCCCCGTGCCGCCTGACCGAACGCTGCTGGCGCGTAATTTATCGGGCAAGGTGGTGCTGGTGACCGGTGCTGGCGGCAGCATAGGCGGGGAATTGTGTAGGCAAATTATTTTAGAAAAACCACGCCAGCTGATTTTGCTGGAGCACAACGAGTTTGGCCTATACAGCATTCATAGCGAGCTATTGGGTTTATGTGCTGAAAAGGCCCTGCAGGTGGACGTGGTGCCTTTGCTAGCCAGTGTCGGCAATTTTGAGCGCCTGAAAGAAATTTGTCAGGTCTACCGACCCGCAACCGTCTACCACGCGGCTGCGTACAAGCATGTGCCGCTGGTGGAAAGCAACCCCTCTGAAGGGGTGCTGAATAACGTTTTTGGCACGCTCAACATGGCGCGTGCCGCTGTGGAGAGCGAAGCGGCGCATTTTGTGCTGGTGTCCACTGACAAGGCGGTGCGCCCAACCAATGTGATGGGTGCGACCAAGCGCATGGCCGAGCTGGTGCTGCAGGCGCTGGCGGCCAGTGCGTCGGTGCGGTTTCATTTGCCCGATGGCACCGACAGCCCTGAAGTGCGTAACAACACCCTGTTTGCCATGGTGCGTTTTGGCAACGTGCTGGGCAGCAGCGGCAGCGTGGTGCCACTGTTTCGCAAGCAGATAAGAGATGGCGGGCCGTTGACGGTGACGCATGCGGACGTGACCCGCTATTTCATGACCATTCCCGAGGCGGCACAGCTGGTGCTGCAGGCCGGTGTCATGGCTCAGGGCGGGGATGTGTTTGTGCTGGATATGGGTCAGCCGGTCAAGATTTTGGATCTTGCACGACGCATGGCTCAGTTATCAGGTTTGACACTGCGTGATGAACACAACCCGCATGGCGATATTGAAGTAAATATTACAGGGCTGCGCCCTGGTGAAAAGCTTTATGAGGAATTGCTTATTGGCGACAACCCGCAAGGCACTGCGCATGAACGCATTATGAAGGCCCGTGAGGACTTTGTGCCTTGGCCTGCGCTTGCCCCTTTGCTTGTGGAGTTGCGGCAGGCTGCAATGCAGAGTAATGGCGTGGTTATTAAAAATATTTTGCTGCAACTGGTTCTTGGCTACAGTCCGTCATCTGCTTCCGCCGGTACCCAGCCCCCTGTGTCAGACTAGTTGTCAAAAGCCGCCAGCGCGGCGGCTAGGATAATCAACAGACCGCCAACTAAAGTACGGGTGTCCACCACTGCAGCGCCTAAAGCAATGGCGCTCAGGCTGCCAAAGGCGACTTCGGACAACATCACCACCGAGGTGGTGCTAGAGCGCAGCCTAGATGCACCATATTGCAGCGCCGCATTGCTGATCAAAAACGCGAGTGACAAGCCACACGCCAGCCAGACCCAGCTGCTGGAAATAGCTGGTAGAGCATTCACCCAGCCTTGCGTCATACCCGCCGTACCAGCAAGCATAGCCAATACCGCACCGCCACCAAACATGGCCAACATGCGTGATTCACTGGGCGTGTTGTTTAATTTTTTGAGCAGTACGTTGGTGAAGGCAAAACAAAAACCACCCATCAAAGCCAAACCATCCGCAAAGCTGAAATGAAGTGCCGATGATGCTGAGCTTGTTAATGCTGAGTTTGTTAACGCAGGTGTTGTCGTGAATACAGTTGCCGGTAGCAAAACGACCATGACACCCGTAAACGCGAGCAGCAAGCGCCACAAGGCTGAGCGCGAAGGCCGTTCACCCAACAAAAACCAAGCCAATAACACGGCCCATGCAGGCATCAGGTAAAACAAAATCAAGACCCGCACCACGTCACTGATGCTGACCGCCCAGTTGAAGCCCACGTTGGTCAAACCGGAAGCCAAGAACAGCAGCCACAACTGCGGATGCTGTAGGAGACCCCGCCAGGCTTTGGGCTTGAAGGCCAAGACCACGGCCAGCGCGAAACAGTAAATGATGACGGTAGACCACAAAGGGTGCAGCCCCGCCGATTGCAGCTGGCGCAGAGGCCACCATGACACGCCCCAGACAAAAGCGTTGACGACCAACGCGCCTATGGCCCACAGTTTCATCGTGTGAGAGTGTTAAACGCTAGTCGTGCATGCCATCGTGCGTGGCAATGTCGATCAAATGCGCTTCTTCGGCCGGGTATTTACGTAAGTTGCTGGCATGCCAGCGCATGATGAGCCACATCACCGCCGTGATTAAAAAACCAAAAAAGGCAATGATGCCGAACGCGGTCACGCCCAAGCCGGTGCCCAACACATACAAGCCGCCCAAGCCTAAGATGCAGGCCTGCTCGTTGAAGTTTTGTACGGCAATCGAACGCCCCGCGCCCATCAAGTTATGCCCACGATGCTGCAGCAAAGCATTCATAGGCACCACAAGGTAACCGGCTAATCCGCCCAATAAGACGAGGAAGGGAATAGCTACCCAAATGCTGTTGATGAAATTAAGCCCAAACATCAGCACACCCATGGCGATACCCAAAGGGATCAAGCTCGTCGCTCGGTCCAGCGTCATACGCATGGAAGCAATCACGGCACCCACGGCGGTGCCGATCACAATAACCCCGACCAGTGACGACGCTTGCGAGGTGCTGTAACCCAACGCGACGGCAGCCCAGGCAAAAACAATGACCCTTAAATTGCCCAGAACACCCCAAAACAAGGTGGTTGTGGCGAGCGAAATTTGGCCCAATTTGTCTTTCCAGAGCCGGTTGTTGCATTGCCAAAAATCTGGTACTAGGGAGAGTTTGTTCTTCGGCACGGGGATGATGGGAGCCCCCGTATTTGGTATGCGGGTGTTGAACCAAGCCGCAATGCCATAGATCAAAATCATCATGGCGATCGCCGCTTCAGGCGCAGTATCTACGCCAGTTTGAATGATTGGCAAGTCAAGAGCCAGCAGGTGGCTGGAAATATTGGTACCGATCAATTGACCGCCCAGCAAAATACCCAAAATGATGGAAGCAACAGTCAGGCCTTCAATCCAACCGTTGGCTTTGACCAGCTGAGATGCGGGTAGCAACTCCGTCAAGATGCCATATTTGGCGGGGGAATAAGCCGCAGCACCCAAGCCAACCACGGCATAGGCCAAGAGCGGGTGCCCACCAAACAGCATGAAAACGCAACCTACCATTTTGATGAAGTTGCTGACAAACATCACTTGCCCTTTGGGGTAGGCATCAGCAAAAGCGCCCACAAAGGGCGCCAAAATCACGTAAAAAAGCGCAAACATAGGCGCCAACGCGGACACATGCCACAGTGGCGCATTGGAGGTCTTGAGCAATTCAATGGCAGCAACAAGCAAAGCGTTATCAGCCAAAGAGCTGAAAAACTGTGCCGCCATGATGGTGAAAAACCCTTTTTTCATGGGTTCATGTGAGGGCTGCGTCATAAAATAAATACTAGCAAATAAGGTTGCGCAATAGGGGCTACCCGAACTGAGTGCATATGGTTTGTAAAGTTAAGTATCTATTTGGTAACACACAAGTAACTAATACTGGGTTATATCATGCCTTGGCTTCAATAAAGTGAAGGTGAAATGAGAGAATACCCTCGTTACACAATTTTAAAAAAGCATGCCTCGTCCCATTCTAGCCACCATCCACACTGCGGCTTTGCGCAACAACATTCAGCGTGCGCGACGTGCTGCACCTGATGCAAAAGTGTGGGCTGTCGTCAAAGCCAACGCCTACGGCCATGGCATTGAACGTGTTTTTGAGGGTTTGCGCAGTGCCGATGGCTTTGCCTTGCTGGACTTGGACGAAGCCGCACGCGTGCGCAAGCTGGGCTGGCGTGGCCCGATACTGCTTTTAGAAGGGGTCTTTGAGCAGCGCGATTTGGAGCTGTGCTCGCGCCTGGGTTTGTGGCACACCGTGCATTGCGACGAGCAAATTCACATGCTGGCGACGCATAAAACCGAGATGCCGCACCGTGTTTTTCTCAAAATGAACTCAGGCATGAACCGCTTGGGCTTTGCACCGCACCAGTACCGCGCCGCGTGGACGCGGCTGAATGCCCTGCCCCAAGTGGAAGAAATTTCATTGATCACGCACTTTAGCGACGCCGATGGTGCAAAGGGCATTGAAGAGCAATTGCGGATTTTTAACACCACCACGCAAGATTTACCGGGTGAGCGCAGCTTGGCCAACAGCGCTGCCCTGCTGCGCCACCGCATCCCTGCCGCTGCCGACTGGGTGCGCCCGGGCATTGCGCTGTATGGCAGCGCAGCAGATTTTCCTGAGCATAGCTATGCCGATTGGCAGCTCTTGCCAACGATGACTTTGTCATCAAAAATAATAGCAGTACAAGCAATAAATACGTCGGCTACAGTCGGATATGGCTCTATTTTTAAGGCGGATAAGCCGATGACGATAGGTGTGGTGGCTTGCGGTTATGCCGACGGCTACCCGCGCCATTGCAGCACCGGAACACCCGTGTTGGTGCAAGGCATGCGCACCCGCATGGTGGGCCGTGTCAGCATGGACATGATCACCGTTGATTTAGAGCCGTTGATTCTTGCGGGCGTTGAAGTCGGCGTTGGCAGTGAAGTCACACTGTGGGGCAACGCCAGCAAGGGGGCGGTACTGGCTATTGATGAGGTCGCCCAAGCCGGCGGCACCGTGGGCTATGAGCTGATGTGCGCCTTGGCGCAACGTGTGCCCGTGGGGGTTGAGACGGACTGAAGCGCTACAAAATTAAGTCTGAAGCTGGCGCATGGCTTGACCGAGCTGAACAGCGCCGCCAGCCGCCCAAGCGGGGTTGAATGCCAAAGCTTTTGAACGACTCTCAGGGAAAAGCATCACCACAGTCGAGCCCAGCATGAATCGGCCCATTTCATCGCCCTGCTTGAGCGAGATGGGCTCATCGTCATAGCGCCATTCGCGGACGTCCGCACTGCGCGGCGGGTTGATCTGGCCATGCCAAACGGTGGCCATGCTGCCGACAATGGTGGCACCCACCAAAACGAGTGCAAACGGCCCTTGAGCGGTATCAAACACGCAAACTACGCGCTCATTGCGGGCAAATAAGCCGGGTACGCCACGGGCGGTGGTGGGGTTGACGGAAAACAAATCGCCAGGCACATAAATCATGCGTTTCAATGTGCCATCACAGGGCATATGGATGCGGTGGTAGTCTTTGGGGCTGAGGTACAGCGTGGCAAAACTGCCATTTTGAAATTGCGCGGCCAAGGCGCTGTCACCCCCAACCAAGGCGGTGGTGGAATAGCGGTGGCCTTTGGCCTGAAAGATTTGATCTTGCTTGGTATCGCCAAATTGGCTGATAGCGCCATCGACAGGGCAAATCAACTCGGCTGCCGCCAAAGGCCTTGCACCTGGCTTTAAAGCGCGGGTAAAAAAATCGTTGAAGGTGGCGTAGCTGGCGATGTCTGGATTCAGCGCCTCCGCCATGTTGACCTGGTATTTTTTGACAAACCAGCGTATGACGGAGGTGGTCGTGCTACCGCGCGCTTGGCTGGCAAAACGGCCGGCGAGTGAGGTCAACAGCTGTTTTGGCAGCACATATTGCGGTAAAACTTTCAAGCGATTCAGCACAGCGGTTTCCTTTTTACCTTGTTCATCATGGTCACCGCTGTCATTTCAACCAGCCGCGTTTGCGGAAGTACCACATGGGGACCAGCGCGCTGGCCAACATGAGTAGCAACGCATACGGGTAGCCCATCGACCAATCAAGTTCAGGCATAAATTTAAAGTTCATGCCGTAAATGCTGGCTATCAAGGTGGGTGGCAGCAAAGCAACACTGGCCACGGAGAAGATTTTGATGATCTTATTTTGGTTGATGTTGATGAAACCGACGGTTGCATCCATCAAAAAGTTGATTTTTTCAAAGACAAAGGCGGTGTGCGAGTCGAGAGAGTCAATATCGCGCAAAATTTGCCGCGCCTCTTCAAATTGCTCGGCATTGAGCATTTTGCTGCGCATGACAAAGCTCAGCGCACGGCGTGTGTCCATCATATTGCGACGAATCGTGCCGTTCAAGTTCTCGTGCCGCGCTATCGCGCCCAGCACTTCTCCGGCCAAAGCATCAGTCACATCGCCAGACAACACTTGGCGGCTGACGGTCTCTAAACCATCGTAAATACCTTCTAAGGTGTCAGCAGAATATTCCGCGTCCGCATCAAACAATTTGAGCAGCACTTCTTTGGCATCTTCTAAAAGACCTGGTGCTCGGCGCGCGCGCATACGCAAGAGACGAAAGACGGGCACATCTTCATCGTGAATGGAGAATAAAACACCGTGGCTTTTGAGCTGTGTATTGGCCAAATTCAAAATAAACGCCACCCGAACCGTGCCGGGCTCCCTGTCATCAGCGACCAAGAAGTCTGAGCGAATGTGCAAATCACCATTGTCTTCTTCGTAAAAACGGGCTGATTCTTCGATGTCTTCGTCCATCGCATCTTCAGGAATGGACAAGCCGTAATGTTGCTTGACCCAGCGTTTTTCTTCTAAAGTTGGCGATTCCAGATCCACCCAAATAGGCTGAAACTTGGTGAGTTCTTCTAGCGACTCGATCTCTTCTTGGAAAAGACGGCCATTGGCTAGGGAAAAGATATTGAGCATGGCTCTCTCCCGAAATAAGGTTGCATGTAAAAAAGGGGTGGTTTAGCTTTCAACCCCTGCATTTCATGCGGGAGTTAAAAGCTACCGACTAGGGTAGGTTTCCAAGCGATAGCTCCGTTGTTTATAAGGCCTGATTATGACACTTTGTAAAGGGTCTATTCCTCTGGTTACATCAAGTGATAAAGTCAAAGGTTAATTTAGGAAGTTATGTCGATTCAATCACCAAGCGCGCTGTCCCGTTCACTTTCGCCCAAGCGCGAGCTTTGGCTCTTGCTCACCTTAGCAGGCATCCAATTCACTCACATTCTTGATTTCATGATCATGATGCCGCTGGGGCCACAATTTACACAGATTTTCGCTATCACCGATGCTCAATTTGGTATGCTGGTGTCAGCGTACACCTTGGCAGCGGGAGTATCTGGTTTGCTGGCCGCCACTTATTTGGATAAATTTGACCGCAAAAAGCTACTTTTGGCGTTGTATGTCTTGTTCGGCTTGGCGACGCTCGCTTGCGGGCTAGCGCCTACGTATGACAGCTTGATGCTGGCTCGGGTGTTGGCGGGCATCTTTGGCGGCGTTTTGTCTGCCTTATCACAAACAATTATTGCTGACGTCATTCCGTTCGAGCGGCGTGGTCGCGCGATGGGCATCGTGATGACATCGTTTTCCGTCTCTACCGTCGCGGGTGTGCCGTTGGGCTTGTTTTTGGCATAGCGGCCTTGGTTGGTTTGCTGGCGCTCGGGGCTTATGCGACCTTGCCGTCATTGACAGGCCATTTGCGGGGTGGCAACAAACCATCGGCTTGGAACGGCATCAAGCAGGTACTTGCTGACGGTAACCACTTGAAAGCCTTTGTGTTTTCAGGCTTGTTGATGTTTGCTGGTTTTACGGTCATACCCTTCATCACCATTTATCTGCAAACCAATGTGGGCTGGCGGACTGACCAGGTGCCGTATGTGTATTTATGCGGCGGCTTGGTGACCTTGGTGACCGCTCGCGTGATTGGCGTGCTGACGGATCGTCAGGGAAAAGTAGTCATGTTCCGTTTGATGGCGGTCTTGGTCATCGTTCCCATGGTTGCAAGCACGCTCACAGAAGGCTGGCCGATGTGGGCTGTTTTATTGGTTTCAACGGCCTTTTTCGCCAGTATGAGTGGCCGCATGATTCCGGGCATGGCCATCATCACCGCTGCCGCTAATCCGCAATTCAGAGGTACATTCATGGCCTTGAATTCGGCGGTTCAGTCGGCGGCCATGGGCATTGCCGCCTTCGTAGGCGGCTTGATCATCAGCCGCGACGCACAGAATCTGGTGCAACACTACTGGATAGCTGCGTTGGTTGGCGCCAGTGCGAGCGTAGCGGCCATTGTTGTGGTCGGCAAGCTGAAGTTGTATCAAACCAACATGCCAGCTGCCCAATAAGCCGTTGCACTGCCTGACATCAAATAATATCAATATTCGTAACAGCAGGTCTTGGGGCTTGCAAATGCTTCGCTGCGAGCGCATAGTGAAGCTACTTGAGGGGAAGTTAGAAGATTTAGATTTAGATTTAGATTTAGATTTAGATTTAACCTCAGGTGTTACCCGCGCATTGAGATGTGTTGGATGAAGAGATAGCTCAAGGCGCGTTTTGCTTTTGTTTTAGGAGGCTACGTATGAATTTGACAATCAGCGGTCACCATCTCGAAGTTACCCCAGCGTTACGCAGTTACGTGACGGCAAAGTTAGATCGAATTACACGGCATTTTGACCAACTGGTAGATGTAAAAGTTTTACTGACAGTCGAAAATCAGAAAGAGAAAGATCGACGACAACGCGCTGAGTGCAATATTCACGTCAAGGGTGGTGACATGTTTGCGGAGAGTTCTCACGAAGACCTGTATGCCGCTGTGGATGAGTTGGTCGACAAACTCGACCGACAGGTCGGGCGACACAAAGAAAAGGTCAAAGACCACCATCACGATGCCCCTAAACGGTTGATGTAAAACTGAAACGGGTTTCAAACGCCGCCCTATGCAAGGCTTTCGAACAAAAAGCTTTTCATAGGGCGGTTTTGCGTTTAAAACAGAATTTGGCTGATTTCGCTAAAATTTAAGTCAGATTCATACCAAATTCATAGGCGAGTGCATAATCTGTTTCCACGTATGAACAGACTTTCCAGCATATTGCCCGCCCCACAAGTGCTTGTGGGCGTAGAAGCTACCAGCAAAAAACGCGCCTTTGAAGAAGCCGGCTTGCTCTTTGAGCAACTCCACGGCTTGAACCGTGCCATTGTGACCGACAGCTTGTTTGCGCGTGAGCGGCTAGGCTCAACGGGACTTGGGCATGGGGTCGCCATCCCACACGGTCGCATCAAGGGCATGAAGACGCCCATGGCAGCTGTTTTCCAATTGCTTCATCCGATTGGTTTTGATGCGCCGGATGAATTACCCGTTAGTTTATTGATTTTTTTGCTGGTGCCAGAAGCAGCAACACAAAAACACCTTGAAATTTTGTCGGAAATTGCAGAATTGTTGAGCGATGCAAGCTTACGCGACAAGTTGCAAACGACGCAAGATGCCGCTCAGTTGCACCGGTTGATAACCGGCTGGCTGGTAACGCAAGGTGCGTTATGAAGCCAACCGTCATCAGTGCTGACGTTTTATTTGAAGCGTTTCGCACCTATTTAAAGTGGGATTGGTTGGTGGGCTTGTCCGCCTCGGAACGTCGCTTCGATGAGGTGGCCGTTCGCGCGGCACGCTCCAGTGCAGATTTGGTCGGTTATCTGAATTACATCCACCCGTACCGACTGCAGGTTTTGGGTGAACGAGAAGTTGCCTATCTCATTAACGGAACGGAAGCTGACTGTGCCCGGCGCATTGCGAGAATCGTCAAGCTTGAGCCGCCATTGTTGGTGCTTGGCGATGGGCAAATACCACCACCTAGCTTGCTTACTATGTGTGAGCGCGCCCAAATCCCACTTTTTGCGACCAATGAATCTGCCGCTTTTGTTATCGATGTGCTGCGCGCCTACTTAGCCAAGCACTTTTCAGACCGCACCACCATGCACGGCGTGTTCATGGATATTTTGGGTTTGGGGGTGATGATCACCGGCGAATCTGGCCTGGGTAAAAGCGAGCTGGGTTTGGAGCTGGTCTCCCGTGGCCACGGCCTGGTGGCAGATGATGCGGTGGATTTATTTCGCATCAACCAAACCACGATCCAGGGGCGATGCCCCGATCTGCTGCAAAATTTGCTAGAAGTGCGGGGCATCGGACTTTTGGATATACGCGCCATTTTTGGCGAAACAGCGGTCCGGCGTCGCATGCGTTTGAGGCTGATTGTTCATTTGGTTCGCCGCGAAACCATGGAGCGTGATTATGATCGCATGCCTTCTGTGCCGTTAACGCAAGACGTCATCGGCATACCGATTGGTAAGGTGGTGATTCAAGTCGTTGCCGGTCGGAATATTGCGGTTTTGGTGGAAGCCGCCGTGCGCAACACGATTTTGAAATTGCGCGGTATTGATACCTACGAAGAATTTGCCGAGCGCCAACGCAAAGCGATGGACGCAGGTTAATTCCTGCGAAAACCTTCCCGGATCACTGTGGTGGTCGCGCTGTGCTTGGTTTGACCAAGTTGGGGCACTTTGACTTGGTACAGTTCGCATACAAACTCAAGGCGTGGTCCGCAATGGCAAAACCCTTGGCTTTGGCAATGGCTTTTTGCCGTTTTTCAATCTCTTCGTCAAAAAACTCTTCCACTTTGCCGCAATCCAAGCAAATCAAGTGGTCGTGGTGATGCCCCTCATTGAGCTCATAAACCGCTCTGCCACCATCAAAGCTGCTGCGCGTCAAAATACTGGCCTGCTCAAACTGAAGCAGCACGCGGTAAACGGTCGCCAGTCCAATGTCGGTGCGATCTTGCAGAAGTATGCGGAACACATCTTCTGCCGTCATGTGGCGGGGTTCGCCCTTTTGGAAAATTTCCAAAATCTTCAATCGCGGCAAAGTTGCTTTTAAGCCGGTGCTTTTCAGTTCGTCAATGGTGCTCATAAGTGTGTGTGATTTCAACCGTAGCAACCGCTACAATGACACCATCATATCGTTATAGTTGAGCACCATGAATACTAAACTGCATACTTATCGTCGGTCAGTGAAACTTTCAATCGCTGCATTGTTAATAAGCTTAGTATCCGCTTGCGGCTCTATTCTTTACAAAGTCGACATTGCGCAAGGCAATTTTGTGTCTAAAGAGCAAGTTGCCGCACTCAAGCTCGGTATGCCGCGTTTGCAAGTGGCAGATATTTTGGGTACACCGCTGTTGGTCAGCGTTTTTCATGCTGACCGTTGGGAATACGTGTTTAACTTGAAACGTCAAGGTATCGAGACACCGTCGTACAAACTGACGGTGTATTTCAAGGGCGATGCACTTGACAAAATTGACGGCAGCAACATGCCGACAGAGCAGGAATTTATCGATTCTCTTGCGGGTAATAAGAAGTAATAAGAAGTAAAAAGTGACTGAAATCTGATGAATTCTGGAAAATTACACCTCGCCGTTGCAGGCGCCAGTGGGCGCATGGGCCATATGCTGATTGAAGCAGTCAGCGCAGCAGATGATTGCATATTGGCTGGTGCGCTTGATATTGCTGCCTCACCCGCTATTCATGTTGATGCTCTCAGCTATTTAGGGCAAGCCAGCGGCGTTCTGGTTACCGATGACTTGATGTTGGGACTGGCTAAATCCCAGGTCTTGCTGGATTTCACCCGGCCTGAAGGCACACTGGCGCATTTGCAGGTGTGCCGCAAACTAGGCGTCAAAGCCGTCATTGGCACCACGGGTTTTGATGCGGCGCAAAAGGCGGAGATTGCCGAGATTGCCAAAGACATCGCCATCGTCATGTCGCCCAACATGAGTGTGGGCGTCAACGTGACTTTTAAACTGCTCGAAATGGCTGCCAAAGCGTTGAATACGGGCTACGACATTGAAGTCATCGAAGCGCACCACAGGCACAAAATCGACGCACCCTCAGGCACAGCCCTCAAAATGGGCGAGGTGATTGCCGAAGCTTTGGGGCGTGATTTGAAAGAGTGTGGCGTTTTTGAGCGCTACGGCGTGACGGGTCCGCGTGACCCTTCCAGCATCGGTTTTGCCACCATTCGCGGCGGCGACATTGTGGGCGACCACACCGTTATGTTCGCAGGCACGGGTGAACGCATCGAAATCAGCCACAAAGCCTCCAGCCGCGAGTATTACGCCAAAGGCAGCTTGATGGCAGCACGTTTCTTGGTTGATAAACCTAACGGTTTGTTTGACATGTTTGATGTGTTGAATTTGCGCTAAACACCTAGCCTCCCGCATGAACGCCTTTCAATTCATCTTCCAAGGCGATGCCATCAGCAAAACAACGGCCATGCTGCTGCTTGTGATGTCGGTCGCCAGCTGGGTGGTGATTTTGCTGAAAGCGTGGACTTTGCGCCGTGCCAGTGGCGATGTGGCGCGCAGCACGGCCGCTTTTTGGCAATCCGTCTCGGTCGAATCAGGTTTGCAGCAAGCGGTCGCTTTTGACCGTTCTTCCCTCGTTTCTCCGTTGATTTCGGCAAGTCAAACCATCAATGCCGCAACAAAAGGCGGCGTTGCTACGCTTGCCCAAGCTGGAGACAAAGCCCAACAACTCACCCGCGTGCTGCGCGACGCTTTGCACAGCATCATCAATCAGCTTAATTTTGGCCAAGTTTTGTTGGCTACGGTCGGCTCTACTGCACCCTTTGTAGGCTTATTGGGCACGGTTTGGGGCATTTACCATGCACTCACCAGCATTTCTGGCGCAGGGCAAATGACGATTGCGCAAGTGTCTGGCCCCGTCGGGGAAGCTTTGGTCATGACCGCCGCTGGCTTGGTCGTCGCCATTCCCGCCGTCCTCGCCTACAACGTGTTTGGCCGCGTCATTGGGCGGATTGAAGCAGATCTGGAAGGCTTTGCCAGCGATTTGCGCGAGTTGATGCAGCACAACGAGGTAAAGGCTTGAGCGACGCCGGGCCGCCCCAAGGCGCGAAGGCCCCCTCGGGGGGCAGCGCAGCACACGCAGTGGCAAGCGTTGGGGTTCAAGGTTCAAGATGAGTTTCGGCCGCCTAGAACGCTCCCAAGGCTCAAAACCCATGAGCGACATCAACATGACGCCTTTGGTCGATGTGATGCTGGTGTTGGTCGTTATCTTCATCATCACTGCCCCGTTGATGACCAGCGCTATCAAGCTCGATTTGCCCAAAACCGAGGCCGCTAAACCCGTTGATGCACCTAAATTTGTCGCCATTGTGGTCGATAAAAGCGGTCAAATCTTCCTGAATGACCAAGTTACCAGCCTGACCCAGCTCAGTGAATCTCTCGCGAAAGCCGCTCAAAATAGCATAGAGACCGAGGTTCAGCTGCGCGCTGACGAAACCGTGCCGTATGGCAAAGTGGTTGAAGTTATGGGCGTGGCGCAAAAAGCCGGTTTAAGCCGCATTGGTTTCATTGCCGAAGCGAAAACAGAAACGAAATCGCCGAATTAGCGACTAAAGAGCGTCTGATTAGCGCTGTTGCAACCTCTACAATTGGGGGATGACTGCTTCTACCTCTACTTCCAACGATATTTCCCCCGCGACCTACGACCATTTGGCGATAGAAAAAGCCGCCCACAGCCACTGGACAGCCGCTGACGCCTACCGCGTCACCGAAGGCGCGCTGGACGCGCAAGGCAAGCCAAAACCGAAATACTACGCCTGCTCCATGCTGCCCTACCCCAGCGGCAAGCTGCACATGGGCCACGTGCGCAACTACACCATCAACGACATGCTGACGCGCCAGCTGCGCATGCAGGGCTACAACGTGCTGATGCCCATGGGCTGGGACGCCTTTGGCCTGCCGGCTGAAAACGCCGCCATGAAAAACGGCGTGCCACCCGCGCAGTGGACGTTTGACAACATCGCCTACATGAAAAAGCAGATGCAGGCCATGGGCCTGGCTATCGACTGGAGCCGTGAAATCGCCACCTGCACGCCCGAGTATTACAAGTGGAACCAGTGGCTGTTCCTCAAAATGCTGGAGCAGGGCATCGCCTACCGCAAAACCCAGGTCGTCAACTGGGACCCAGTGGACCAGACCGTGTTGGCCAACGAGCAGGTGATCGACGGCAAAGGCTGGCGCACCGGCGCGGTGGTTGAAAAGCGCGAGATTCCGGGCTATTACCTCAACATCACCAAATACGCGCCCGAGTTGCTGGAATATGTGCAAACAGGGGTGAGCGACGCACACAAAGTGGGGGAGCGTGGGGGCAAGTTGTCCGGCTGGCCCGAACGCGTCAAGCTGATGCAGGAAAACTGGATCGGCAAGTCCGAAGGTGTTCGTTTCGCCTTCCCGCATGACATCAAGGATGCACAGGGAAAATTGCTGCAAGACGGCAACATGTACGTCTTCACCACCCGTGCCGACACCATCATGGGCGTCACCTTCGTCGCGGTTGCGCCAGAGCACCCAATAGCGATTCGAGCCGGCGAATTAAATACCTCATTGGCTATCAAAATTGAAGCGCTTAAAGAGGGCGGAACGACCGAAGCTGAACTCGCCACCAAAGAAAAAGAAGGCGTGGTGACGGGGTTGTTTGTGTCACATCCGCTGACGGGCGAGCAGGTCGAAGTCTGGGTCGGCAACTACGTGCTGATAAGTTATGGCGACGGCGCGGTGATGGGGGTGCCGGCGCATGATGAGCGGGATTTTGCGTTTGCTTTGAAGTACAACTTGGGGATTAAGCCCGTGGTTGCACTGGCTTCTTCGGCTTCGGGGGCTGCGCTGTCCGAAGCGTCGGCTTCCTCAGACGGACCTACCTCAACATCGTCAGCCGCCGCTCCGAACACCGCAGCTTCGAGCTTGTTCGATGTGACGGCGTGGCATGACTGGTATGCGCAAAAACACGGCACAGTATCGGTTCATTCTGGTAAATTTGACGGTTTGGGCTTCAAGGCTTGTGCCGATGCGGTGGCTGTGGACTTAGTAGCACTTGGACTCGGCGAGAAAAAAACCACCTGGCGCTTGCGCGACTGGGGCGTTTCGCGCCAGCGCTACTGGGGCACGCCGATTCCTATCATCCATTGCGAGGAACATGGCGCGGTGCCGGTGCCTGAAAAGGATTTGCCAGTCGTTTTGCCGCTGGATTGCGTGCCCGATGGCTCGGGCAACCCGCTGCACAAACACGAAGGCTTCCACAGGGCGGGGAATGGCAGCGACAAGCCTGTCGCGTGCCCCATTTGCGGCGCAGCTTCGCGGCGTGAAACCGACACCATGGACACTTTTGTGGATAGCTCGTGGTACTTCATGCGCTATTGCGACCCGCAGAACGACCAGGCCATGGTCGGCGCGGGTGCAGACTATTGGATGCCCATGGACCAGTACATAGGCGGCATCGAGCATGCGATTTTGCATTTGCTTTACGCCCGCTTTTGGACCAAGGTGATGCGCGACATCAAACTGACGAACGCCGATGGTCTGCCAGCCAGCCGTGGTTTGGTCACTGTCGACGAGCCTTTCACCAAGCTGCTGACGCAGGGCATGGTGTTGAACCAGATTTATTCGCGTAAAAACGACAAAGGCGGCGTCGAGTACTTCTGGCCGCACGAGGTGGAAGATATTGTCGACGCCAACGGCAAAGTCAGCACCGCCAAAAGCAAAATCGATGGCTCCATCGTCAACTACGACGGCGTGGGCACCATGTCCAAGTCGAAAAACAACGGCGTGGACCCGCAGGATTTGATCGAGCGCTACGGCGCGGATACGGCGCGTTTGTACACCATGTTCACCGCGCCGCCCGAGGCGACGCTGGAGTGGAACGACTCCGCCGTGGAAGGCTCTTACCGCTTTCTGCGCCGTGTCTGGAATTTCGGAGTGAAGTTAAAAGATGCAAATTCAGCTATTAATAATATAGCGGCTGAGGCAATAAATACGCCGGATACAGGTGAAAATACCTCTAAAAACACCAAAAATCTGCGTTTAGAGCTGCACACCTTGCTGAAACAGGTCGATTACGACTACCAGCGCATGCAGTACAACACCGTGGTGTCGGGCTGCATGAAACTGCTCAACGCCTTGGAAGACTTCAAATCTGACGATTCGGCGGGTTCAAAAGCGGCGGTTTTAGAGGGTTTCGGCATCCTTTTGCGCTGTTTGTATCCGGCTGCGCCGCATTTGTGCCACGCTTTGTGGCAAAACTTGGGCTTTGCAGCCAATCTGGGCGATTTGCTGGATGCGCCTTGGCCACAGGTGGATGCATCCGCCTTGGTGCAAGACGAAATCGAGCTGATGTTGCAAGTCAGCGGCAAATTGCGCGGCTCTATCGTGGTGCCGGCGGGTGCTTCCAAGGAAGCAATCGAGAAAATCGCGGTAAGCTCTGAGGTGGTGGTCAAGTTCGCTGCCGGTGCAGCGATCAAAAAAGTCATCGTGGTGCCGGGTCGCTTGGTCAATGTGGTTGTTTAATGCAGTTTAGTGTCGCTATTTACTGAGAAAACCCTATGAAAAGACGTCTCTTTACCCCATCTGCCTTGCTGGCGCTGGCGGCAACCTCGGTGGGCGCTCTCACTGGTTGCGGTTTCAAGCTGCGTGGCTCTTTCAGTTACGCCTTCAAAACTTTGTTCTCGGGTTTTGTTGACAATTCGACGCTGGGCAATGAATTCAAACGCGTGCTGGCAGCCGATGGCGCGGTGGCCGTGGTCACGGATGCCACCAAAGCGCAAGTCGTATTAGAGGTGCTCAGCGAGCAGCGCGAAAAAGTAGTGGTCGGTTCTACCGCAGCTGGCCAGGTGCGCGAGTTTCAGTTGCGACTTCGCCTGAAGTTCAAATTGCGCACGCCTAGCGGCAAAGACATCATCCCTGAAACCGAGCTGTTGGTGCAGCGCGACATCAGCTTCAATGAAACAGCTGTGTTGGCGAAAGAAAACGAAGAAGCCGTGCTCTACCGCGACATGCAAACCGACATGGTGCAGCAACTATTGCGCCGTTTGTCGGCAATCAAAGAGTTGTAATTGGTGACTCTATCCGTTCGCCCTGAGCTTGTCGAAGGGTCTATGAAGGCTTCTACCCTTCGTCAAGCTCACGACAGGACAAGCTCAGCCCGAACGGATTGGTTTTTTTCGGCGTTCATACAACATCTATGCAACTAGCTGCCGCCCAGCTCAGCAACCACCTCAGCAAAGGCCTGCGCTCGCTCTATACCCTGCACGGCGACGAGACGCTGCTGGTGCAGGAGGCGGCCGACGCGATTCGTGCCCAGGCGCGCAAGCAGGGGTTTACCGAGCGCAGCTCCTTCACCGTCGCTGGCGCACATTTCGACTGGGGCGAAGTGCTGGCCGCAGCGGGCAGCATGAGTTTGTTTGCCGACAAGCAAATCATCGAAATCCGCATTCCCTCGGGCAAACCGGGCAAAGACGGCAGCGTGCAATTGCAGCAATTGGCGGCACAAGCTGCAGAAAATAGCGACACCTTGACCTTGGTGATGTTGCCTAAATTGGACAAACCAAGCAAACAAGGTGCTTGGTTTACAGCCTTGGAAGCCAACGGCGTCAGCATTGAAGTTCAACCGGTTGAGCGTGCTGCCCTGCCGCAGTGGATTGCCCAGCGCTTGCAAGCCCAGGGTCAGCAGGTCGCGGCGGGTGTCGAAGGGCAGCAAACTTTGCAATTCTTTACGGATCGGGTGGAAGGCAACTTGCTGGCCGCCTTCCAGGAAATCCAAAAACTCGCACTGTTGCACCCCAAAGGCGAGTTGTCACTGGCACAGGTCGAAAGCGCGGTGCTGAATGTGGCGCGTTACGACGTGTTCAAGCTGTCCGAATCCGTACTTGCCGGCCATCCCGCCCGCGTACAGCGCATGCTGGACGGGCTGCAGGCCGAGGGCGTGGCCGAGGTGCTGGTGCATTGGGCGATTGCTGAGGATATTCGCGCGCTCAAACGCGTGAAAGACGCCATGTCCAACGGTAAACCCCTGCCCATGGCACTGCGTGAGCAACGTGTTTGGGGCGTCAAAGAACGCCTGTTTGAACGGGTCTTGCCGCAGCTCAGCAGCGCAGCCTTGGTTGATTTGTTGGACGCTGCGCACCAGGTAGACGGCATCGTCAAAGGCTTGAAACAGCGCGATTGGCCCCAAGACAGTTGGCAAGCGCTGCACCGGCTGGCGATGCAGCTGTGCCAAGCGTGTATGACGCCGCAGTCGAGTAAAATTAAACTTTAAAAGACCTGTTAAAGGTGCTAATATTAGTATCAATAAACAGTCTAGAGGCAAAAAATGTCAAATTTGATATTGACCGAAACAACAGCCAGTGTGTCTGAGCTGAAAAAGAACCCTATGGGTACAGTAGCTATGGGTGAGGGGTTTCCGATTGCTATTTTGAACCGCAATGCGCCGGCTTTTTACTGCGTGCCAGCTAAGGCCTACGAAGCCTTGATGGACAGGCTGGAAGATTTGGAGCTGAACGCGCTGGCAGATTCGCGGATGGGGCAGCCAATCGTCAAGGTTAGTCTTGCAGAACTGTGAACCTAGCTTTGAACTGGGATTTTTGGAGGAGGCGCTCAAAGAGTGGCGCAAACTTGACAATACCATCAGCAAGCAATTCAAAGAAAAACTGGCAGAACGACTGGCCCAGCCGCATGTGCCAGCCGCTAGGCTGAGTGGGCATAAAAATCGCTACAAAATCAAGCTGCGAAGTGCGGGTTACCGACTGGTGTACGAGGTGAAGAATAGTGAGTTGATTGTTCTGGTGGTCGCTGTCGGTAGGCGGGATCGTAACGCGGTCTACAAAGCTGCAGCGCTGCGATGAAAATCAACGAAAATAGCTGCATGAACGCCCAAACCCACACATCTAGCACGACCAACGTCGCCGAGCTGCTGCAAACTCTTGGAAAACAGGCAAAAATGGCATCAGCCGGCGTATCTGTTGCCTCAACTGCTATTAAAAATACAGCATTGTTGCGCTTGGCTGCCTTACTTCGCGCCAATGTGGCGGCTTTGCAGGCGGACAATGCCAAAGACATTGCCCGCGCCATCCAAGCGGGTTTGTCTGAGCCCATGGTTGATCGCTTGAAATTAACCCCTAAAGTGCTGGAAACCTGCGCCCAGGGCTGCGAGCAGCTGGCAGCCATGCCTGACATCATTGGTGACATCATCGGCATGAAGCAGCAGCCCAGCGGCATTCGCGTGGGGCAAATGCGGGTGCCGATTGGCGTGTTTGGCATGATTTACGAATCTCGCCCGAACGTGACGATTGAAGCCGCTTCCTTGGCGATCAAAAGCGGCAACGCCTGCATTTTGCGCGGCGGCTCAGAGGCGATTGAGTCTAACCAAGCTTTGGCGGTTTTGGTGCAGCAAGCACTGGTCGAAAGCGGTTTGCCACAGCACACGGTGCAATTAGTACCCACAACGGACCGCGAAGCGGTCAGCGCTTTGATCACCATGTCCGAATACGTCGATGTCATCATCCCGCGCGGCGGCAAGGGGCTGATTGAGCGCGTTTCACGCGAAGCCAAAGTGCCGGTCATCAAGCATTTAGACGGCAATTGCCACGTCTACGTGGACGATCCGTGCGACATCGCCATGGCGGTGACGGTGGCCGACAATGCCAAAACCAGCAAATACAGCCCCTGCAACGCCGCTGAAGGCTTGCTGGTTGCCCAAGGCGCTGCCGCAGAGTTTTTACCCAAAATTGCCGCCATTTATGCTGCAAAAGGTGTTGAAATGAGGTGTGATGAGGCTGCAGCCGGCGTATTATTTGCTAATGACGCTATTAAAAAAGTAGCAAAAATAACTTTGGCCAAAGAGCAGGATTGGTACGAGGAATACCTGGCGCCCATTGTCAGCATCAAAGTGGTGGCAGGGCTGGATGAAGCGATTGCCCACATCAACAAGTACAGCAGCCACCACACCGATGCCATCATGACGACCAACCACATGCACGCCCAGCGTTTCTTGCGCGAGGTCGATTCCGCCAGTGTGATGGTCAACACCAGCACCCGCTTTGCGGATGGGTTTGAGTACGGTTTGGGGGCTGAAATCGGTATCAGCACCGACAAATTCCATGCCCGTGGCCCGGTGGGGATTGAAGGTTTGACGTCGCTGAAATACGTGGTTTTGGGTAATGGGGAAGTAAGGACTTGATGGCAATGAACACAGGGCACTCTGGGCAGATATTTAAACCACAAGTTTCCGCAAATTTTTGGCCCTCATCGGGCTATGAACTGTTGGATGTGGACGCAAATGGCCATTTGTTGGTGACAGACGCTTATCTGCGGCATTTGCTGTCGCGACCCGAAATTGCGCCGATTGCCGAATCTTGCGCGAATGAAGTTGCGCTACACCACGCCTTAGAGCAACAGCCACGGCGCGTGGTGGCCGATGCCGAATTGGCAGGCGTGGCGGACAAAGATGCGGCAGACAACTACGCCGTTTGGTTGCGTTTCAGAGACCGATTGCTTGCCAAACCCACCCTAGAAGCCAGCTACTTGGCGCTTTTTCAGGGCGAGGGTGTGGATGTCGCGCCTATACTGGTGCAGCAGTTGACGCAGATTTTATTGCGACACGTCCTTGCAGCATCGGGTGAAAAAATCAATGCGATGCAAGTCCGCATGGCTGAATTGTTGTTCAGAACGCAAAAAATATCGATTCTTGAAGATGGCGCAGTGATGGCGGCGGACGATGAAACGGTTGAGCGCCACGCTTTGTCGGGTGGTTTTGGCAGCATTGGTGAGCTGTTGAAACAAGGCGGTTTGCCGGTTCGCAGTGTGGATCTGGACGTGCTGAGTGCGGATAACCTGGACGCCTATTGGCCGCGCAGTGAGTTTTTTGACATGGTGATCAGTCTGAACCACGGGCAAGCCTCGCTAGATGCCTTGTGCCGCGTGCTTGAGCTGTGGATCAAACATTTTTTGCAAGTGGCCGTGCGGATTCAAACCGACAAAGAAATTGTCGACGAGCATTGGGTCTGGCATGTGGGTTTGGATGCGCAGGCCAACGGTATCTTGAACGATTTGTACACCGGCGCTGAGGTGTCGGAAGAGCGGCACCGTCGCTTGATGTGTTTGTTTCGCCTGGAGTTTGTTAATTCTGCTGATATGCTGGCAGCCGTGGCCGGCAGACCGGTTTACTTGGCAATGGCGATGGACGAGAAAAACCAGCTCAAACTCAAACCGCAAAATCTGCTGTTGAACCTTCCTTTGGCCCAAAGATCGTAATAAATCAGGTCACATATCGAGATCATAAAACCATGGTTCCCCACCTCATCACCGCTCTGAATGGCCCGATCAACGAGCTGGAGCAACGAATTTTGGACTCCATGCCCGCTATCGAGCGTTGGTTTCGCTTGGAGTGGATGGAGCACACGCCGCCGTTTTACAGCTCGGTCGATGTGCGCAATGCGGGCTTCAAGCTCGCGCCGGTTGATACCCATTTGTTCCCAGGTGGCTGGAACAATTTGACGCTAGCCATGCTGCCACTCGCCGTGCAGGCGGCGATGGTGGCGATTGAAAAAATCTGTCCCGAGGCGAAAAACTTGCTCTTGATTCCAGAAAATCACAGCAACAACGCCAGCAATACGTTTTATTTGAGCAGCATTGCCCAATTGCGTCGTATTTTCCATATGGCTGGTTTGCATGTGCGGATTGGGTCGATTGACCCAGACATCAAGCAAAACACCACGGTGGCGCTGCCCAATGGTGAATCCATCGTGCTGGAGCCCGTGATTCGCAGTGCCAAGCGCTTAGGGTTGAAAGATTTTGACCCGTGCACGATTTTGCTGAACAACGAACTCACCAAGGGTTTGCCTGGCATTTTGGAAGAGCTGCATGAGCAGTTTGTGTTGCCGCCTTTGCACGCTTCCGGCTCGATTCGGCGTAAAAGTACACATTACAAAACCTACGATGATGTCTGCAAACGCTTCGGCAAGTTGCTGGGCGTTGACCCCTGGTTGATCAACCCCATGTATTTGACCTGCACGGATGCAGATTTGACCGCCTGTGTGGATACCTTGCTGGCCAAAATCAAAAAGAAATACAAAGAGTACGGCATCAGCGACAAGCCGTTCGTGGTCGTTAAAAACAACCACAGCAGCTCGTCTGATAAGCACGCCGGCACAGGCGTGCTGATGCTGCGCCAATCCAGCGAACTGAAAGACCACCATGACATCGCGTCTTTCAAGGGCGAGCTGGTTGTTCAAGAAGGCGTGCTCACCAAAGAGCGTATGAACGATGCGGTGGCCGAGCCCGTGGTTTACATGATGGACCGCTATGTGGTGGGTGGCTTTTACCGCGTCCATGCGGACAGGGGTATGGATGAAAACCTGTGCTCACCCGGCTCGCGGTATGTGCCTTTGGCCTTTGCTGAGGGAACGGAGTTACCCAAACCCGGCATCAAACCCGGTGCCAGTGCGCCCAATCGCTTTTATATGTATGGTGTGATTGGTCGCCTGGCCATGCTGGCGGCCAGCTACGAGCTGGAGGCGACCGATCCGCAAGCTGAAATCTACGAGTAGTTGTGTTTGTTGAAACAGCCCTGTTTCGCCAAAAAAGTCTGTTTTGTCAAATTGCAGTTGCTGCACCGCAACATAATATACATTTATTGCGATCAGAGGATGCTCCTTGCCGCAAATGCGGGTTACAAAAGCGCACAATATCATTCCCTCAACATGGAGTCCCGCAAATCACTCAGGGTGAACACGCTTGAAAGAACAGCGAAGTTGCTCAGATTGATTTTCTAATCGGTTACGTTTTAGTGCAAACAACAAAATCTTCTCTAGCCGCGCTCACGCTCAGCGCCATTGGTGTGGTCTACGGCGATATCGGTACCAGTGTCCTTTACGCCATGAAAGAGGTCTTTGGCGCCGGCCATGTGCCTTTCACACCAGACAATATCTACGGCATTTTGTCCATTTTCTTTTGGACGCTGACCGTCATCGTCTCCCTCAAATATGTCGTTTTGGTGCTGCGGGCCGATAACCATGGTGAAGGTGGCTTGGTGGCCATGTTGGCGCTCGCCTCTCAGGCGGTGAAAGACCAGCCACGGTTACGCAAAGTACTGCTGGTGGTGGGTATTTTTGGCACGTGCTTGTTTTATGGCGACGGCGTCATCACGCCCGCTATTTCGGTATTGGGTGCGATGGAGGGCTTGGAGGTCATTTCACCCACCTTCAAGCAGTATGTCGTGCCATTGACCTTGGTGATTTTGTTTTGCTTGTTTTTGGTGCAAAAGAAAGGCACGGCTGGTATAGGTAAGTTTTTTGGCCCTATCACCCTGGTCTGGTTTGCTGTGCTATCGGTGCTTGGCTTGGTGCACATTTCCCACAACCCTGAAATCTTATGGGCCATCAGCCCGCATTACGCGCTCGGTTTCATGTGGGCCAACCCCGGCATCACCTTCATTATTTTGGGCGCTGTGGTGTTGTGCGTCACGGGTGCGGAGGCCTTGTACGCAGATCTAGGGCATTTCGGCAAAAAACCGATCCGTTTGGCCTGGTTTAGCGTGGTCATGCCCGCTTTGGTGCTGAACTATTTTGGCCAAGGCGCACTGTTGCTGAAGAACCCAGCGGCCGTTAAAAACCCGTTTTATTTGATGGCGCCGGATTGGGCGCTGATTCCTTTGCTGGTGTTGGCCACCTTGGCGGCGGTGATTGCGTCGCAAGCCTTGATCACCGGCGCCTTCAGTGTGACCAAACAGGTGATCCAGCTCGGCTATCTGCCGCGTCTCAACATCCAGCACACCAGCGTGCGCGAAGCGGGGCAGATCTACATGCCCTTCGTCAACTGGGGCCTGTTTGCCGCCATCGTGCTGGCGGTGGTGATGTTCAAGAGCTCGGGCAACCTGGCCGCCGCCTACGGCATTGCGGTGACGACGGATATGTTGATCACGACCGTGTTGACCTTTTTTGTGATTCGTCACGCATGGAAGTACCCGCTGTGGCTGTGTATTGTCGCAACGGGCTTGTTTTTTGTGGTCGACTTTTTGTTCTTTGCTTCCAACCTGCTTAAGTTATTCGCGGGCGGCTGGTTCCCTTTGGTGATTGGTGGCGCGATATTTACCTTGATGATGACGTGGAAGGATGGTCGGCAGTTGCTGTCCGAAAAGCAAAAATTGGATGCCATCGATTTGAAAAGCTTTTTGGAGGCGGTTTTCATCACCCCACCCACCCGGGTCGAAGGCAGCGCCGTGTTCCTGACGCCAGAAACGGGCGTTGTGCCCAACGCCTTGTTGCACAACCTGAAACACAACAAAGTGCTGCATGATCGCAACCTCTTCGTCACTGTGCGCAACCATGAGGTGCCTTGGATCGGCATGGCCAAACGCCTGGAGGTGGAACCGCTGGGGAACCACTGCTGGCAGGTCGTGCTCAACTACGGCTTTAAAAATGACATTGATTTGCCCAAGGCGCTGACCCAAATGAAAGGCCGTGGCTGCGAGCTGGACGCGATGACGACCAGTTACTTCCTGTCGCGTGACACCGTGGTGCCCACGCTGGGTGCTGGCATGGCCGGCTGGCGTGAGAAACTCTTTGCGCAGATGCACCACAATGCCAGCGGTGCCGCTGACTTCTTGAACTTGCCCAGCAATTCCGTGGTGGAATTGGGCTCGAAGATCGAGATTTAAAATCGAGTTTTAAAGTCGAAATTCAAAGCATTCGCCGTATCATTCAGCTATGCATATCCTCTTCATCGCCGACCCGCTCGCCTCCTTCAAAATCTACAAGGACACCACCTTCGCCATGATGCGCGAGGCGCAACGGCGCGGCCATACGCTGTCCAGCTGCGAGCCCAAAGACATCATGTGGCAGCGTGGCGGGGTGGTCACGGCGTTTGTTCGTGACATCACCTTGACCGGTGACAAAGACGTCTGGTACAGCGCCAAGCAGCAGCACCCCGACGAGCGCCCGCAAGCGCTGAAAGATTTTGACGCCGTCGTCATGCGCAAAGATCCACCGTTTGATTCGGAGTTTTTTTATGCGACCCATTTGCTGGAGCAAGCCGAGCGCGAAGGTGCCAAGGTCTTCAACAAACCCCGTGCTTTGCGTGATCACCCTGAAAAACTGGCGATTTTGGAATTCCCGCAGTTCATCGGCCCGACGCTGGTGACGCGCGATGCGGCGGACATCAAACGCTTCCACGCCGAACACCAGGACATCATCTTGAAACCACTGGACGGCATGGGCGGCGCGGGTATTTTTCGCGTCAAAGCCGATGGTTTGAACCTGGGCGGCATCATCGAAACACTGAACAAAGACGGTGCTGAGACGGTGATGGTGCAGAAGTTTCTGCCCGCTATTTCAGAAGGCGACAAGCGGATTTTGGTCATCGCCGGCAAGCCTGTGCCCTTCAGTTTAGCCCGCATCCCGCAAGGCAACGAAGTCCGCGGCAACCTGGCGGTCGGCGGCATCGGCGTGGCGCAGCCGCTGAGTGAGCGCGATGACGAGATTGCCAATGCGCTGGGTCCGATTTTGGCCAGTCGCGGCCTGCTGCTGGTCGGTTTGGACGTGATTGGCGACTCGCTGACCGAGATCAACGTCACCAGCCCGACCTGTTTCCAAGAAATTTTTGACCAGACCGATTGTGATGTGGCCGCGTTATTTATCACGGCTTTGGAGCAAGCTGCTCGGTCATCCTCTATCCCTGTCCGTTCGCCCTGAGCTTGTCGAAGGGTTGATGAAGACTTCGACAAGCTCAGTCCGAACGGGTGTTGCTGTGTACGCGCTTGTTCAATACAAACCATGCACCCGCGCGTGCAGGCGTGCCAGGCCGAACAGGGCGTCGGTGTAGGGTGTCGCCACTTGGGTGAGCTGCCCCAGCTCTTTCACCGCGCCCACCAAGGCATCCAGTTCCACCGCTTTGCCTGCTTCCACATCTTGCAGCATCGAGGTTTTGAAGCTGCCCAATTTACGTGTCACGGCATGGCGGTCTTCGGGCTGCTGGTCGATAGTGATACCCAAACGCAATCCTATTTCTTTGGCTTCTAGCATCACATTGGCGCAAAAACCGCGCACCAGATCATCGTCCAATACCTGGCTGGAAGTGGCGCCGGTGATGGCGCTGACCGGGTTCATGGTCATGTTGCCCCACAGCTTGAACCAGATGTCGCGCTGAATTTGCTCGGCAATCGGGGCTTCAAAACCGGCTTTTTCAAACAGCGCTGCCAAGGCTGCGACGCGCGGTGTAACTTGTCCCGTAGGCTGCCCCGACGGTTCACCCACAATGATTTTGTTGCCAAACGCGTGGCGAATCACCCCCGGGCTGGCCACCGAGCAGCTGGCATGCACCACACCGCCGATGATGTGGGCTGAGGGAATGGCGGCGGCAATCTCACCCGTGGCATCGACGCTGCTGAGGGCGTGGTTGGCCAGGCTGCCACCAAAACCCTGCAAAAACCACCATGGCACGCCGTTCATCGCGGTCAACACCACCGTGTCTTTGCCCAGCAAGGGGGCGATCTGCTGCGCCACCTCGCGCAGCGCCGGCGCTTTGACGGCGATGATGAGCAGGTCTTGCGCACCCAGCTCGGCCGCGTTGTGGCTGGCTTGCACGGCGTGGGTTTGCTCGGGTTGCCCATTGGATTGCAATCGCAAGCCCTGTGTTTGCAAAGCCTTCAAAGTCTCGCCACGCGCCAAAAAACTGACCGAGCAACCCGCCCGCGCCAGGCCCGCGCCCAGCCAGCCGCCTATTGAGCCAGCGCCTACGATGCATACATTCTTGTAAATCATGGGTTAACTTGGTTTAAATCGAGTTTTGGAGTCTAATTTGGCATTTAGCCGGCGTATTTGTTGCCTATGCTGCTATTGAATTAATAGTATTGTGGGCGGTCATTGTTGGTGGCTGTCATCCGTCTTGTCCACCAGCCGCCGCATCGCGTCAAACACATCGCGGCCTGCGCCAAATTTGGCGTCGAACTGCAGCGAGTCGCGGGTGCATTTTTCCGCGACCGATGCCGTGACAGGAATCGCTGCACCCATGCTCAGCGTCGCCAGCTGGATTTCGCAGGCGCGTTGCAGCGTCCACAGCGTCACAAAGGTTTGCGGCAGGGTCTGCCCCCAGGCCAGCAGGCCGTGGTTGCGCAAAATCACCGCCGGCTTGTTGCCTATGTTTTTCAGCAAACGCGGTGCTTCGTCGGCATGGATGGTGATGCCTTCAAAGTCATGGTAGGCCACCCTGTCGTGCAGCTGGGCCGAGTAAAAATTGTTTTGCAGTAAACCCGACGCCGAACACGCCACCGCCACACCCGCCGTGGTGTGGGTGTGCATGATGCAGTGCGCCTCTGGCAAACGGTCGTGAATAGCGGCATGCACGGTAAAACCAGCGGGGTTCACCGGATAGGCTGAACCATCCAAAATGGTGCCGTGGATGTCGATTTTGACCAGATTACTCGCGGTGACTTCGCTGTAGTGCAGACCAAACGGGTTGATGAGAAACTGTTTTTCACCTTCGGCCACCGCATCAGGCAAGCTCAGGGTAATGTGGTTGTAGATCATCTCGGTCCAGCCGAGCATGGCGAAAATGCGGTAGCACGAGGCCAGTTCAAGGCGGGCTTGCCATTCGTCAGGGTGCATGGAAGGTTTCATAGATGGTATTAGAGCAAAAAAATTAAAGTTGTTAAATTTATAAAACTGTTCATTTGTACAGTTAAATGTCTTACTATATGCGCTATGGCAAAAGAAAAAACTATATACGTGTGTACCGAATGCGGCGGCACCGCACCCAAATGGCTGGGCAAGTGCCCCAGCTGCAACGCCTGGAACACGCTGGTCGAGTCCGTTGCCGAAAACGCACAGCCCACCAAAAATCGTTTCGCCTCCCTCGCTAAAACCGCTGAAGTGGCGACCTTGGGCGACATTGACGCGGTGGACATGCAGCGCACCCCCACGGGGCATGATGAACTGGACCGCGTTTTAGGTGGCGGCATGGTCGAGGGCGGTGTGGTGCTGATCGGTGGTGACCCTGGCATCGGCAAATCGACCTTGTTGCTGCAGGCGCTGGATTCATTGCAGCGCAGCGGTCAAAAAACCCTCTATGTAACGGGGGAAGAAAGCGGTGCACAAGTCGCGCTACGTTCCCGTCGTTTGGGGCTGCTGAATTCTCAAGTCAAGGTGATGGCTGAGATTGGTCTGGAAAAAATCCTCGCCACGCTGGAAAAAGAACAACCCCAGATCGCGGTGATTGATTCGATCCAGACCGTCTATTCGGATCAACTCACCTCCGCCCCGGGTTCGGTGGCGCAGGTACGCGAGTGCGCAGCACATCTCACGCGCTATGCCAAAAGCAGCGGGACGGCTATTGTGCTGGTCGGCCACGTCACCAAGGAGGGCGCACTGGCTGGCCCGCGCGTGTTGGAGCACATGGTGGATACGGTGCTGTATTTTGAGGGCGACACCCACAGCAGCTTTCGCTTGGTTCGTGCCATCAAAAACCGCTTTGGCGCGGTCAATGAAATCGGCGTGTTTGCCATGACCGAGCGCGGTTTGAAGGGCGTGAGCAACCCCAGCGCCATCTTTTTGAGCCAGCACAGCGAGCCGGTGCCGGGCAGTTGCGTCATGGTCACTTTAGAGGGCACACGGCCCATGCTGGTGGAAATTCAGGCGCTGGTTGACAGCGGCGGCCCGAGTCCACGGCGCTTGAGTGTGGGCTTGGACAAAGACCGTTTGGCCATGTTATTGGCTGTTTTGCATCGCCACGCGGGGGTGGCGTGTATGGACCAGGACGTATTTGTCAACGCGGTCGGTGGTGTCCGCATCAGCGAGCCAGCGGCCGATTTGGCGGTGATGCTGGCCATCACCTCCAGTCTGCGCGGCAAGCCGCTGCCCAAAGGTTTCATCGCCTTTGGCGAAGTCGGTCTGGCCGGAGAGGTGCGCCCCGCCCCGCGAGGCCAAGAGCGTCTGAAAGAAGCCGCCAAACTCGGTTTCAGCGTCGCCATCGTGCCCAAAGCCAATGCGCCCAAGAAAGGCGCGAAAGACAACCCAGACTTTGAGGGACTGACGATTCACCCCGTGGAGCGGATTGAAGAGGCGATGGCTTTGATTCGGTCGCTGGGTTGATATGGTGCTAAAATAGGGGTAAAGATCGCTATAGCTGGCGTATTTATTGCCTAAGCTGCTATTTAATTCGCAGCAAAATCATGCCTGAATCGTAAAAATGTTCACGAAAATAATCACCTTCATCCTCGTCGCCGCCGCGTTTGCCGTGGCTTACACCTACTACACATGGCCAGGTGTGGCTATTGTGGCGACCGGCTTGGTCACTTGGGTTTTGCTGCATTTCAGCCGCATGATGCAGGTGCTCAAGCGCACGGCGGATAGACCGATGGGCTACGTCGGCAGCGCGGTGATGCTAAATGCCAAGCTGCAACAAGGCAAAACGTTGATGCATGTCATCGCCATGACCAAGGCTTTGGGCGAGCTGTTGAGCGTGAAAGACGCGCAGCCTGAGGTATTCAGGTGGACAGACGGTACGAAATCGCATGTCACTTGCACGTTTTTAAACGGCAAATTGCAGAGTTGGGCGTTGTTTCGGCCTGAGCCTGCTCAGGCGCAAATTGGGGAACCAGGGCAAGATCAAGAGCGGGAACAAGGTCAGGAGCAAGGCCAAGAAGACGGAAAACCACCTGCAGCCGCTTAAAATCAAGGGATTCCGAGGATTTTTAGAGACTTTAGAGATATTTGCGAGAATTCACCATGACCAACACAGCCCAACCCAACGTCAAAACCGCCAGCAGCACCGTCGAACTCTTGGCGTCTGACTTGAACCACCAAGGCGGCGTGTTCTGCCCCAGCCCCAAAGCGGGCATGCCGGTGTGGAACAACCACCCCAAGGTTTTCTTGGATGTGGGTCGCACCGGCAGCGCCAAATGCGCCTATTGCGGTACGATTTACGCTTTAAAGGCCGGTGAGCATTTCGCTGGTGGGCATTAAAAAAATAACCGTTCGGACTGAGCTTATCGAAGTCCCTGCAACCCTTCGACAAGCTCAGGGCGAACGGAAAGTTATAACGTGACAAATTCTTTAATCATCGCCCCCCAGTGGATCGGTGATGCGGTGATGACCGAGCCGCTGATGCGTCGATTGCAGGCACGCGGCGAGCGGCTGACCGTGGGGGCGCTGCCTTGGGTGGCGCCTGTATACCGCGCCATGCCCAGTGTGGCCGAGGTAGTGGAGTTTCCCTTTGCGCACGGTGGCTTGCAGTTTGCGGCACGGCGGCGTATGGCGCTGGATTTCAGCCGCCGCGCGCAGCCGTTTGACGCGGCTTATGTGCTGCCCAATTCGCTTAAAAGTGCGCTGTTGCCCATGTTTGCGGGCATCCCCAAGCGCGTGGGTTACATGGGCGAAGCGCGCATTGGTTTTCTGACGCATCGACTGAAAAACCCAACCAACAAGCCGCCCATGGTGGCGTTTTACGCCGCGCTGAGTGGTGAAGAAAACCCCAAAACGGGCTACCAAACCGACAGGCCCCAGCTGACCTTGAACGATGCCGATGTGCAGACCACGCTAGCCGAGCTGGGTTTGCAGCGCGGCAACTACGTGGTTTTTTCACCTGGGGCTGAGTTTGGCTCAGCCAAGCGCTGGCCGGTGCCCCATTTTGTGGATGTGGCCTTGAAATTGGACGTGCCCGTCGTGCTGCTGGGGTCTGGCAAAGAATTTGAGCTGTGCCAAGCGATTGTCAGCACTGTGAATGCCAAGCAACCCAATAAATGCCTTAATTTAGCAGGAAAAACGACGCTAGCCGGCGCATTTTCTGCTATAGCTGCTGCAAAATGTGTAGTGAGTAATGATTCGGGTTTGATGCATGTGGCGGCTGCGCTGGGCGTGCCGCAAGTGGCTATTTTTGGCTCATCCAGCCCCCTGCACACGCCGCCTTTGAGCAGGGCTGCCACTGTACTGTGGTTAAAAAATGACCCTAATTACCAACCTGAACTCGATTGCGCGCCGTGTTTTGCGCGAGAATGTCAGTTTGGCCACACGCGCTGCTTGCAAGACATCAGCGCTGACCTTGTTTTGGAGCATATTCCCGCATGAGTTCACAAAATCCAGTTTGGACCACCGTCAGCACCGCACCCGACATGCTGGGCGAATCGCCATTTTGGCATCCGACAGAGAAGATGCTGTATTGGATCGATATTCCCGGCAAAAAAATCCACCGCGCCAGCTTGGACGGTATGGTGACAGAGGGCTGGGACATGTCGCAAGAGCCCGGTTGCATTGCCCCTGCCAGGCGCGGAGGTTTGGTCATTGCGCTGCGCGACGGCATCTACCGCGCGGCGCATTGGCAGGCTGAGTTGGTGAAAATCGCCTCGGTCGACTACGACACCGCCACACAGCGTTTCAACGACGGCAAATGCGACGCTGCCGGCCGTTTCTGGGCGGGCAGCATGTTTGAGCCGCGCACCCAGCGCCTGGCCGCCTTGTATTGCCTGGATGCGCGTGGGACAGTTGAACAAAAAAGCGCCCCAAAATTCGACATCGTCCAAAAAGACGCGATTTTGGCCAACGGCTTGGCTTGGTCGCCGGATAACACAACCATCTATTGGGCCGACACGGTAGACCAGATCATCCACGCGTGGGATTGGAACGAAGCGACCGGCGGTATGTCCAACAAACGTGTTTTCCAGAAATTTGACGCCAAACCTGCTGGTTGGACGCCAGAAAACACCCTGGGGGTCAACTACCAAGGCCGGCCAGACGGCTGTGCGGTCGACACCCAAGGCAACTATTACATCGCCATGTACGACGGCCAGCGGATTCTGAAATTTGCACCCTCCGGCCAGTTGTTGGCCACTATTCCCACCCCCACGCGCTGCACCACCATGCCGTGTTTTGGCGGTGAGGACATGAAAACCCTGTTCATCACCACCTCCAGTTTTATGCGCTCGGCAGAGGAAATGAAAGCGCAACCCTTGGCTGGCCATGTGTTTGCCATGCCCGTCGATGTGCCGGGCTTGCCTGTCAACTTCTACCAAGATTAATGATGTCAAACGCTTCACAAAATTTACAAGGTGTCGTCGAACGCATCAAAGCTGCTGCAAGTGCGGGAACACCGCTCAGAATCCGTGGCGGCGGCAGCAAAGACTTTTATGGCCAGTCGCTGCAGGGTGACATTTTAGACACCACAGGCTTGAACGGCATCACCAGCTACGAGCCCAGCGAGTTGGTCGTCACTGTGCAAGCGGGCACGCCACTGGCTGAATTAGAAGCCGTGTTGGCTGAAAAGAACCAATGTTTGCCCTTTGAACCGCCCCACTTCAGCGCCGGCACAACCGTAGGCGGCATGGTCGCCGCTGGTTTGAGCGGCCCCAGCCGCGCCAGCAGCGGCAGTGTGAAAGACTTCGTGCTTGGCGTCAACATGGTCAACGGCAAAGGTGAAGAGCTGCACTTTGGCGGGACGGTGATGAAAAACGTCGCCGGTTACGATGTGAGCCGCTTGATGGCGGGCTCTATGGGCACACTGGGGCTGATCACCGAAATCTCCCTCAAAGTGCTGCCCATCGCACCGGCTGAGGCGACCTTGAAGTTTGCGTGCACACAAGCTGACGCGCTGAATATGCTCAACACCTGGGGCGCGCAGCCGCTGCCGCTGAATGCCAGTTGCTGGATTCAAGAAGCCGGCCAAGGTGTTTTGTACGTGCGCTTGCGCGGCGCGGTCGCCGCCGTCGAAGCGGCCATCCATAAAATGGGTGGTCAGTTGCAAAACGCCGCATCGGGCAATGCCACGGTGGCGGCCGATTGGCAAGCTTTACGGCATCAAAACATGGATTTCTTCAAGCTGCAGGGCGACGAATGCCTGTGGCGGCTGAGCGTGCCAGATACGACGCCAGATTTGCAACTCGGCGATAGCTTGGTCGAATGGCATGGCGCGCAGCGTTGGGTCAAGTTGCCCTACAGTGAAGCTGTGCATATTCGTGGCAAAGCAAATGCGGCAGCTGGAAATGCTATTTTATTCATAGCGCATCAGGCAATAAATACGCAGGATAACATCGAAAATAGAGCCGAAAACAAAGTCGTTTTCAACCCTTTAAAAGCACCTTTAGACCGCATTCACCGAGATTTGAAGCGTCAATTCGACCCAGCCGGTATTTTCAACCGTGGCCGGATGTTTGCCGACATGTAATTGTTGTAAAACCTATGCAAACCAACCTCGCCCCAGAATTCAAAAACACGCCAGACGGCAATGCCGCCGAAGCCATTTTGCGCAAATGCGTGCATTGCGGCTTTTGCACGGCGACCTGCCCTACTTATCAGCTCTTGGGCAACGAGCTAGACGGTCCGCGCGGCCGTATTTACTTGATGAAGCAAGTGCTGGAAGGCATGACGCCCACCCGCGAAACCCAGTTGCACTTGGATCGCTGCCTGACCTGCCGCAACTGCGAAACCACCTGCCCCAGCGGTGTCGATTACGGCCATTTGGTCGATATTGGTCGCAAAATCGTCGACGCCAAGGTCGAGCGCCCCGCGTCAGAAAAAGCCGTGCGTTGGGCGCTGAAAGAGGGCTTGCCGTCGCCTTTGTTTGCACCGGCGATGGGTTTGGGTCAGCTCTTGCGCCCCTTTTTGCCCGCTGCTTTGCAAAACAAAGTGCCCGCCAAACAAGCGTTTGGCGAGATCCCGACCCGCGCCCACGCCCGCAAAGTGCTGATGCTAGAAGGCTGCGTGCAACCGTCCATGTCGCCCAATATCAACGCCGCCACCCGCCGCGTGCTGGATGCTGCCGGCATCCAAACCCTGACAGCGCCCAAAGCCGGTTGCTGCGGCGCGGTCAAGTTTCATTTGAACGACCAAGATGGCGGCAAAGCCCATATGCGCATCAATATCGACGCTTGGTGGCCATGGGTCGAATCTGGCCAAATTGAAGCGATTGTCATGAATGCCTCCGGCTGCGGCGTCACCGTCAAAGAATACGGCCACATTCTGCAAGACGACCCGCAATATGCCGAAAAAGCCAAGAAAATCAGTGGCTTAACGAAAGATGTGAGCGAGTTGTTGCCGGATTTGGTCGAGAAATTGCAGGGCAAAGTTAACGTTAAAGCTGCGCAACAAGTCGCTTTCCACCCACCTTGCACGCTGCAGCACGGCCAGCAGCTGCGTGGTGGCGTCGAGCAGCACCTGCAAGCTTTGGGTTTCAAAATCAATGTGGCGAGCTGCGAAGCGCACCTGTGCTGCGGCTCTGCGGGTACCTATTCCGTGCTGCAACCCGAAATCGCCTACCAACTGCGTGACCGCAAATTGGACAATTTAAACGAGATGAACCCCGAAGTCATCGTTTCTGCCAACATCGGTTGCATCACCCATTTGCAAAGCGGCACGCAGACACCGGTGAAGCATTGGGTGGAGTTGCTGGACGCTGCCTTGCATTCACATCGCTGATGCGTGTGCCTAATCCATAGGCCAGTATGACTGCTTTCATGAAATGGATTGTAACTTGGTCAATAATGGCGTTATGGCGAGACACAACCAAACCATTCATTCAGATTCCGGAGTAGCCACTTTGCTGGCTACCGTGCCATGGCAGCATGAAAAACCAGTGCCTTTGCTGAAAAACGTGATGCGCCTGACCGCACCCAATCCGGGCATGATGACCGGGCCGGGGACGAACAGCTACCTCATTGGCACAGCCGACACGGGCTATATCGTGGTTGATCCGGGGCCGAACGATGCTGCGCATATTCAGCGCTTGTTTGAGGCGACGCAGGGCGATATTCAGATGATTGTGTGTACGCACTCACATGCAGACCACTCACCGGGCGCCAAGCCTTTACAGGCGCTGTGCCCTTCACATCCGCAGATCTACGGCCTACCCAGCGGCGTGCATGCCAGTAGTAATTCATACTTTGCGCCCGATAAAATTCTGCAAAACAAAGAGCAACTCAGGCTTATATCACGCCGGCTAGAGGCTGATTTAACTACCACCATAGAGGTTATTTTTACACCTGGCCATGCGGAAAACCATGTTTGCCTGGCCTTGGTGGAAGACGGCTTGCTGCTCAGTGGCGACCACATTTTGAACGGCAGCACCACCGTCATCAACCCGCCCGATGGGCACATGGGTGATTACTTGGATTCGCTGGATGTGCTTACAGCGGCTTGTGCTGAACACCAGATCCAGCACATTTTGCCCGCGCATGGCTACGTTTTAGACCATGCGGTGCGGGTTATCGCCCATCTCAAAGCGCACCGTTTGGGTCGCGAAGAAAAAATTTCCGGCGTCATGCAAACCCATCCCACCGGCACCTTGGACGACTGGGTGGCCAAAGCGTACGATGATGTTTCCCCTCATTTGTGGCCAGTTGCGAAACGCTCGCTGTTGGCGCATGTGGAACATATTCGATCATTGAACCCAGCATCGCTTTGAAAATATAAACCTGAGGAAAATACATGAAAGCTGACAACATTCTGCAAACCATCGGCAACACACCACATGTGCGCATCAACCGCTTGTTTGGCGCAGGCCATAACGTGTGGATCAAGTCTGAGCGCAGCAACCCGGGTGGTTCTATCAAAGATCGCATCGCCCTTTCGATGGTTGAAGCCGCTGAAAAGAGTGGCGAATTGAAGGCGGGATCAACCATCATTGAGCCAACGTCGGGCAACACGGGCGTGGGCTTGGCCATGGTCGCTGCCGTCAAAGGCTACAAGTTGATTTTGGTGATGCCAGACAGCATGTCCATTGAACGTCGCCGTTTGATGCTGGCTTATGGCGCGAGTTTTGACCTGACGCCACGCGAAAAAGGTATGAAAGGTGCGATTGCGCGTGCACAAGAATTGGCTGCAGCGAAGCCGAATGCATGGATTCCGCAGCAGTTTGAAAACCAGGCGAATATCGATGTGCATGTGCAGACCACCGCGCAAGAAATTTTGGCCGATTTCCCGAACGGCATCGACGCCCTGATCACCGGTGTCGGCACCGGTGGGCATTTGACAGGTTGTGCGCAAGTGCTCAAAGCCGCTTGGCCAAAGCTTAAAGTTTTTGCGGTAGAACCTGCGGCTTCCCCCGTGATTTCAGGGGGTTCACCTGCTCCGCACCCGATCCAGGGCATAGGCGCAGGTTTCATTCCTAAAAACTTGCATACTGACTTGCTGGACGGTGTGATTCAGGTCGAAGCCGAGCCCGCCCGCGAGATGGCTCGTCGCTGTGCTGCTGAAGAAGGCATCTTGGTTGGCATTTCATCCGGTGCAACCTTGGCCGCTATTGCGCAAAAGCTGCCTGATTTGCCCGCTGGCGCGACGGTGCTGGGCTTCAACTACGACACGGGCGAGCGTTATTTGTCGATTGAAGGCTTCTTGCCGACATAATTAACGTTGTTGTTATTTTTTTACTTTAATTCAGGTCTTGCTTGATAACCACAAGCCAAAGACTTAGCCACATGATCCGACTCACAGAAATAAAACTGCCCCTCGCCCATCCCGACACGGCCATCGCCGAGGCGGTGGTTCAAGCCTTGGGAATCCAGGCCGGCGAGCTGCGATCCGTCCAGGTCTTCAAACTCAGCTTTGACGCCCGCAAAGCGGAGTTGTTTCAGGTATATATCGTCGATGTGGCTTTAACTAGCGATGCGCTAGAAGCCGAAGTGCTGCTTCGCTTCGACAACAACCCGCATGTGCGCCCCACGCCGGACATGGCATATAAGCCGGTTGCTACAGCGCCCGCGCACCTGACATCACGGCCCGTCGTCGTCGGTTTTGGCCCTTGTGGCATTTTTGCGGCCCTCGTATTGGCGCAAATGGGTTACAAACCGATTGTGCTGGAGCGCGGCAAAAAAGTGCGTGAACGGACCAAAGACACGTGGAATTTATGGCGTAAAAACCAGCTGCACCCTGAAAGCAACGTGCAGTTTGGCGAAGGTGGGGCTGGCACGTTTTCAGACGGCAAACTCTACAGCCAAATCAAAGATCCGCGTTATCTGGGGCGCAAGGTGATGCAAGAGTTTGTCAAAGCCGGTGCGCCTGAAGAGATTTTGGTTGATGCGCACCCACACATCGGCACGTTCAAGTTGGTCAAGGTGGTGGAGCATTTGCGGGAGCAAATCATCGCCTTGGGTGGTGAGGTGCGGTTTGAGCAGCGGGTGACCGACGTGGCCATCGTAGATGGCCAGCTGCAAGGGCTGACCGTGCTCGATCTGGCCACGCAGCAAAGCTACGAGCTTCCTACACAACAAGCCGTGCTAGCACTGGGCCACAGCGCGCGCGATACTTTTGAAATGCTGTATGAGCGCGGCGTTTACGTAGAAGCCAAACCTTTCTCGATTGGTTTTCGCATCGAGCATCCACAAAGCTTGATAGACCGCGCCCGCTGGGGGCGTCATGCGGGGCATCCGTTGTTGGGCGCGGCAGATTACAAACTGGTGCATCACGCCAAGAATGGTCGCGCTGTGTACAGCTTTTGCATGTGCCCAGGCGGCACAGTGGTGGCTGCGACCAGTGAAGTGGGACGCGTCGTCACCAACGGCATGAGCCAGTATTCGCGCAACGAGCGCAATGCGAATGCAGGGATTGTGGTCGGCATCACGCCGGAAGATTTTCCATCAAAGCATCCGTTGGCAGGCATTGAACTGCAGCGCACCTTGGAATCAACCGCTTATGTTTTGGGCGGCAGTACCTACGAAGCACCTGGGCAATTGGTGGGTGATTTTGTCAAAGGCATGGCTTCAACGGCTCTCGGTAGTGTAGAACCATCGTACAAACCGGGTGTGAAATTGGTCGATTTAGCAGCAGCATTACCCAGCTATGCGATTGAAGCGATAAGGGAGGCGATTCCAGTTTTTGGTAAAAAAATCAAAGGCTTTGATTGGCCAGACGCGGTGCTCACCGGCGTTGAAACGCGCACATCGTCACCTATCAAAATGACACGCGGTGATGATTTTCAGAGTCTGAACGTGAGGGGTTTGTTTCCGGCGGGTGAGGGTGCCAGCTACGCAGGTGGGATTTTGTCCGCCGGCGTGGATGGCATCAAGGTGGCTGAAGCAGTGGCGCTCGGCTTGCTCAAACAAACCTAAAAGTTAAGCTTGCGGATTTTGCAGAGCGGCAATGCGCTCTTCCATGGGTGGGTGGGTGCTGAACAAAGCACCCATGTTGCCGCCAATGCCCATGGCTGCCATGCTTTTTGGTAATTCGCCCGGTGTCATGCCGCCCAAGCGTTGTAGCGCATGAATCATAGGCTGGCTGCGCCCCATCAACTTGGCGGCACCGGCGTCGGCACGGAACTCGCGGTGGCGTGAAAACCAAGCCACGACGATGCTGGCCAAAAAGCCGAACACAATGTCCAGTACCAGCGTGGTAATCATGTAGCCAATGCCTGGGCCTGAGCTGTCGCTGCCTTTGCGCAGTGCGCCATCGATCAATGAACCAATCACACGGCTGGCAAACACCACGAAAGTGTTCATCACGCCTTGGATCAAGGTCATGGTGACCATGTCGCCATTGGCTATGTGGGCGATTTCATGGCCAATAACGGCTTCGACTTCTTCTCTGGTCATGCCTTGCAGTAAACCTGTAGAAACCGCGACCAAGGCGGAGTTTTTAAATGCACCGGTTGCAAAAGCATTCGGTGCGCCTTCGTAAATACCCACTTCAGGCATGCCAATGCCCGCTTTGTCGGCAAATTGGCGCACGGTTTGCACAATCCAGGCTTCGTCGGCATTTTGTGGTTCGTTGATGATTTTGACGCCTTGACTCCATTTGGCGACAGGTTTACTGATCAGCAGCGAAATAATCGCACCGCCAAAACCCATGACCAGAGAAAAACCAAGCAAAGGCCCTAAGGCAACACCGTTAGGTCCAATATAACGATTCAGTCCAAAAATACTGGTAATCAGGCCGAGCACGACCATCACAGCCAAGTTGGTCAAGATGAACAAAAATATACGTTTCATGTTTAATTTTTACTTTCTAAAAGGCAAACCATTGCCGATGTGGCGAATGGTAGGGGCAAAAGTCTAAAAATCAAGCGGGTTCAGCTAAATTCCGACAAAACTTATGGGATTTATTACGGGAAATCCTACGAGGATGGGTAAGTTTCACACGCGGTGTTTTCTGAAGACAGTCTCATCGTCATAAAAATGTGGGTTTTCATTGGCCGCCCACCAGCCAGGCACGCCCAGAATGGGAAGGGGGGCAAACGGTTTTTCTGCTAATTTTTCAGCACTCAAATCGCCGGCTATGAAAGCATCCATAGTTTCTAAGCTCGGTAGCTGGCCACCATCTGGGTAGTTGCAAACATACACATGCGCCGTGATGGGTTTGCGCGGGGTGACCAGTTTTTCTAAAAGCGCATGGCCAAACAAGACCAGCCTCGCTTCAGCCCACAAAGGGCGCAAGGTGGCACACAGGCGTTGCCAATCCTTGTCTAAAAGCGCTTGCCACAGCGCTGGCGGAGCGAATAAAAAGGCCGCGTTTTCGTCAAAAACGGTCAAGGCATCACGCACCGGGCCTCGCGTGGTGACCGAGCCAAGCAAAGCAATCTGTTCAGATTGAAGTTGGTTGATTCGCTGTTTGGTTTGTGGAAATTGAATCCAACAAAGACCGTTAAAAAAATCATGCAAACCGTCTCGAGTAGGACATTGTTTGCTATTATAAATGTAGCGTTCGTAAGATTCTTGCGCCGGCAAATCGGATTGCGGCACGAACCCAACTGGCGCACCTCCGAAACCACTCGCCAAGTGGTTCAACAAGTCGCAAACTCTAGTTGGCTCAGCTGCTTGCGCAGCGGCCTGTTCTGCAAGCCCTTTGTAGGGCGCAAGCCAAGGCGCAGACCAGTCAATCGTCTCTAAACCATGCGCCAAGGCAAGGACTCTCCAGAACGCAGTGGTTTGAGTGCTGCTTCACCAAATGCAAAACTCTCGGGCGGTGTCCAGCTTTCTTTCTTCAAGGTGATAGCTCCTTGGTTGCGCGGCAAGCCATAAAAATCTGCGCCGTTGAAGCTGGCAAAAGCCTCTAACTTGTCCAAGGCACCTGCCGCGTCAAACGCTTCAGCGTACATTTCAATCGCGGCGTGGGCGGTGTAGCAGCCGGCACAGCCTGTGGCGTGCTCTTTCAGATGCGCTGGGTGCGGTGCGCTGTCTGTACCCAAAAAAAACTTGGCGTCGCCGCTCGTCGCTGCATCCACCAAAGCGAGCCGGTGTGTTTCACGTTTGAGCACCGGCAGGCAGTAGTAATGGGGGCGAATGCCGCCTGTGAAAATGGCGTTGCGGTTGTAGAGCAAGTGGTGCGCAGTGACCGTGGCAGCGGTGAAATTATCAGCATCACGTACGTAGTGAGCGGCTTCTTGGGTGGTGATGTGTTCAAAGACGATCTTGAGTTCCGGGAAATCCCGTCTCAGCGGAATCAATTGCGTGTCGATGAACACGGCTTCGCGGTCAAACAAGTCAATGTCAGGCGATGTCACTTCACCATGAACCAGCAATAACATGCCCGCGCGTTGCATGGCTTCCAGGGTTGTGTAGGTTTTGCGCAGATCGGTCACACCCGCATCGCTGTTGGTGGTGGCGCCAGCGGGGTAGAGCTTGGCGGCTACCACGCCAGCGTCTTTGGCGCGCTGGATTTCATCGGCAGGCAGGTTGTCCGTCAAATACAACGTCATCAGCGGCTCAAACGTCATGCCTGCGGGTACGGCGGCTTGAATACGCGCTTTGTAAGCCAATGCTTGCGCGGCGGTGGTCACAGGTGGGCGCAGGTTGGGCATGATGATGGCGCGGCCGAATTGGGCGGCGGTGTGCGGAACCGTCGTCTTGAGCGCATCGCCGTCGCGCACATGCAGGTGCCAGTCGTCGGGGCGGGTGATAGTTATTGATGTTGTCATCCGTTTATTGTCTCAAAAAAATAGGTGACCTGTGAAAATCCATTTGTCCGTTCGCCCTGAGCTTGTCGAAGGGTTTGTGAAGACTTCGACAGGCTCAGTCCGAACGGCGACTCTTGATGCGCAATCAAGTCGTGCTATTCGCCACCAAATACTCCCAAAGCGCTTGCGCTGCGCCCTTGTTGGCTTCTTTGCCGGTCGGCTTTTCGCGGTAAGCTCGTAAATCCATGGTCATGGTCAAATCACCCATACCTGCTGGGCAGGCACTCACCAATCGTTTGGCACGCAGGTCTTTTTTGATGGCACTGTGCGGTAAAAAAGCGATGCCGTGGCCTTCTAAGGCCATGGCTTTGAGGCCTTCTGACATGTCGGTTTCATACACGCGGTCTAAATGGATAGCGGTTTTTGATTGCTTCAATATTTGGTCAACCACCATACCCAAATACGCGCCTGGTGCATAGCCGAGGTAAGGCAAAGGCTGCCCCGCGCGTCCGGGTAATTCATACATCGGCTTGCCCTCTGCATCGGGTTTGGCGTAGGGTGCGATCACCTCTTGGCCCAAACTCACCATTTCATAACGCGATGCGTCCAGCTGAAACGGTTGCGACGAGTGGAAGTAGGCAATCAACAAATCGCAACTGCCTTCCACCAAACGCAGCACCGCATCGTGCACGTTTTGCGCCATCAGCCGGCTTTTGATGGGGCCAAAGTTTTGCCGCAACATCGACATCCATGCCGGGAAAAATGTGAAGGCCAGCGTGTGCGGCACGGCAAACTCGATCACATCTTGCCCCGCAGACGTGTGCCCGCGCAGCATGGCTCGTGTGCTTTGCAAAGCGCGCAGCATGTCCAGCGACTGATCGTAGAGCGTGTCACCGGCAGCCGTGAGCTTGGTCGGATACGAGCTGCGGTCCACCAGGTCTGTACCCGCCCAGGCTTCTAACGATTGAATGCGTCGTGAGAACGCGGGTTGCGTGACATGGCGCAATTGCGCTGATCGGCTAAAGCTGCGTGTTTCAGCGAGGCTGACAAAATCTTCCAACCACTTGGTATCCATAATTAATCAGTCAATTTCAATCAGTCAGCTCGGCTTTTGCCATATCGATGTCCAGACGTTCCATCGCGTCTAGGGGGTGAATGGCGGATGCCATTTCGTATAGCTTGGTAGCCTCAGCAAGTCGTTTTTCACCTTCAAGCATGACCCAGCCATTGGCTTGCTCAATCATGGCAATGGCGGAGTTGGTATTGATTCTGAGCGCTTCTTGAAAAAAATTGAAGCTCGCTTCTTTTTTCGCGCCATACGTCATGCTACCGATCAGTGAACCCACTTTATCAATCACTTCAGCATGAAAAGTGCCCAGTGCAATGTGCGCATCAGCGTGTTTGGGTTGCAATGCAATGGTCTTTTCAAGCCCGTCTTTGACTTTGCTGCCCAAACCCTGCGCCAACGCTTTGGCCACAGTGATGCCTTGGCTGTAGCGCCCCAGGGCATAGGCTTGCCAATAGTAGGCATTGGGCAGCGACTCCGCCGCAAGGGATGCGTCTTTGGCCTGCTTTTCAGCGCGCAAAGCCACTTCCAAAAAAAGTGCCAATTTGGCGCTTTCTTTGGCCTCAAGGTAGTTGGCGTAAATGCAGGTGGCTTTGTTGGCAACAGTAATACCTTCAATACCCAAAGCCAGCCCTGATTCAACGGCTTTTTGAAACTCACCCGAATGAAACAAAGCCCACGCTTCCAGCAAGTCGGGATTTATAGGCAGGGGTTCAGCGTCACCCGCGTGTAGCTGCGCCCAGTTTTTAGTCACACGAGCGGCATCATAGGTGTAGTCACCGATGTAAGGGAAAGGCGTCCATTGCGGCATATTGTTATTTCACCAGTTGAGGCGTGGGAGTAAGGGTTGATTCGTTTTGGGGCGACGAATAAGTGCCCACGATGGAAAGCAAGTGGCTTCGCTGTTGCGGTTCAAGGTAGGGCACAAGCAGATTCAGCACGTGGTGGGCACCGCGCAGCAAAGCCGCTTGAGCATGTTCAGGTTCAAGAGCATGGCGTGGATCACGCACATATTCAAAGCTCAGCCAATACGTCAATACCACCACCATGCTGGTGGCGGTCGGCTCGACCTCGCGCGAGTCTATCGTCATCGCGCCGCTGCGGCTCATACCGTCGAGCAAGGCTTTCACCGAGTGCGTTTTGTTTTTTAAGATAGATTGAAAATGCGTTTCTAAGCGACGATTTTTACTCAGCAAATCATTCAAATCACGGTATAAAAAGCGGTATTGCCAAATCAACTCGAACAACGTGTGCATGAAAAACCAGGCGTCTTCCACGTTGCGCACGCCATCGCTGGCATTTAGCAATTCATTCAATGACCGTTCAAAACGGTCAAACAAGGCGTTGATCAACGCATCTTTGGCGGGGTAGTGGTAGTACAGATTGCCGGGGCTGATGCGCAATTCGGCTGAAATCAGCGTGGTTGACACATTGGGTTCGCCAAAACGGTTAAAGAGGTCTAATGTGACCTCTAAAATACGTTCTGCCGTACGTCGCGGTGCCTTTTTGACCATAAATGCAAGTCCCCAAGAAGTTGATGCAAATTATGCATCATGTCGGTACTCTACCTTAAGATGAATCTGAGATGATTCATTGGTACTCCATCGTCGTACAAACGCCCGCGCACAGCCCGCTGGCAGGCCTGCTGACGTATCAAAGCGATCAAGTGTTCCCAGTCGGTTCATTGGTACGCGTGCCCTTGGGTTCGCGCGAGTTGCTGGGAGTCGTCTGGCAAAAGCTTGACTCGCAACCCGAGCCCATGTTTGGCGCGCAAGGTAAGGAAATCGAACTGAAGGCGATCACGGCCGACCTTGGCATCCAAGCCGTCTCGCCCGCCTGGCTCAAGCTCGTGGCATTCACCGCCCGTTATTACCAACGCTCCTTGGGTGAAGTTGCTCTAGCAGCCCTACCGCCGCAGTTGCGAACTTTAGATGCCTTGCAAGTGGAGCGTCGTCTAAAACGCATAAAAGCCACTGAAACTCCCGCAGAAAAACCGGTTGAGGTTTCAGAAAAGAATCAATTTGCTATAAATAACATAGCATTAAATGCAGAGCAAACATCGGCTACAGCCCAAATAAGCATTGAATGCGGGCCTTTTTTGCTGTTTGGCGCAACCGGCAGCGGCAAAACCGAAGTTTACCTACGCGCCGCGTTGGAAACTTTGCAACGTGACCCAACTGCACAGGTGCTGATGATGGTGCCTGAGATCAATCTGACCCCGCAACTCGAAGCCAGGGTCAGAGAACGCATTTGCCCCATCTATGGCGACGCAGCCGTGGTGTCCTTGCACAGCGGCATGACCAACCCACAGCGACTTAAAAGCTGGCTCTCCGCCCACATGGGCACGGCGCGTGTGGTGCTGGGCACGCGCATGGCGATTTTTGCATCCATGCCGCATTTGAAGCTCATCGTGGTTGACGAAGAGCACGACCCCAGCTACAAAAGCCAAGAAGGCGCTAGGTATTCAGCGCGAGATTTGGCCGTTTACAGAGGCAAACTTGAGCATGCCAAGGTCATTTTGGGCTCTGCCACGCCATCGTTTGAGAGCTGGCACCACAGCTGCGCTACCAGCGATGGCGGGGCTGGCCGTTACCTGCGCTTGACCGTGGCCGAGCGAATTGGCGGCGGCGTGTTGCCCAAAGTCCTCACCGTCAATATGGAGCACCAACCCAAGAAAACGGTGATATCGCCGCCGCTGCTGAACGCCATTGCCGAGCGCATCGCCCGTGGCGAGCAAGCCATGCTGTTTCTCAACCGCCGTGGCTTTGCGCCCGTGTTGCATTGCGGCGATTGTGGTTGGAAGAGCGAATGCCCGCATTGCAGCGCCTACCGCGTGTTCCACAAAATCGACCGTACCCTGCGTTGCCACCACTGTGGTTTTATGCAACGCGTGCCGCGTGCTTGCCCCGCCTGCGGCAATTTGGACATCACCACCATTGGTCGCGGCACCGAACAGCTGGAAGAGCAATTGGCCGAGCTGTTGTCGCATGTGAAGCGGCCAGATGGATCACCCGTGCGAATCTCCCGCATCGATGCCGACACCACCAAGCTCAAAGGCGCGCTGCAGCAGCAGCTGGCGCAGGTGCATGCGGGCGAGGTGGATGTGCTGGTCGGCACGCAGATGATCGCCAAAGGACACGATTTCCGCAATATCACGCTGGTGGCGGCTATCAACCCTGACGGCGCCTTGTTTTCCAGCGACTTCCGCGCACCAGAGCGCTTGTTCAGCCTCTTGATGCAAGCGGCAGGACGCGCGGGGCGTGATGCCTCGCAAGGCGCCGCCAGCGAGATGTGGGTGCAAACCCACCACCCGCAGCACCCGCTGTATTTGGCGCTAAAAAAGCACGATTACGCCGGTTTTGCCGCGCAGCAGCTCAAAGAGCGCGAAATGGCCGCCATGTCGCCCTTCGGCTACAGCGCTCTGGTCCGTTCTGAGGCCCGCACCCAAGAAGCCGCCCAAGCCTTTTTGACGACAGCCAGCGAGTCGGCGAACGTGTTGGCAGAATCCGTCCCCGGCTTTGAGCACATCACCCTCTACCCCGCCGTCCCCATGACCATCCAACGCATCGCCAATGTAGAGCGCGCCCAAATGCTGGTCGAATCGCACTCGCGTAAGGCATTGCAGCAGTTTTTGAGCCAATGGCAAGGTGTTTTGCAGGCGACAAAGCAAAAAGGCATGATCCGCTGGGCGGTGGATGTGGATCCGTTGGCGATATGAAGGTGAATTTTGCTATATTTTTAATAGCTGCTTAGTCAATATATACGTCGTTTATAGTCGTATTTAAGCATATTTTTGAACGTTTTATGTGACTTAAGGCAGCAACAGCGCCACAGCTCCCGAAAACGTCAAAAAAGCCAGCGCGGTTGATACCAAAATGATGCGGGCGATGCGGCCGTTGTTGGCACCTAAGCGTTCGGCGAGGAGTGATACGTTACTGGCGCTGGGCAGTGCGGCAACCAGAACGATGACCGTCAAGGTAAAGGTGTCCAGGGGTGCGCCTAGTTGTTTGGCAGACAGGCCAACCAGCAACACCAAGAGGGGGTGGATGAACAGTTTGATCGCCGCGACGGGCACGTAGTCTGTCCACGCGATCTGCTCATGTGGGTGCATCTCGTGCGCGTTCATTTGCGAGCGTGCCAGCACCGCGCCAATGGTGAAAAGCGCGACGGGCGAAGCGGCATCGGCCAATAAGCCGACGGTAACCGCAACGGGTTTCGGCAAGCTCAAACTGACGGCGGAGGCGAGGGCGCCCAGCAAAATCGACCACGGCAGGGGGTTGGCAAAAACACCTTTGAGCGCGTTTTTCGCGGCTTTGCTGAAGCCGTGTTCGTCCGCGCCATCTAGGCGAGACAAGGCGATGCACAGCGAGCTGATGATGACCAAGTCGACCACGATGGTGATAATCGCCGGGCCAGCAGCTTTCGCGCCCAAAAGCGCCACCAACAGCGGGACACCCATGAAGCCGGTATTCGGGAAAGCCGCTACCATTGCGCCCAAAGAAGCGTCGTTCCAACCAATGCGCGTATTTTTAGTCACGGCAATCGTGAAAGCCACCATCACCAAAGCGCAAAACAGGTAGATGCCAAACACGCTGGCGTCAAGCAATTGCGCGATGGGTGTGGATGCGCCAAAGCGAAACAGCATGCAGGGCAAGGCGAAAAACAGCACAAAACTGTTCAAACCGGGGATGGCTGCCAGCGGCAAAACGCCTTGACGGGCGGCAATGTAGCCACACAGCACGAGGGCGAAAAAGGGGAAGGTGATTTGCAGGACGTTGAGCATCAGCCTATTGTGCAATATCTTTGAAAGTTATTTGCGGGCTGGAAAAGTCTAAAATCAAGCAAAACCATACAGGAGACAACGATGCGAATTCTGATTGCCGAGGATGACCAAGTATTAGCAGACGGACTTTTACGCACTTTGCGCAGCTCTGGCGCAGCCGTAGACCATGTGCCCGACGGCTCGCAAGCCGATGCCGCGCTGATGACCAATACTGAATTTGACTTGCTCATCCTTGATTTGGGTTTGCCAAAAATGCATGGTCTAGAAGTGCTGAAACGCCTGCGCGCACGGGGCTCCAAGCTGGCGGTTTTGATTTTGACGGCGGCCGACAGCGTGGAAGAACGTGTCAAAGGGCTGGATTTTGGGGCGGATGACTATATGGCCAAACCCTTCAGCCTGCAAGAGCTGGAGGCCCGTGTGCGGGCCTTGACGCGGCGCGGCATGGGCGGCGCTATCAGCACCATCAAGCATGGGCCCCTCGAATATGACCAAGCGGGGCGTGTGGCCACCATAGACGGAAAAATGGTGGAGCTGTCCGCCCGTGAGCTGGGATTGCTGGAGGTTTTGTTGCAACGCAGCGGCCGTTTGGTCAGCAAAGACCAATTGGTGGAGCGCCTGTGCGAATGGGGCGAAGAGGTGAGCAACAACGCCATTGAAGTGTATATCCACCGCTTGCGCAAAAAAATCGAAAAAGGACCCATTCGCATTGCCACCGTGCGCGGTTTGGGTTACTGCCTGGAAAAAATTGCGCCTTGAATGATGTCGTCAAAAAAACGGGCGTAGGCGGCATTTTTAAACGCGAGCAGCGCTCGCTGTTTGGCGAAATTTTAGATTGGATGTTGACGCCCTTGCTCTTGCTGTGGCCGGCAAGCTTGGCGTTGACCTGGTTGGTGGCGCAAAATATTGCGGATAAGCCGTTTGACCGCGCTTTGGAGTACAACGTGCAGGCCTTGGCGCAGTTGGTGGTTGTTAAAAATGGACAGACGCAATTTAACTTGCCGCAACCCGCCAGAGAGTTGCTCCGGGCGGACGATGTCGACCAAATTTACTACCAGGTCATAGGTTTGCAGGGCGAGCTGGTGAGTGGTGAAAAAGAGGTTCCAGCACCGCCAGAAACCATCAAAACGTCGGTCTGGGAAGTGAGGCTGCGGGATGAAGAAATTCGTGGCTTGCCGGTGCGGGTTGCTGCGATTTGGATTCAATCTGACCTGCCGGGCGCGCGTGATGTCTTGGTGCAAGTGGCGGAAACCCGTGAAAAACGGTCGGTGCTGGCGACCGAAATTATCAAAGGCGTGATGTTGCCGCAATTTGTCATTTTGCCACTGGCTGTGTTGTTGGTGTGGTTGGCCTTGGTGCGCGGCACGCGGCCACTCAATCAGCTGGAAGCGCGGATTCGGGCGCGAAAATCGGACGATTTGAGCCCGTTGGATGAGACGTCAGTACCGCAAGAAGTGGTGCCACTGGTGTCTTCTGTCAACGGTTTGTTGACGCGTTTGAAAGACTCCATGGCGGCGCAAAAGCGTTTTTTGGCAGATGCGGCACACCAATTGAAAACGCCTTTGGCGGGTTTGCGCATGCAGGCTGATTTGGCTCTGCGGCAAAGCGCCAGCGCTGATGATTTGAAACTCTCGCTCCAGCAAATTGGCCGTTCCAGTATCCGTGCCACGCATACGGTGAACCAACTGTTGGCGCTGGCGCGCGCTGAAGGTGGCGGCAATGTGATGACCTTGCAAGCTTGCGATTTGGTGGTACTCACACGCGATGTGGTGCAAGACGCCATTCCACGCGCGATGGAAAAACGCATAGATTTAGGCTACGAGGGCTTGCCCGTCAACGACGCCAGCGCCGTGGTGCAGGCCAACCCGACGTTGATGAAAGAGATGATTCGCAACTTGGTGGACAACGCGTTGAACTACACGCCGTCAAGCGCTGAAAATCCAGGCATCGTCACCGTTAGAGTCACGTCTGACGGCATCGCAAAAGCCGTATTTTTGCAAGTGGAAGATACGGGGCCTGGCATTCCCGAAGCGGAGCGCGAGCTGGTGATGCAGCCTTTTTACCGCGTGCTGGGTACCAACACAGATGGCTCAGGCTTGGGCTTGGCCATTGTGCATGAAATTGCGCAAAAGCATCAGGCCGTATTGACGGTTGAGGATGCGCATCCAGGCGGTACACCTGTTGGGGCTTTGTTGACGTTGCGGTTTAAGTTGGCAACGAAAGCTTGAACGAACCGTTTTGTTTGAATTCGGTTTGGCTTAGTTTTTACACGCTGAAAGCGGTTTGTTCGCAAGTTGCGTCGGCAACGCTGCATACACCGTATTTAGCTTGGCACGGTTCAGGTCATTGATGGCCGGAACGATCAAGGATTGGCCTTTTTGTTCTGGCGTTTCCTGTAACACGCGGGCGGTGCGCACACCTTGTTTGATCAACGTCTGCAAGGCTTGGTTGGCTGCCTCCTGTGACGTGTGGCTGCCAAGCGACAAGCCGGGCTCTAAATTCGCTTCAGTCAACACCTCGAAGTGGACGTTGATTTGATCGAGTTGTTTCTTTTTCAAATCACGTTGTTCACTATTGGCATACTTGCCCATGTAAACAATCCAGCGCGCTGGCAGGGAAATGGTGTCGAAACGCCAGCGCAAGTCAGGCAGTTTGGCGTCAAGCGCTTGTTTCAAAGCGGTGCTTTGCTGGTCGTCAAAAACACCAGCCATCAAGCAGTTTGTCGGTGCGGGTGTAGGTGTAGTCGGACTAGGACTAGCTAAAAGTGCTGCCGTCACAGTGGGTGCTGCAGGAGTTGGTGTTAGTGTTAGCGCTGGTGCCGTCGCAGTGATGTGGCTTGGCCGAATGACGATGCGCTCAGGCTCGATTTGTTCCGTTACTCGATGCGGCTCGCTTTGAGTCGGTTTCGCCAAACCCCATGCGCTGAGGTGGCCGTGCGACCACGCGTAAAACAGGCCATTTGCGGCAAGCCATGCAAATACAAAGAATCGAAGCAGCATGTGATTTAAAGCGAGTTACTTAAATCGGATAACTGAGAGCGGTTTAACGCTGACCTCTGAACTATTGACCGCTATTGGCCCTTGCGTGGTTTCCAGCATCAATTCGCCCTTGTGGTTCACGCCCAGTCCCAGTCCTTCTGTGTGGCCATTGCCGTCTACCGATAGCTTGCGCGCTGTAAGTACATCTAAGGCATTGAAGCGCGTTTGATAGGGGGCAAAGCCATGCTCGGCAAACAGCACTATATCTTGCACAAGCGGCCGTATGAGTTGCTGCAACGCCGCTTGTGCCGTGATTGTAGGCAAAAGCTCTTGCAAGCATGCTGCTGGTGTGCGCAGTGCTGGTTGTTGTGCCGTTGGCTGTTGTGAGGGTTGGGTGATGTTGATACCCACGCCAATCACCACATAGCGCTGGTCGCCGACGACGCAGGTTTCGATCAAAATACCCGCCAATTTCCGGTCACCCTGTGCGTCACTGAGCCACAAATCATTCGGCCATTTGAGCCCAATGCTGGGGTGCAGACTCTGCGCGATGCTCACCCCGACGACTAACGACAAGCCCGACCAATCAACGGGCGATAGCGGCAGCCCTAGTGAAAAAGTCAATGCCGGTAGGCTGTCAGTGGTTCTAGCGCCCAGATCGTGCCATTCGCGCCCCAATCTGCCACGCCCAGCGGTTTGCTTCTCGGCGATGAGCAAAATGGGTTCAGACTGCCCCGCTTTTGCGCGGCGCATCAGCTCGGTGTTGGTTGAATCAATTTCCGGTAGGACTTCGACCGTGAAATTCGGCAAAATCGGCGCAACAGATTCCCAAATCGCCTCGGCAGGCCATTTGATCGGTGCCAATGCGGCTTTTTTTACGACTGTCATTCAGCTCAATTAAAAATTCAAGCCGCTTGCTTGCTGTTTTTGGGTGTTTTTCTAGGCGTTCTTTTGGGCGCCAATAAGGTGCCACGGCAAGATTTAGCGCCACACCAGCACGGGTATTCAGCCTTCAGCTTGGGTGTGTAACGCTCATCAATCACCAGACCATAGTCGTAATTCAGCTCTTCGCCAGCTTTGATGTTGCGCAGCGCTTTGATGAAAACACGGCCATTTTCTTCGTCCGCTTCGCAGCTGGGGTCGCACGAATGGTTGATCCAGCGGGCTGAATTGCCGTTCACCTTGCCATCAATCACGTGCTTGTCATCGATGGAGAAGTAGAAGGTGTGGTTCGGGTCAGACGGGTCATGCGGGTGGCGGCGCAGGGCTTCTGGCCAGGTGATGATTTCGCCTTTGTACTCGATCAAAACCTCGCCCTCGGCAATAGCCACCTCGGCAAACACGCCTTTGCCATGCACGCCAGAGTCCCGAACGGCGATGCGTTTTGCAGAGGCTTTTGCAGCTTGTTTCAGAGGAGGAATGGCTGTTTTTGCTGCTTTTTCTGCAGATGTTTGGGTTGATTTTTTTGTTGCCACGGGTTTAATTTTTTTGGGGTCGAAAAAAGATTTTTTAAACAAGGTCAAAAAATTTGGTATGTTTAATACGTACGGGTGCGCGCGTGCGCACGCGAGATGCTGAATTGTATCGAGATTAAAACGAGATCTAAAAATGAAAACATTGGTTATTGCCGAGAAACCTTCCGTGGCGAATGACATCGTCAAAGCGCTTACGCCGGTTGCCGGTAAATTTGAGAAGCTGGACGAGCATTTTGAGAACGACACCTACGTCGTCACCAGCGCCGTAGGCCACCTGTTGGAGATCCAGGCACCTGAAGAATTTGACGTCAAACGCGGCAAATGGAGCTTTGCCAACCTGCCGGTCATTCCGCCGCATTTTGACCTCAAGCCGATGGACAAGACCAAGACGCGGCTGAATGCCATTGTCAAGCTCGCCAAACGCAAAGACGTGGACGCATTCGTCAACGCCTGTGACGCGGGACGTGAGGGTGAATTGATCTTCCGCCTGATCCAGCAGTACAGCAAGGCCAAACACCCGGTCTCGCGCCTGTGGCTGCAATCCATGACGCCACAGGCGATTCGCGACGGCTTCACCAGCCTGCGTAGCGACAAGCAAATGCTGCCGCTGGCCGACGCCGCCCGCTGTCGTTCTGAGGCCGACTGGCTGGTCGGCATCAACGGCACCCGTGCCATGACCGCTTTTAACTCGCGCGACGGTGGCTTCTTTTTGACAACGGTGGGCCGTGTGCAGACGCCGACTTTGTCGGTCGTCGTCGAGCGCGAAGAGAAAATCCGCAAGTTCATCAGCCGAGATTATTGGGAAATCCACGGCTCGTTTGCCGCAGAGGCGGGTGAGTATCCGGGTAAATGGTTCAACCCAGCCCACAAAAAAGACGCCGACGACGCTGAAATCAAGACCGACCGCGTGTGGTCTGAACGTGAAGCCCAGGCCATTGCCGACGCTGTGCGTGGCAAAAAAGCCACAGTTACCGAAGAAAGCAAGCCGACCACGCAAGCCAGCCCGTTGTTGTTCGATTTGACCTCCCTGCAACGCGAGGCCAATGGCAAGTTCGGCTTCAGCGCCAAAACCACCCTCAGCATCGCCCAGAGCCTCTACGAGCGCCACAAAGCCCTGACCTACCCACGTACCGATTCGCGTGCCTTGCCTGAGGATTACGTGCCTGTGGTGCGCCAAACCTTTGAGATGTTGGCTGGCAGCGACATGAAACATCTCGCGCCGCACGCCGCAACCGCGCTCAAAAACAACTACATCAAGCCAAGTAAACGGATTTTTGATAACGCGAAAGTGAGTGATCACTTCGCCATCATCCCAACCTTACAAGCCCCTAGCGGATTGAGCGAGGCCGAGCAAAAGCTGTACGACTTGGTCGTGAAGCGCTTCATGGCGGTGTTTTTCCCGAGTGCGGAATACCAGATCACCACCCGAATAACGACAGTTGCCGCAGCGCCGGGCCGCCCCAAGCAAGGCACGGCTCCCTCGGGGGGCAGCGACGCACACGAAGTGGCGAGCGTGGGGGCTACGGACTATAGTTTTAAGACGGAAGGCAAAGTGCTGGTCAAACCGGGCTGGTTGGCGATTTACGGCAAAGAAGCGGCGGATGAAACGCCCGATGCTGAAGGCAAAAGCTCCACCAACCTCGTACCCGTTAAAGCAGGCGAAAAAGTGTTGGCCGAAACCGTCGACCCGAAAGGTTTGAAAACCCGCCCACCGGCACGCTATTCCGAGGCGACGCTCTTGGGCGCGATGGAAGGCGCTGGCAAAACGATTGACGACGACGAGCTGCGCGAAGCCATGCAGGAAAAGGGTTTGGGCACGCCAGCCACCCGCGCGGCGACGATCGAGGGTTTGATCAACGAAAAATACATGCTGCGCGAAGGCCGCGAACTGATTCCGACCGCCAAAGCCTTCCAGCTGATGACGCTGTTGCGCGGTTTGGGCGTGGAGGAGCTGTCCCGAGCCGATCTAACGGGCGAATGGGAGCATAAGTTAGCACTGATGGAGCAGGGCAAGCTCAGCCGCGACACCTTCATGGCTGAGGTGGCTGAAATGACCTCGCACATGGTCAAAAAAGCCAAAGAATACGACCGCGACACCATCCCTGGCGACTACGCCACCCTGACAGCACCGTGCCCGAATTGCGGTGGTATCGTCAAAGAAAACTACCGCCGTTACACCTGCACGGGCGCGGCGGGGGCTACTGAGGGCTGCGGCTTTTCCTTCGGTAAAACGCCAGCGGGTCGCACCTTTGAAGTGGCAGAAGTTGAGCAATTCCTGACTGACCGCAAAATCGGCCCCTTAGACGGTTTCCGTTCCAAAGCCGGCTGGCCGTTCTCCGCTGAAATGGTCATCAAGTTTGATGAAGAGACGAAAAACTACAAACTCGAATTTGACTTTGGCGACGACAAAAACGCCGATGGCACGGGGGAGATTGTCGATTTCTCATCTCAAACCAGCTTGGGCGCTTGTCCTAAATGCGGCAGTGCGGTGTTTGAGTACGGCAAAAACTATGTGTGCGAGAAGTCCGTACCGACCATGGCGCAAGCCACGCCGAACTGCGATTTCAAGAGCGGGCAGGTCATTTTGCAGCAACCGATTGAACGGTCGCAACTCACCCAACTGTTAGAAACCGGTAAAACCGATTTGTTGGACAAATTCGTTTCCATGCGCACCCGCCGTGGCTTCAAAGCGCATTTGGCGTGGGATAAAGAGGCCGGCAAGGTGATTTTTGAGTTCGCACCGTCCAAGTTTCCACCCCGCAAAACCGCCGCTGGTGCGAAAGCGCCTGCCCGAGCGACGAAAACACCGTTTGGTAAAACGGTTGTTGCAAAAGGTGAAAAAGCCCCTGCAGCCAAGAAAGCTGCGGCTAAAAAAGTGCCTGCGAAGAAGGTTGCAGCCAAAACGACAAAAACTGCAACTGAGGCCAAACCCAAAGCCCCCCGTAAAGTCTCCGCCAGCGGTGGCTTGAAGCCCAGCGACGCTTTGGCAGCGGTGATTGGTGGCGAGCAAGTCTTGCGCACCCAAGTCATCAAAAAGATGTGGGACTACATCAAGGCCAACAACCTGCAAGACGCCAAAGACAAACGCTCTATCAACGCCGATGCCAAGCTCTTGGCCGTGTTCGGCAAGCCGCAGGTGACGATGTTTGAGCTGGCGGGGATTGTGGGCAAGCACCTGAGCTGAGCGACTTTTTGCTACGTCCGAAATAAAAAAACGCCATGATCGGTTAAAGATCATGGCGTTTTGTTGTTTATATTGCTATGTATTTAATAGCTGTTTAATCAATAAAAACGACGGCTACAGGTGTATTTTATGGGTAAAAATTTAAATAAAATGCTTAGAAGTTGTAGCGAAGACCTACGCCAATCACGCTTGGGCTTTTGCCTGCTGCGGGTGAGTATTTGGTATCTGGGCCTTCAAAACGGGCTTTTGCTTTGACGCCGTTGGTGATTTTTGAGTAATAGGTATACACGGTCGTGAATTTATCGACCGGGTAATCGAGCTCAAGACCAAACATTTTGACGTCGTCGTTCGCACCAGAAGCAGACTCGCTAGACTGGCCGTAGTTGGCTTTTAAAATCGTTGGGCCAACATTGTATGAGCCAGTCACAACCCAGTTTTTGGTTTTCTTGCCAGCGCCGTTGTTGATGGTGCTGTAGCCCGCGCCAACAGTGCCTTGGTCGAACTTGTAGCCTGCTGTGGCTTTTGTGCCGCTTAAATCTTGCCCAACAGCCGTTTTGTTGCTTTGGTTTTCCATCGCAATGCCAGCATTCCAGGTGCCGTTGTCAAATTCAATGGACGCGCCTAAGTTTGTC
>CANKRG010000007.1 GCA_947485165.1 Comamonadaceae bacterium
CGCTCATTCTTCAATGTCATTTTGGGTGGTTTTGGCGGCGAGGCCGTGACCGCAGCTGCAGGTAGTGCGGTGCAACGACCGGTTAAATCTGGCAGTGCTGACGATGCAGCGTTCGTCTTGTCAAACGCTGAAACAGTTGTGATTGTCCCAGGCTACGGTTTAGCCGTGGCTCGCGCCCAGCATGCCGTCAAAGAGTTGGCTGCAAAACTGACCGAAAAGGGTATCAAAGTTAAATACGCTATTCACCCAGTGGCGGGACGTATGCCTGGACACATGAATGTGTTGCTGGCTGAGGCTGAAGTTCCCTACGACCAAGTGTATGAGATGGAAGACATCAATGGTGAATTCGGGCAAGTCGATGTCGCTATTATTTTAGGAGCTAATGACGTTGTCAATCCGGCGGCTCACGTTAAAGGTAGCGCCATTTACGGCATGCCTATTTTAGAAGCCTACAAAGCCAAAACGATCATTGTCAACAAGCGCAGCATGGCGGCTGGTTATGCTGGTTTGGACAACGAACTCTTCTACATGGACAAAACCATGATGGTGTTTGGCGATGCCAAGAAGGTCGTGGAAGACATGGGCAAAGCTATCGAATGAAGTGGTTGAAAATGAAGCGATTGAGTAAGGTTTTTGAATGATGCAACTAGATAATCCTGTTTCCCTGCAAGTCAAAGTGGTTGCCGCATTGTTGCAGGTGGTGCCCAAACACGCGCTGCTTTGGCATGCAGAGGAGACCACACCGTTTGAGTGCGATGGTTTAACCGCCTACCGCCAGCGCCCGATGGTGGTGGCGTTGCCAGAAACCTATGCGCAAGTGCAAGGCATTTTGAAGTCTTGCCATGCGATGGGTGTCCCTGTCGTGGCGCGTGGTGCTGGCACAGGCTTGAGCGGTGGTGCGATGCCGCATGCTGCGGGTGTGACGCTTTCATTAGCGAAGTTCAATAAAATTTTGAAATTGGATGCGAAGAGCCGCACTGCAGTCGTCCAAGGTGGCGTACGCAATTTAGCGATATCAGAAGCAGCAGCGCCACTGGGTTTGTATTACGCGCCTGATCCCTCCAGCCAAATTGCTTGCACCATAGGCGGCAATGTTGCTGAAAATTCAGGTGGGGTGCATTGTTTGAAATATGGTTTGACCGTGCACAACGTGCTGAAAGTCAAAGGTTTCACGGTTGAAGGCGAGGAAGTTGAGTTTGGCAGTGATGCTTTAGATGCCTCTGGGTACGACTTGCTCAGCTTGATCGTCGGTAGCGAAGGTATGTTGGCTGTCACGACGGAAGTTACTGTCAAATTGATCCCTAAACCGCAGTTAGCGCGTTGCATCATGGCGAGTTTTGATGATATTCGCAAGGCTGGCGATGCCGTGGCCGCTGTCATTGCAGCAGGCATCATTCCCGCTGGTTTAGAGATGATGGACAAGCCAATGACCGCTGCCGTGGAAGACTACGTTCATGCGGGCTACGACTTAACAGCCGAGGCCATTTTGTTGTGCGAGAGCGATGGCACACCGGAAGAGGTTGAAGAAGAAATTGGTCGCATGACGCAAGTTCTCACAAGCTGTGGAGCTAGCGCGATTGCCATCAGCCAAAACGAAGCCGAACGGCTGCGGTTTTGGAGCGGTCGCAAAAATGCTTTCCCAGCATCGGGCCGCATCAGTCCCGACTACATGTGCATGGATTCCACCATCCCGCGCAAGCGCTTGGCCGATATATTGATCGCCATTGCCGAGATGGAAAAAAAATACCAACTACGCTGCGCCAATGTGTTTCACGCTGGCGATGGCAATTTGCACCCTTTGATTTTGTTTGATGCGAATGATGCAGACCAATTACATCGCTGCGAGCTGTTTGGCGCCGACATTTTAGAAACCAGTGTCGCCATGGGCGGCAGTGTGACAGGTGAGCACGGCGTGGGTATTGAAAAACTCAATTCCATGTGTGTTCAGTTCAATGCTGCTGAAAACGAGCAAATGTTTGGCGTGAAACGTGCTTTTGACCCGCAAAGTTTGCTGAATCCAGGCAAAGTGATACCAACATTGCAGCGCTGTGCTGAATACGGAAAGATGGTGGTGCGTGGCGGTGCGCTATCTCATCCTGAATTAGAGCGCTTCTAAGGTGAGCTGTACCCGAATATCTGGACGGGCAAGTTGAAGATAATTTCACAACTTGCAAGGAGCATCCATGAAACGCATCCCCCGACGGATATTTACAGCGGAAATTAAGTTAGAGGCCATCAAACTAGTCATTCGTGAGCTTTATCCACTCATCTTGGCCGATCTGGAAGATTCTGCATCTTCTGCTTGACATAGGAGCGTCAATGCGCCTGTGGAGAGTTTCTTTGGCACGATCAAGACGGAGAGTTTGCAGCATTACAGATTTACAACCCGTGAAGAAGCAAAACTCGTCGTCTTTGAGTACATGGAGGTGTTCTACAACCGCATCAGGCGAGACAGCAAAATCAACAATATTGCACCTGCAACTTACGCGGCGCAGTTCCCTTCAACTGTGCAGCAATGGACTGCATCATTGAGACACTTGCCCGTCTAATGAAGCAGGTACCGCTCAGTCTAGGTTGTGACTCAGAGCTAGGCAAACACGTCTGCCTCAGAAAGCAGTAACCCCACAGCATCTTTGCCTGAAAGTTTGGGCTGCTCGGTCAATTGCCAGTCAATACCTATGGCAGGGTCGTTCCACAAAATACATCGCTCAAATGCCGGCGCGTAGTAATCCGTCGTTTTATAGAGAAAGTCTGCGGTCTCGGACAACACCACAAAACCATGCGCAAAACCAGGGGGCACCCAAAGTTGTCGGTGATTTTCTCCACTGAGCAAGACGGTTACTGCTTTACCATAAGTAGGTGATGAACGACGAATATCAACGGCAACATCTAGCACGTCACCACTCACCACGCGAACCAACTTACCTTGCGGCTGCTGGATTTGGTAATGCAAGCCACGCAGCACGCCTTTAGCAGAGCGTGAATGGTTGTCTTGCACAAAATGGGCATTCAAACCGGTGACTTGATTGAACGCTTCTTGATTAAAGCTTTCAAAAAAGAAACCGCGTTGATCACCAAACACTTTGGGCTCAATGATCAAAACTTGCGGTATCTCTGCCGGTGTGGCTCTCAGGCCGTTAGCTGCCACCCGATCGCTGATACCGTTCATGCGACGGGACCTTCTTTGAGCATCCGCAGCAAATATTGTCCATAGCCGTTTTTAGCCAACGGTTGTGCTAGCTTCTCAACTTGTTCGCCAGAAATAAAACCATTACGCCATGCAATTTCTTCTGGGCAGGCAATTTTCAAACCTTGTCTATGCTCCAAGGTTGAAATAAATTGGCTCGCTTCCAACAAACTGTCATGTGTGCCTGTATCCAACCAAGCGTAGCCACGCTGCATGATTTTCACATTCAGTTGCCCCATTTCTAGGTAAGTTTGGTTCACCGTGGTGATTTCCAGCTCGCCACGGGCGCTGGGTTTGACGGCTTTGGCGATGTCGATAACTTGGTTGTCATAAAAGTACAAGCCCGTCACGGCATAGTTGCTTTTGGGTTGCAGCGGTTTTTCTTCAATACTGGTTGCTCGTCCTTCTCCATCAAAAGCCACCACGCCATAGCGCTCAGGGTCTTGCACGTGGTAGGCAAACACGGTTGCGCCAGCGGTATTGTTGTCGGCACCAGACAACAAATGTGCAAAGTCGTGGCCGTAAAAAATGTTGTCACCCAACACCAGTGCGCTCGGTGAATTGCCTACAAACTTGTCACCAATGATGAACGCTTGCGCCAGCCCGTCGGGGCTGGGCTGCACCGCGTATTGCAAATTCATGCCCCATTGGCTGCCGTCGCCCAAGAGCTGCTGAAAACGGGGCGTGTCTTGCGGCGTGCTGATGATGAGCACATCGCGCATTCCCGCCAACATCAAGGTGCTGAGTGGGTAGTAAATCATCGGCTTGTCGTACACAGGCAGCAATTGCTTGCTAAGTGCCAATGTGGCAGGGTGTAAGCGCGTACCGGAGCCACCAGCCAAGATGATGCCTTTGCGGGAGGTTTGATGTTTAGCAGTTGGTGAAGTCATAGCTAGTGATACGTTTATAGATCAGTTTTTATAAAATTTCTGTCAGCATCCGCGCCACACCCTGCTGCCAGGGTGGCAAATACAAGTTAAACGCAGTTTGCAATTTCAAAGTGTCTAATTTAGAGTTCAAAGGTCGTCTAGCCGGCGTAGGATATGCCTGAGTAGCTATTTTATGAATAGCATTTTTAGCTGTCTTGAGGTCAATACCTGCGTTTCTTACATGTTCAATCACCAGCGCCGCATAGCCATGCCACGAAGTAGCGCCGCTGGCAACCAAGTGGTACAAACCTGCCAAGTCAGGCTGCGTTTGAACGCGTTGCAAGGCCAGCGCAGTGATATCCGCCAGCAAATCTGCCCCCGTGGGCGCACCAATTTGGTCGTCAATCACGCTCAAGCTGTCGCGTTCTTTGGCCAAGCGCAGCATGGTTTTGGCAAAGTTACCGCCTCGTGCTGCGTAGACCCAGCTGGTTCTGAAAATCAAGTGCTTGGCGCAGTTTGCAGCCACGGCTTGTTCGCCCTCTAACTTGGTTTGGCCATATACGCTTAAGGGTGCGGGCGTATCGGACTCTTTCCAAGCTTGGCTGCCCGAGCCGTCAAAGACATAGTCGGTCGAATAATGCACCAGCCAAGCGCCCAGCTTTTGCGCCTCAGCTGCAATCGCGCCGGGTGCCAGGGCATTGATGGTGCGAGCCAAGTCAGGCTCAGACTCCGCCTTGTCCACGGCGGTATGCGCTGCAGCGTTGACGATGATGCTGGGTTTGACTTGACGTACCGTTTCAGCCAAGCCGGCTAAATTCGTGAAATCACCACAAAAATCGGTACTGTCAAAATCTACAGCGACCACCTCACCCAGCGGCGCTAAGCTGCGTTGCAGTTCCCAGCCGACTTGGCCACCCTTACCGAACAGAAGTATTTTTTGAACTTGCATATGAGCTTGTAACTAGGGACTTGTCAGCGGATTAGCTGGCATATTGCTTGTTCACCCATTCGCGGTAGCTGCCATTTTGCACATGGCTGACCCAATCGGTATGGCTTAAATACCATTCAACGGTTTTTTGTATGCCTGATTCAAAGGTTTCAGCCGGCTTCCAGCCCAGTTCTTTTTCAATCTTGCTGGCGTCAATGGCGTAGCGGCGGTCATGGCCGGCGCGGTCAGTCACGTAGGTAATCTGCTCTACGTAGCTTTTACCATCAGCGCGGGGCTGCAATTCATTAAGCAACTTGCAAATGGTGTTCACAATCTCGACGTTCGGCTTCTCGTTCCAGCCGCCCACGTTGTAAGTCTCACCCAACTTGCCGGCTTCCAGCACACGGCGAATCGCGCTGGCGTGGTCTTTCACGTACAACCAATCGCGAATTTGCTGGCCGTCACCGTAAATCGGCAGGTTTTTACCCGCCAAGGCGTTCACAATCATCAGCGGAATCAGCTTTTCAGGGAAATGGTAGGGGCCGTAGTTGTTGCTGCAATTGGTCGTCAGCACGGGCAAACCGTAGGTGTGGTGGTAGGCGCGCACCAAATGGTCGCTGGCTGCTTTGCTGGCTGAATACGGGCTGTTCGGCTCGTATGGGTGCTTCTCTGTGAAACATGGCTCTTGGGGGGCGAGTGAGCCATACACCTCGTCCGTCGATACATGCAAAAACCTGAAATCAGTTTTCGTCTTATTTTTTTCGTTATCTTCTAATTTGCCAAAATACCCGCGCACCGCTTCCAGCAGGTGAAACGTACCCACTATATTGGTCTGAATAAAGTCTTCCGGCCCATGAATGGACCTGTCCACATGCGATTCTGCGGCGAAATTGATGATTGCGCGAGGTTGGTGTTTTGCCAGTAGCGCGTCAAGCAAAGCCCTGTCGCCAATGTCGCCCTGCACAAAAACGTGGCGTTTGTCATTGGCAAGTGACGCCAAATTCTCTAAATTCCCCGCATAAGTCAGCTTGTCCAAATTGAGCACAGGCTCGTCATGCGCTGCCAACCAGTCCAACACAAAGTTAGCCCCAATAACCCCCGCCCCGCCCGTGACCAAAATCATGCCAAACCCCTAAGACTATGTTGAACTTGCTACTAATAAGAATACAAACAGCCTGTACTCAGTACTGCTGAGATTATCGCTGCTTTGTGACGTGTAAATTAAATAGTAAATCCACCCTTTTACCCTTTTACCTTTCCTAAAGCCATGACAACAACCCCCTCAAAAAAAGACAAGCCACACGTTAGCCTTCACTTTCTTTGCGAATCAAAAAGTGGACGATCGTACCCTTACGCGCCAGCAATTTTTTAACCAGCCGTTTGCCAACAAAACGCGTTGCACCCGTGACAAAATATTGCATAGTAAAGCTCCAAATGAATCGATCATTTTTCCCCAATTTGGCTCACGTTGTATTCAGCGTATACCCGCAGTTACCTCAATACTTGCTAGTCCTTAGACGCTAGATTTCTAGTACCCAGCACCTAAACAGGTAGCCTTTCTAAGGTTAAAGTAAACCACACAACGCACAAGTCGTTTGCCACCGCTTTTTTCTGCTTTACTTTTAACTTTGGAGGCCCAATGGTCAAGAAATTACACAAATCTACCGATCAAACCCAAGCTCACACCGCGACTGGTGCACAGTTGGTCAGCAGCGTTAAAGACTCTGCACAGCAAATCTGGTTGGCCGGCTTGGGCGCATTCTCCAAGGCGCAGGCCGAAGGCGGCAAAGTGTTTGAAACCCTGGTTAAAGATGGCATGGGCTTGCAGCGCAAGACGCAAGCAGCCGCAGAAGAAAAAATCTCCGAAGCCACCAGCAAAATGACCAACATGGCCAACGGCATCTCCGCCAAAGCGACGGGCGTGGCCACAGACATCACAGCAAAGGCAACAGGTCAGTGGGACAAGCTGGAAAACATCTTTGAAGAGCGCGTGGCCAAAGCTTTGAGCAAAATGGGCATGCCAACTGCTAAAGAGGTTCAAGCTTTGGCTAAGCGCGTTGACGAACTCAGTGCACAGCTGAAGAAAGCCCCGGTTAAATCAGCTACTAAACCTAGCGCCAAGCATGCTGTAGCACCAAAAGTCGCGGTTAAAAAAGCTGTTGTTGCTAAAAAAGTAGCGGTCAAGACTGTGAAAGCAGCGACAAAACGAGCTTCAATAAGTAAATAAGTAAATAAGTAAATAAATAAGTAAATAAGTAAATAAGTCTGATAAGTCTGATAAGTCAGCCGATTAGCTTCGGCGAGAGTTAAAAAGAGCGCTTAGTCGCTCTTTTTTGCTTTTGAATTGCTTAAATCGTTTAAAATAGAGATAAATATGGCTATAGCCAGCGTATTTATTGCTTAAGGTGCTATTATAAATATAGCAAATTTGGAGGCGGTAAATATTGCAATGTCTCACCACCATCCCTCGATTATTCATTCATAAAGGCTGCCCGTGTTCAAAAACGCCCTCATTTATCGCATTGCACCCACTTGGACGGCTGATTTAGAGCGTATTGAAGCAGGATTAGAGGCTTCGCGTTACGTTGAATGCGGCGCAAGCCAAGAGAAAGCCGTCGGTTGGACTGAACCTAGAGGTGAGGAGAATGGCTTGTTGGCGGAGTCTGTTGCTGGGCAAATTGTGCTGAAGCTGATGGTGGAGGTGAAAGCCGTGCCTAGCTCGGTGGTTAACCGCAAAGCCAAAGAAGAATTGTTGAAAATAGAGGCTGCAACTGGGCGCAAACCGGGCAAACGCGAGACGAAAGAGATCAAAGAAGACATCAAGCTGTCGCTGATGCCGCTGGCGTTTACCAAGCTGTCTAGCGTACTGGTGTGGATTGATGCTAAAGCGCAGTTGCTGACGATTGGCGCATCCAGCACAGCCAAGGCTGATGAGGTGATCACGTACTTGGTGAAATGTCTGGATGGTTTTTCAGCCATGCCGCTGAACACCCAAACCTCAAGCGCCGTGGCAATGGCGGATTGGCTGGCGACACAAGCGCCGCCTGCGGGTTTCACGATTGACCGCGAATGCGAGCTTAAATCGCCCGACGAGAGTAAAGCCGTGGTGCGCTATTCACGTCACCCCTTGGATATTGAGGAAGTAAGCGCCCACATAACCAGTGGCAAGGTGCCGACTAAATTGGCGCTGACCTGGATGGCTAGGGTGTCGTTTGTGCTGACCGAAACCTTGCAAATCAAGAAAATTGCCTTCTTGGACGGTGTGTTTGACGCAACGTCCCAAGAAAAAGAAGATAGTTTTGATGCGGATACGGCGATTGCAACAGGCGAATTGCGGCAGTTGATTCCTGAATTGCTGGCAGCTTTGGGTGGGGAAATGGCGATTGGCGAGCCTGCGAGCACTTAATAAACAGCGAAAGAGCAAAAACATAGAAATTTAGACGGCTCAAGCTATGAAATGTCGTAAATAGTCATAAATAAGTTGAACGAGCGCTAAATCTATGCCATAATCGAGGGCTCGGTTAATACAAAGTTGCAAGACTAGTAGTGATCGGGTATCTGCCTAACGGAAGTGCTGCGAGTGGTTTGCAGTGTGGACGACAGGCCCAAGACTGATCGATAGCATTCAATGGTGGATGCCATTGGGAAAGTTGGGAATAAACGAAATGATCCAAACAGAAACACGATTAGATGTAGCCGATAACACCGGCGCAAAGTCCGTACTGTGCATTAAGGTGCTCGGTGGTTCTAAGCGTCGCTACGCTAGCGTAGGCGATGTTATCAAGGTAAGTATTAAAGAAGCTGCTCCACGCGGTCGCGTCAAAAAAGGCGAGATCTATAGCGCGGTAGTGGTGCGTACGGCCAAAGGTATTCGTCGCGCTGACGGATCATTGGTCAAGTTTGACGGCAATGCAGCAGTTTTGCTCAACGCCAAGTTGGAGCCTATCGGCACCCGCATCTTTGGACCAGTGACGCGTGAGTTGCGCACTGAGAAGTTCATGAAGATCGTGTCATTGGCTCCTGAAGTTTTGTAAGGACGCATCCATCATGAACAAAATTCGCACAGGCGACGAAGTGGTTGTGCTCACGGGGCGTGACAAAGGCAAGCGCGGTAAAGTATCCGTTCGCCACAGTGAGACGCACGTCATTGTTGACGGCATCAACTTGGTCAAAAAACATGCCAAGCCAAACCCGATGAAGGGTGTGACTGGCGGCATCGTTGAAAAAACCATGCCTATTCACCAGTCTAACGTGGCCATTTTCAATGCAGCCAGTGGCAAGGCTGATCGCGTAGGTATCAAATTAACTGCTGATGCCAATGGCAAAGTAGTGCGCGCACGCGTCTACAAGTCAACTGGCTTAGAAATCAAGGCGGCATAATCATGGCACGTTTACAACAACAATACCGCGAGACAATTGCTCCTGCGATGGTCGCCAAGTTTGGCTACACATCAGCGATGCAAGTGCCGCGTTTGACAAAAATCACGCTCAACATGGGTGTGAGTGAGGCGGTCTCTGACAAGAAAGTCATGGACAACGCAGTTGCTGACCTGACAAAAATTGCAGGCCAAAAACCTGTGGTGACCGTGGCGAAGAAGCCAATCGCTGGTTTTAAAATCCGCGAAGGTCAAGCCATTGGTTGCATGGTTACTTTGCGTGGTGTGCAGATGTGGGAATTCTTGGATCGTTTTGTTACCGTGGCTTTGCCTCGCGTACGTGACTTCCGTGGTATCTCTGGTCGCGCATTTGACGGTCGTGGTAACTACAACATCGGCGTTAAAGAGCAGATCATTTTCCCTGAAATTGAATACGACAAAGTTGATGCTTTGCGCGGTCTCAATATCAGTATCACCACAACGGCTAAAACTGATGAAGAGTGCAAAGCACTGCTCACAGCATTCCGTTTCCCGTTCAAAAACTGAGGTGACACGTGGCTAAACAAGCATTAATTCAACGCGAAATCAAGCGCGACAAATTGGTTGCAAAGTACGCAAAAGTACACGCAGACAACAAAGCAATTGCTAATGATGCAAAGTCAACCGAAGAGCAGCGTGCTGCCGCTCGTTTGGTTTTGCAAAAACTCCCGCGCAACGCGAACCCGACTCGTCAACGTAACCGTTGTGCGATCACGGGTCGTCCACGTGGTACGTTCCGTCAGTTCGGCTTGGCTCGCGCCAAGATCCGTGAGATGGCTTTCGCTGGGAATATTCCCGGTATCACCAAAGCCAGCTGGTAAGTCAGGAGATTAAACATGAGTATGAGTGATCCAATCGCCGACTTGCTAACTCGCATTCGTAATGCGCAGATGGTGGCGAAGCCCGCAGTAGCGGTGCCCTCTTCTAAAGTAAAAATTGCTATTGCCCAAGTCTTAAAAGACGAAGGTTATATCGATAGTTTCGAAGTGAAAACTGAAGGCGGCAAAGCTGAACTTCAAATCACTTTGAAGTACTATGCTGGCCGTCCTGTGATTGAGCGCATCGAGCGCGTCAGTCGCCCGGGTCTACGTGTCTACAAAGGCCGTGATGACATTCCTCAGGTCCAAAACGGCATGGGTGTTGCCATTGTGACCACGCCACAAGGCGTTATGACAGATCGCAAAGCACGCGCTACCGGTATCGGTGGTGAAGTGTTGTGCTACGTCGCTTAATCTGATTAATGCACGGCACACAGGAGAAATAAAAAATGTCACGAATTGGAAAAATGCCAGTGTCCATCCCAGCGGGTGTGGATGTGGCGATTAATAACAGCACGATCAATATCAAGGGTACGGGCGGCGCATTGTCTCTCGCGCAAAATGCATTGGTCAGCATCGTCAACAATGCTGGTGCGCTCACTTTTGCTCCGGCAAATGAGTCACGTGAAGCAAATGCGATGACTGGTACGATGCGTCAGCTGGTAAACAACATGGTTGTTGGTGTGACCAAGGGTTTTGAGAAGAAATTGACCTTGATTGGTGTGGGTTACAAGGCGGCAGCGTCTGGTAATAAGCTCAACTTGGCGGTTGGTTACTCTCACCCGGTCAATAAAGACATGCCGGCTGGTATCACGGTGGCAACACCTTTGCCAACAGAAATTATCATCAAAGGTGCAGACCGCCAACGTGTTGGCCAAATTGCAGCCGAGATTCGTGCTATTCGTCCACCAGAGCCTTACAAAGGCAAAGGTATCCGTTATTCGGATGAGAAGATCACGATCAAAGAGACCAAGAAGAAATAAGGAACTGCACCATGTTGACCAAAAAACAGCAGCGACTACGTCGTTCACGTCAGACTCGAATCCGTATCGCTATTCAAGGCGTTGCGCGTTTGACTGTCAATCGTACAAATTTACATATTTATGCCAGCGTCATTTCTGGCGACGGTACCAAAGTGCTGGCTTCAGTTTCAACTGCTGCTGCTGATGTTCGTGCCAAGTTGGGCGAATCAGGCAAAGGTAGCAATGTTGCAGCAGCGCAAGCAGTTGGCACCATGATTGCTGAAAAAGCAAAAGCTGCCGGTGTTGAAAAAGTTGCGTTTGATCGCGCAGGTTTTGCTTACCACGGTCGTGTTAAAGCACTGGCTGAAGCTGCACGCGCAGCTGGTTTGCAGTTCTAAATTGCGCTATTAAGCGATAGGAAAATATTATGGCAAAAATGCAAGCAAAAATGCAAGGTAAACCAGAAGGTCCTGAAGACGGCATGCGCGAAAAAATGATCGCGATCAACCGTGTAACCAAAGTGGTTAAGGGTGGTCGGATTTTGGGTTTCGCAGCTTTGACAGTTGTTGGTGACGGTGATGGTCGCGTCGGTATGGGTAAAGGCAAATCAAAAGAAGTGCCTGCAGCTGTGCAAAAAGCGATGGAAGAGTCACGTCGCCAATTGGTCAAAGTCTCATTGAAAAATGGCACCATTCACCACAAAGTGATGGGTCACCATGGCGCTGCAAGCGTGATGGTTGCTCCTGCACCTAAAGGTACTGGCATTATTGCTGGTGGCCCAATGCGCGCAGTTTTTGAAGTGGTGGGTATCACTGACATCGTGGCAAAAAGCCATGGTTCCAGCAACCCTTACAACATGGTGCGCGCCACTTTGGACGCCCTGAAAAAAGTAACGACTCCTTCTGATGTGGCTGCCAAACGTGGCAAAAGCATAGAAGACATTTTTGCTTAAATTGAGAGTAACAACATGACGACACAACAAACAGTCAAACTCCAATTGGTACGTAGTCCTATTGGATGTAAAGAATCTCACCGCGCGACCGTGCGTGGCTTGGGTTTGCGCAAAGTTAACAGCACCAGCGAGTTGGTGGATTCTCCCGCAGTTCGCGGCATGATTAACAAGATCAGCTACCTGATCAAAGTACTATAAGAGGCCAGTGATGGAATTAAATAGCATCAAGCCTGCTGATGGCGCAAAACATTACAAACGTCGCGTAGGTCGCGGCATTGGCTCTGGCATTGGTAAAACCGCTGGTCGTGGTCATAAGGGTCAAAAATCACGTACAGGTGGCTACCACAAAGTCGGTTTTGAAGGCGGTCAAATGCCTATGCAACGCCGTTTGCCGAAGCGCGGTTTTAAATCACATTTGCTGAAGTTCAATGCTGAAGTTACTTTGTCGGCACTCGAATTGCTCGGTGCCCCTGAAGTTGACATCTTGTCATTGAAGCAAGCTGGTTTGATTGGCGAATTGGCCAAAGTTGTCAAAGTCATCAAGTCTGGTGCTATCACACGTGCGGTCAAGCTCAATGGAATTGGTGCAACTGTTGGCGCTAAAGCAGCTATCGAAGCTGCTGGTGGCAGCATCGCTTAATAGCGTTGCTTCAATCTAACAAGATACTGAAAGCATAAAGAGTGGCAACTGGTTCCAATCAATTAGCAAAAAACGGTAAGTTCGGCGATTTGCGTCGTCGGCTGATGTTTTTATTGCTAGCCTTGGTGGTGTATCGCATCGGTGCTCACATACCTGTTCCAGGTATTGATCCAGCACAGCTGCAGCAGTTCTTCAAGGGGCAAGAGGGTGGCATATTGAATTTGATCAATATGTTCTCTGGCGGCGCTTTGTCACGCTTTACTATTTTTGCGCTCGGTATCATGCCGTATATTTCGGCCTCCATCATTATGCAATTGTTGGCGTATGTCGTTCCAGCATTTGAGCAAATGAAAAAAGAGGGTGAATCAGGTCGTCGTAAAATCACGCAATATACGCGTTACGGAACTCTTGGTTTGGCTTTGTTTCAAACTATCAGTATCGCTTTGGCTTTGGAGAGCTCTCCTGGTATGGTGATTGAGCCAGGCTTTGGCTTTAGAGCTACAGCCGTGATCAGTTTGACAGCTGGGACCATGTTTTTGATGTGGCTCGGTGAACAAATTACCGAACGCGGTTTGGGTAATGGCATTTCAATTTTGATTTTTGCAGGTATAGCTGCAGGCTTACCAAGTGCTGTGAGTGGTTTGCTTGAATTGGTACGAACCGGCGCCATGAATATATTGGTAGCTGTCGTGATTGTGGCAGTCGTCATCGGTGTGACTTATTTTGTTGTATTTGTTGAACGTGGTCAGCGCAAGATTTTGGTGAATTATGCCCGTCGACAAGTTGGCAACAAGGTGTATGGCGGTCAGTCATCGCATCTGCCATTGAAATTGAACATGGCAGGTGTGATTCCTCCCATCTTTGCATCTTCCATTATTTTGCTCCCTGCGACTTTGGTTAGCTGGTTAAGCACAGGTGATTCAATGCGATGGCTTAAAGACATGGCTGGCATGTTAACCCCTGGCCAGCCGATCTATGTCATGTTTTATGCTGCGGCTATCGTATTCTTCTGTTTCTTCTATACGGCTTTAGTTTTCAACAGCCGTGAAACTGCAGACAACCTGAAAAAGAGCGGTGCATTTGTGCCAGGAATTCGCCCCGGTGATCAAACAGCCAAATATATCGACAAGATTCTACTTCGACTGACCTTTGCGGGTGCTGTTTACATTACTTTTGTTTGCCTGCTGCCTGAGTTCTTAATTTTGAAATATAATGTGCCCTTCTACTTCGGTGGTACATCGCTTCTGATTATTGTGATTGTGACTATGGATTTCATGGCGCAAGTACAAAACTATATGATGTCTCAGCAGTACGATTCGCTTCTCAAAAAGGCAAATTTCAAGTCTTCTTTAGGTACTTGATCAAATTATGTCTAAAGATGATGTTATTCAAATGGCGGGGGAAGTGGTTGAAAACCTTCCCAATGCAACTTTCCGAGTTAAATTGGAAAATGGGCATATCGTATTGGGTCATATTTCAGGAAAAATGCGGATGCACTACATTCGAATTTTGCCTGGTGACAAGGTAACGGTTGAGTTAACTCCCTACGATTTAACGCGGGCGAGAATTGTGTTTCGTGCTAAATAAATTAAATTATTTAGTTTTATTTAGCACGTTGGTTTTTTTATAGATATTTGGGAGAATGAAATGAAAGTTTCGGCTTCGGTCAAGAAAATTTGCCGCAACTGCAAAATCATCCGTCGTAAGGGTGTAGTGCGTGTTATCTGTACAGATCCACGTCACAAGCAGCGCCAAGGTTAATTTATAAAGTTTTAGAGGACGTATATGGCACGTATAGCAGGTATTAATATTCCTCAGCATCAACATGCTGAAATCGGATTGACCGCAATTTTCGGTATTGGTCGTACACGCGCACGCAAAATTTGCGAAGCATGTGATATTGCCTATTCCAAGAAAATCAAGGATCTCACTGACGGTGATTTGGAAAAAATTCGCGATCAAATCGCAGTTTTTACCATTGAAGGTGATTTGCGTCGTGAGACAACCATGAACATCAAGCGTTTGATGGACATTGGTTGCTATCGCGGTTTCCGTCATCGTCGCGGTCTGCCTATGCGTGGTCAAAGAACGCGTACCAATGCGCGTACGCGAAAAGGTCCGCGCAAAGCGGCGGCATCGTTGAAAAAATAATCAGATAGAACACTATTATGGCAAAAGCACCATCCAATAGCGCGGCTCAACGCGTACGTAAAAAAGTCCGCAAGAACGTTGCGGATGGCATTGCACACGTGCATGCATCGTTTAACAACACCATCATTACCATCACCGATCGTCAAGGCAATTCATTGGCCTGGGCTTCATCAGGTGGTCAAGGTTTCAAGGGCTCACGTAAGTCAACACCATACGCTGCTCAAGTGGCTTCTGAAGTTGCTGGTCGTGCTGCCATGGAGCAAGGCATCAAAAACGTTGATGTTGAAATCAAAGGTCCAGGTCCAGGTCGCGAATCTTCGGTTCGTGCGCTCGGCGCATTGGGCATTCGTATCAATTCAATTGCTGATGTCACGCCTGTACCGCACAACGGTTGCAGGCCGCAAAAACGTCGTCGTATCTAATTTTTTGAAGTCAGCAAGTTTTCGGGCTTGTTGAATTTAGAATTTAACTCGGCAATCAATCAAAGCCCACCGCTATTGGCAGCTTGTCAGTAGCTCCCACAGCTAGTCTGTGGCAGATGATATAAAAGGAAGTTCAAGTGGCACGTTATTTAGGCCCTAAGGCCAAGCTCTCCCGCCGTGAAGGCACCGATCTTTTCTTGAAGAGCGCACGTCGTTCTATCAGCGATAAAGCAAAATTTGACTCTAAACCAGGTCAACACGGACGCACTTCAGGTGCACGTACGTCAGATTTTGGTTTGCAACTGCGCGAAAAACAAAAAGTTAAGCGTATGTACGGTATCTTGGAGCGCCAGTTCCGCCGTTATTTTGCAGAAGCTGACCGTCGTAAAGGCAATACAGGTGCAAACTTGTTGTCATTGCTCGAGTCACGTTTGGACAACGTTGTTTACCGTATGGGTTTTGGCTCAACACGTGCTGAAGCGCGTCAGTTGGTGTCGCACAAAGCCATGACCGTGAACGGTCAGTCTGTCAACATTCCGTCTTACATGGTTAAGGCTGGTGATGTGATCGCTGTGCGTGACAAATCTAAAGCGCAAACACGTATTGCCGAAGCCTTGCAATTGGCTCAACAAGTTGGTATGCCAGCTTGGGTGGAAGTTAACATCGAAAAAGCAACAGGTACTTTCAAGAAGTCTCCTGATCGTGACGAATTCGGTGCCGATATCAATGAATCGCTCATTGTTGAGCTGTATTCTCGCTAAAAATCATTTTAATTGGTTCTCGAACTTGCTTCGCATTGCAAGTTTGAGCGCTTCACCAGCTTTACCGGCGTAACGAGCTGGGGGTATTGAGAGGAAATTAATATGCAAGCAAATCTATTAAAACCAAAAGCTATCCACGTAGAGCAACTCAGTGCTAACCGTGCCAAGGTGACATTAGAGCCTTTCGAGCGTGGCTATGGACACACGCTAGGTAATGCCTTGCGTCGCGTTTTGTTGTCTTCCATGGTCGGCTATGCCGCTACTGAAGTGACAATCGCTGGTGTTTTACACGAGTACTCATCTATTGATGGCGTGCAAGAAGATGTCGTCAACATTTTATTGAACCTCAAGGGCGTTGTCTTCAAATTGCATAACCGCGATGAAGTCACCTTGAGCTTGCGCAAAGACGGCGAAGGCCCAGTCACTGCCGCTGATATTCAAACGCCGCACGATGTCGAAATCGTGAATCCTGATCACATCATTGCTCACTTGTCGCAAGGCGGTAAGTTGGACATGCAGATCAAGGTTGAAAAAGGCCGTGGCTATGTACCAGGTACGATGCGTCGTTTTGGCGATGAGCCAAATAAATCTATCGGCCGTATCGTTTTAGATGCTTCTTTTTCACCAGTATCACGCGTCAGCTATGCTGTTGAGAATGCACGTGTTGAACAGCGTACCGACTTGGATAAACTGGTTATTGAGATCGAAACCAATGGCGCCATCAACGCTGAAGATGCTGTGCGTTCATCGGCCAAAATTTTGGTTGAACAATTGGCTGTGTTTGCGCAATTAGAAGGTAGCGAATTAGCGGCTTTCGATGCGCCAAGCTCGGCACGTAATGCGCAGCAGTTTGATCCATTGTTGTTGCGCCCAGTTGATGAGTTAGAACTCACCGTTCGCTCTGCCAACTGCCTCAAAGCAGAAAACATCTATTACATTGGTGATTTGATCCAGCGCTCTGAAAATGAATTGCTCAAAACGCCAAACTTGGGTCGTAAATCACTCAATGAAATCAAAGAAGTTTTGGCTTCTCGCGGTTTGACATTGGGCATGAAGCTCGAGAGCTGGCCACCAGCTGGTTTGGATAAACAAGGGTAAAGATCATTTTTTTGAATCTTTTGATTTAAAAGAATGTGAAAGAATTTATATAAATACAAACGGCGAGATTTGAGTCACATCAAACTTGCAGTTTCAATCGGATAGTACCTGATACGGCTATCTACTAATAAAAGGAAAACACCATGCGCCACGGACACGGACTACGTAAACTAAACAGAACCAGCGAACACCGCTTAGCGATGCTTCGCAACATGATGAATTCGCTCATTGAGCATGAAGTCATCAAAACAACTTTGCCAAAAGCAAAAGAACTACGCCGCGTTGTTGAGCCAATGATCACCTTGGCTAAAAATCCAACTTTGGCGAACAAGCGTATGGCTTTTGACCGTTTGCGCGACCGCAATTCAGTCGTGAAATTGTTTGCTGATCTGGGCCCACGCTTTGCTGCGCGTCCTGGTGGCTACACACGTATTTTGAAAATGGGTTTCCGCGTGGGTGACAATGCACCTATGGCTTTGGTCGAATTGGTTGACCGCCCAGACACAACGGCACCAGCAGTTGAAGATAAAGCGTAAGCTTAGATAATTTTTGTAATCACCAGATAATAAATAATATTTAACTCACTCATTTAACTCGCAGAGTTGGATAAGTAAGTTATAATAGAGTAGTTAACGCGCGATGGAGCAGCCTGGTAGCTCGTTGGGCTCATAACCCAAAGGTCGCAGGTTCAAATCCTGCTCGCGCAACCAATATAAAACCCTCAGAATTTAGGTTCTGAGGGTTTTTTTATGTTCGCTGCTGATTGCAGTTGAGGCGGACAGCAAAAAGGTTGGTGATCCAGAATGATCTGCAGCGCCTTTATTGCTGTCGTAGTGTTTCAATCACCGGTCTGCGCAGCACAGACCGCAGCACATAGGTGCCTGCAATCAGCGCCAACACCGACCCAGCAAAAGCACCGGCTAGCGGTACCCACAGTTTGATACTCCAGCTGAATTCAAACACATAGCGTGCCATGGCCCAGCCGATTGCCACCGCAATGATGCTGGCTAAGAAACCCGCTAACAGGCCCACACCGGCCAGTTCAGCCCCTTGCACTTGCCGCAACAGTTTGCCGCCAGCGCCGAGGGCGCGCATCACGGCAAATTCTTTGGCACGTTCGTCCTTGGTGGCTGTAATAGCAGTCAGCAACACAACCACACCGGCTGCCAAGGTGAACGCAAACAAAAACTCAACAGCGCGAATCACTTGATCGAGCACTTTTTGAATTTGCGACAGCGTCGCGCTCATGTCCACATTGGTGATGTTGGGATAGTTTTTGACGAGTGCATTGTCAAAGGCCGCACTGTTATTGCCTTCTGTTGCGGGCGCACGAAATGCACCCATGTACGTTACAGGCACGCCTGCCAATTGCGCGACTGGGAACATCACATAAAAGTTAGCCCGCATCGAGCCCCAATCTACTTTGCGGATGGAACTCACCTTGCTCTCAAGCATCATGCCGCCCACGTCAAAGCGCAGTTTGTCACCCATGGCCAGATTCAAGGTTTTCGACACGCTTTCTTCCACGCTTACGCCGCCGCTTTCCTCGGGTGTCCATGCGCCGGCCGTGACGATGTTGTGCGCAGGTAAAGCAGCGCTGTTGGATAAATTGAACTCTCTATCCAGCATGCGCTTGGCACGGTCGTCTGCAAAATTGTCTGGTTTCACATCTGCGTTATTAATCGCCACCAAACGCCCGCGAATCATGGGGTACCAGTCATAATTTTTGATACCCGCCTGCTTCAGCGTTTGTTGAAAACTCTCGCTTTGCTCAGGCATCACATTGATGACAAAGCGGTTGGGTGCATCGGGCGGTGTGGCTTTGCGCCAGCTGTCGAGCAAGTCGGTTCGCAGCAGCACCAATAAAATCAAAGCCAGCAGCCCGAGCGACAACGCGCTGATTTGCACCACCGCAAATGCTGGTCGCGCCGTGAGCTGCCGCGTTGCCAGCACCAGCCAGCGCGGAGCGGTGGCATCGTTCACACTGATGCGCAGCAGTTTGATGGCCAAGTAGCTGATGCCCGCAAACAGCACCACAGCCGCCGCAAAACCACCGACAGTGATCAAAGCCAGTTTCAAATCACTGCTGGTTGCCAGTAACAGCGTCACAAACCCCGCCAGGCCCAAACTCAGCACGGCCAACGAAGCCGGTTTCAAGCTGCCCACATCGCGCCGAATCACCCGCAGCGGCGGCACTTGCGCCAGCTGCAACACAGGTGGCAGACCAAATGCCAGCAGCAGCGTCATGCCCATGCCCAAACCAAATGCGACCGGCCACAACGACGCAGCAGGCAAGCTCGATTCAATCAACCCCGCCAGCAGCAACACAAACACATAGTGCACCGCATAGCCAATCAACACACCCAGCGCACTGGCAAACAGCCCAACCAGTGCAAATTCAAAGGTATAGCTCAGCCCAATATTGCGCTGGCTCTGCCCCAGCACGCGCAGCATCGCGCAATCGTCCAAATGCTTAGCCGCAAAGCCCCGCGCTGCTAAAGCTACTGCCACAGCGCTCAGCAGGGCGGCGAGCAGGGCGATCAAGCTCAAAAACTTCTCGGCTCTGTCCAGTGTTTGCTTCATCTCCGGCCGCCCGCTCTCGAACGATTCCAGCCGCACGCCGGCGATGTTTTGTGTCTTGGCAAAATCCACAAACGCCTTCATGGCCTTATCCGCCACCGGCCCGCCCGAACCCGTGCCCGCCACGGCAAACCGATACGTCACCCGGCTGGCCGGTTGAATCAAGCCAGTCGCCGCCATGCCCGCCATGTTGACCATCACGCGCGGTGCGAAATTGGCAAACCCTGCGCCGCGGTCAGGTTCAGCCGTGATGATTTGGCCAATCCGCAGCTCCGCATCGCCCAGCAATAGCTTGTCGCCGACCTGCAAACCTATGCCATCCAGCAATGCGGCATCTACCCAAGCTTCGCCCACTGCGGGCACAGCGCGTGTTTTAGCGGGTTCTGAGCCTGGTTTTGATGTGATTTGTAAACTCCCCCGCAGCGGGTAAGCCTCGCTCACCGCTTTCAGCGCGACAAGTTTGGTCATGGGGTCGGTTTGTCCAACCGCCTGTGGGGTGGATGCTGCTCTGGCCATCGTCGGAAACCCCAGCGTAAACGCCGTCTGCAGCCCCAGTTGCTTGGCTTTATCGATAAATACCTGTGGCGTGGGGTTGTCGCTAGAAATGACCGCGTCGCCCCCCAACAGCTGGCGCGCATCCCGCTGCAGCCCACCGTTCAGCCTATCCGCAAAAAACCCCACCGCCGTCAGCGCCGCCACTGCTAGCGCCACCGCCAAAACCAGCAACCGCAGTTCCCCCGCCCGCAAGTCCCGCCAAAGTGACCGCCACCCCAATACGTAAAATGCTGTGTTCATGCTGTACCTTAACTTAGAAGTGCCTAAATTGCCCGCAAATGGCAGCTAGTCTGACTAGGAAGTGAGGGTATTTGGTGAAAAATCTAGTCGAATATGACGTTTTGCACCTTAAATCCGGGTGCGCAATAAAAAAAGGTGCTAAATATGACTCTAGCCAGCGTATTTATTGCCTAAGGTGCTATTAAAAATATAGCAATTATGCGCTAAAATTGATTATTTATTCAACTTTAGCCGTCTGCCAAACCACCCGCTCAGGCGCTGAAAAGCACAGAAAGCGTTTGTTCGTGGCGCGGCCAATGGCGCATAGGCTTAGTTTTTGCGCTAAGGCCAAGCCCATTTCCGTCATGCCGCTGCGAGAGACGACGACGGGGATACCCATTTGGGCGGATTTCATGACCATTTCGCTGGTTAAACGACCTGTGGTGTAGAACACTTTGTTGCCGCCCTGCACGCTGGCGGGGTCTTGCAGCCACATCCAGCCGGCGATGGTGTCAATGGCGTTGTGGCGGCCGACGTCTTCGACGAACATCATTAGTTCGGCAGTTTCAGGGCTCTCTGGCAGCGCGGAAAACAGCGCACAGCCATGCACAGAGCCGGCTTGCTTGTAGACGCTGTCTTGCAGACGTATGGCGTTGGTGATGGTTTCCAGCTGGGCTTGGGTGACTGTGGAATCGGGCAGGGTGACACTGTCAAACGCGCCCAACAAGTCGCCAAACACACTGCCTTGGCCACAGCCGGTGGTGACGACGCGTTTTTCAGTGCGTTTTTCAATATCGGTGATACCGTGGCGGGTTTTGACGGCGGCAGCGCCGACCTCCCAATCGACGGTGATGGATTCAATCTCAGCAATCGAATCAACCAAGCGCTGGTTGCGTAAATAGCCCAACACCAGCCATTCAGGCTGCGCGCCCAAGGTCATCAGCGTGACAAGCTCGCGCTTGTCAACGTAAACCGTCAGTGCGCGTTCTGCAGGTATAAAAAGGGTGCGATTCTGTCCGTGTTCGTCAACTGCTATCACCTCACGCACCAAGGGTGCGTGGGACTGGGTCAAGTAGGGAAGGGGCGCGTTCAGGATTTTTTAGCCGGCGCAGCCACCACAGCGGGTGCGGCTTTGGCGGCTGGGGCTGCCGGTTTCGCTGCTGCTGCGGCTACTGCCGGCGTTGCTGGTGCTGCAGCTGCGGCTGGTGCAGCAACGTCAGGCACGGGAAATACAAAAGCACCTGGGTCAGCACAGGGGGGCATCGTAGCAGCTGGTTTGGCATTGGCGGCTGTCTTGCGGTAATGCGCTGCTGATTTGTCTTGGTATTTGCAAAGCAAGAAACTATCAACTTTGCCAGACCACGCCGTTTTTGCGGCTGTTTCAGCGGCTTTGAGCTTGGCTTCGTCCGACAACACGGGGGCAGGAATTTTAGCGGCAGCAACTGTTGCAAACAAGGCAACGACTGTGAATGCGGTGAGTGCGAATAGTTTTTTCATCATCAATTCCTCAAACTTGTACAGATTTTGTAGCGAGCACTGCATCAGCAGCAACAGCTGTGCGATCACGCGGAATTTTGCCAGCGTTCACGTCATCCAACCACAACTCATGGTGGTGTTTCGCCCAGTTGTCATCCACGTAGCCTGTTTTCATGCCTTGGTATGTGCCTTCGGTGCCGATGGTGCCTAGGTAAATGTGACCTATGAATACAACCATCATCAAAACAGTAGCGACAGCGTGAACCATATGTGAAATTTGCATCATACTGCGGTCGTAACTAAGACCGGGAATGAGTTTATCCATCACCAGCCCAGAAGCGATGACAATGATTCCCAAGAGAAACGCACCACCCCAGAACATCACTTTTTCTCCGGCGTTAAAGCGAGCAGCTTTGATATGCTCTTTAGAGAACAAACCACCACCCTTGAGCAACCAATTCAAATCGCCTTTGGCTGGCATGTTGTCACGTACGAAGGTGAAGATAACAATGATGAGTGATACGGCAAAAACAGGACCTGCAAAGTTGTGTGCATTTTTTAAGATGTAAGCGAGGTAGCCAAACAAAGCTTTACCTATGATTGGCATTAAAAAATATTGACCAAAGGCCATGACCAAACCCGAAATTGCCAAAATACTGAACGCAATGGCGTTGGCCCAATGCGCTGAGCGCTCAAAAGGTGTGAATCGCTCAATTTTGCGTCCCGTTGGTGCGTCATCCAATTTGACAGCACCTAGACGCCAATAGTACAAACCCAATCCGCCCAATACAATCAAAAGCAAAGCGCCGCCGTAGGGAATAATCAAGCCATTGCGCACTTGTCGCCACGCTTCTCCCGCATTGGTCAAGCGAGAGCCTGGGTATTGCGTGAAGGGTTGAATCAAAATGCCCGCTTCTGGTGCGGTGTCTTTAGGGTAGCTAGTGAAACCCTCAACGCCGGCACCGACTTGACGCCACATAGGTGCATTGTTGCCAGGCTGAACCTTGCCGCGTTCTGCATTGCTTTGTTTGGCGTACCCTGGTTCAAGACTGGCTTCAGGCTTGATGTCCATGATGTTGGCACTTTGAATGCCACCTTGCGTTGCAGCTGGTGGTACCAAGTCAGGTGCAGTGGCAGCAGTAGCAGTCGCTGGCGAAGGTGCCTGAGCAAATGCCGTGCCGTGCATTGCCAAAGCAAGACCGACTGTTGTGAAAGTCGCAATGAATGACCGCAGCATAGTTGAGTCCTTTTAGTTGACTTTGGAATACTCGTTTTGAGTATTTTGCATACGGGCTTTTAGTTGCTGCTCCCAACCCGCTTTATCGCCAGCTTTCCAGCCAGGAGCGGTAAAAGATGCCACACCGGTGCCAGCGTAAGGTGCTGTGTCATTTTTTGGTGTCCCAGAGGTTTGTTGTTTGTCGCCACAGGCAACCAAAGCTGCCGCTGCAATAACCATGAATGCTGTCTTTTTCATCATTTTGCTCCTACTGCAGGTGCTTGACCAGCTTGCTTAGAGCCATAAGCCGTACCCCAACCCCAAACTTCTGCGCCTTTGCCGCGCTTGAGCACACGGTTGCGGAAAATGTCTGCAATCACGTCGCCATCACCCGCCAAGAGCGCTTTGGTAGAGCATTGCTCAGCACAAGCAGGCAGTTTGCCTTCAGCCAAGCGGTTGCGACCATATTTCTCGAATTCGGCTTGGCTGCCGTTGGCTTCCGGGCCGCCTGCACAGAAGGTGCATTTGTCCATTTTGCCGCGTACGCCAAAGGTGCCTTGTGATGGAAACTGTGGTGCACCAAACGGGCAAGCGTAGGAGCAGTAGCCGCAGCCGATGCACACGTCTTTGTCATGCAAGACCACACCTTCGTCGGTGCGATAAAAGCAATTGACGGGGCAGACCGCCATACATGGTGCGTCGCTGCAATGCATACATGCCACAGAGATCGATTTTTCACCAGGAACGCCATCGTTCAAGGTGACCACGCGGCGGCGATTCACACCCCAAGGGACTTCGTTTTCGTTTTTGCAAGCCGTTACACAGCCATTGCATTCGATGCAGCGCTCTGCATCACAGACAAATTTCATGCGTGCCATGGTTTGACTCCTTATGCTTTCTCGACGTTACAGATCGTCGTTTTGGTTTCTTGCATCATGGTCACGCTGTCATAACCATATGTTGTCGCTGTGTTGACAGCCTCGCCGCGAATCACGGGCGCTGCACCATTCGGGTAGTAGACCAGCATGTCAGCACCTTGCCAGCGTCCTGAGAAGTGGAACGGCAAGAAGACGGTATCTGGACCCACACGCTCTGTCACCAAAGCTTGCACATTCAAGCGTGCGCCGGTAGGTGACGATACCCAAGCGCGGCCACCATTGGTGATGCCTTTTTCAGCCGCTATTTTCGGGTTAATCTCGATAAACATCTCTTGCTGCAATTCGGCCAACCAAGGGTTAGAACGCGTCTCTTCACCGCCGCCTTCGTACTCCGTCAAACGACCAGACGTCATGATGAACGGGAACTTCTCATGCAATTTGTCCGCAATGTTCTTTTGTTGGATCGTTTTGTACAAAGTGGGCATGCGCCAAAAGGCTTTCTTGTCGTCATGCGTTGGGTACTTGGCCACCAAATCAGGACGGGTGCCATACAGAGGCTCACGGTGCTGTGGAACTGGATCTGGGAAGTTCCACACCACGGCACGCGCTTTGGCATTGCCAAACGGATGGCAACCATGCACTTGCATGACGACACGTTGAATGCCGCCCGTCAAGTCTGTCTTCCAATTTTTGCCTTCGGCACCCGCTTTTTCTGTATCGGTCAAATCATCCCACCAGCCGAGTTTTTTCAACAGCACGTGGTCAAATTCTGGGTAACCCGTCGTGATATCTGCGCCCAATGAATGTGAGCCATCTTCCGACAACAAGCTCTTACCTTCACGCTCCACACCAAAGTTAGCGCGGAAGTTACCACCACCGTCCATCACGTGTTTGGAGGTGTCATACAAGTTAGGCGAGCCTGGGTGCTTCATCGACGCATTGCCGTAGCAAGGCCATGGCAAACCGAAGTAATCACCTGTAAAGTCGTAACCCGTTTCTTTGTCTTTCGCACTGCCTTTGGCTTTGAGCGTTTTGACATCAAACACATGCATATTGCGCATGTGGGCTTTCAAGCGCTCAGGGCTTTGGCCGGTGTAGCCGATGGTCCAAACGCCTTTGTTGATTTCGCGCAAAATATCTTCAGGCACCGGTTCATCCATGCCGCCTACTTTTTGCATTTTGTAGTTGACAGACAGTTCTTTGCCAAAACCTAGCTTGTTAGCAAACTGCTGCATGATCATGTGATCGCTGCGGCTTTCCCACAATGGCTCTATGACTTTTTCACGCCATTGGAGTGAACGATTTGATGCCGTCACAGAACCACTGGTTTCAAACTGCGTCGCAGCGGGTAGCAAATACACCGCACGGCTCGCGTTCAAATCTTCTGCCTTGCCCGGCATGGCTGCCATCGCTGCGGTGGCTGACGGATAGGGATCGACCACGACGAGCAAATCTAGTTTGTCCATCGCACGTTTCATTTCCAAACCACGCGTTTGCGAGTTGGGCGCATGGCCCCACATGAAGACACCACGCAAGTTGGAATCTTGGTCGATCAGCTCGTTTTTCTCAAGCACGCCGTCAATCCAGCGTGACACGGTTATACCTGGCTTGCTCATCATCGCTGCTGTTGCAAACTGTTTTTTGATCCACTCAAAATCAACACCCCAGACTTTCGCGAAGTGTTTCCAAGCGCCTTCGACGATGCCGTAGTAGCCTGGCAATGAGTCAGGGTTAGGACCCACATCAGTCGCGCCTTGCACATTGTCATGGCCACGGAAAATGTTGGTTCCGCCGCCTGATTTGCCAACGTTACCTAATGCTAACTGCAAAATACAGGTTGCTCGAACCACTGCGTTACCCGTTGTGTGCTGGGTTTGCCCCATACACCAGACCACTGTGCTTGGGCGGTTCTCGCTCAGCATAGTCGCCACTTTCAAAACTTGCGCTTCTTTCACACCACAAGCTTCTTCAACTTTGTCTGGTGTCCATTTAGCCAAGACTTCAGCTTTGACAGTCTCCATGCCGTACACACGGTCGTTGATGTATTTGGTGTCCTCCCAATTGTTCTTGAAGATGTGGTAGAGCACGCCAAATACAAACGGAATGTCTGAGCCTGAGCGAATACGCACAAACTCGTCCGACTTGGCCGCCGTACGCGTGTAGCGCGGGTCAACCACAATCATTTTGGTGCCAGTTTCTTTGGCATGCAACATGTGCAACATGCTGACTGGGTGCGCTTCGGCAGCATTCGAGCCAATGTACATCGCGCACTTGCTGTTTTGCATGTCGTTGTACGAATTGGTCATCGCGCCATAACCCCAGGTGTTGGCGACACCAGCAACCGTTGTTGAATGGCAAATACGCGCTTGGTGGTCACAGTTGTTGCTGCCCCAAAAGCTGACGAATTTACGTAACAAATAAGCTTGCTCGTTGTTGTGCTTGGAAGAACCAACAAAATAAACGCTGTCTGGGCCGCTGGCCTTTTTCAGCTCCATCATTTTGGCGCTGATTTCAGTCAGTGCGGTGTCCCAGCTGATGCGCTCATACTTGCCGTTGACCAATTTCATGGGATAACGCAAGCGGAACTCACCGTGACCATGCTCACGCAAAGCTGCACCTTTGGCACAGTAAGAGCCTAAATTGATAGGCGAATCAAACACAGGCTCTTGGCGAACCCAGACACCATTTTCAACAATGGCATCTACCGCGCAGCCGACTGAGCAATGTGAGCAAACCGTACGTTTGATTTCAATTTTTCCTGCGCCTAATATTGAAGCGCCTTCTGCAGCCTGCGCTTTTTTCACGAGCGTCAACTGAGTCGCTGCAATACCTACACCAACGCCTAAACCGGAGCGGCGCAAAAACGCGCGGCGGTCCATGGTGGGCAGGGCTTGTGAAATGCCTCTGCGTAGGCTATGCACGAAGGGTGAGCGAGCTGCGTTCTCAGCAGTGCTTGTTTTTTTAGTTAATAACATGAAACTCTCCAATAAACTTGGGGTTGTTTGGGAATGTTTGGGACTCTAGGTTTGTTCAAGTGCAGAACAAGACGCGGCATTAAACCAGGGTCGTTTTGTAATACTGTTTGACGTGTTCACTGAGCACATAGCCGCCACCCGTAGCAGGCGCCGGCTTGAGCACTTCCGCAATGGCAGCAGGTGCTGGTGACTTGATCAAGGTGGCTGATGCAACAGCTGCACCCGCTACGCTAGCAGTGATGAAAAAACCTCGGCGTGAGGCTTTGTTTGTAATTTCTTGCATGGTTTTACTCCAAGGTCTTCGCGCAATCATTCAACGAAATATTCGAATGCATGCTTACTGTAACTCAAAAATAACCACATAGGCAAATAAATGCCTAGGGAAAACGCGGATGTTAAGAAAATAAATTCAATAATTATTGATGCTGGTCATTTACACGAGCATGTCAAAGCCTTGCGCTTCTACGCCCATAAATGCGCGGATGAGTTCGGCTAGTGAGGCGTAGAATTTTGCTTTATTATTATTTTGAATATCATCACACATCAAGCTAACCCATGGTTGTATGTGCGTTGAGAAAAACTCGCGCTGGCGTGTCAAGTTGGCGACAGCAACATCCTCGCCTGCGATCAAATACCGCATCACTTCGCACAAATAGGCGAAATGGTCTTCAGTATCAGACATCACCTCTGAGCGTTCCAAACCCAGGCTCTGGAGCTCGGTGCGCAGTCTGGCCAGTGGTTTTTCGTTTAAAAAACCGCTCAAATAATGCGAACCATACAAATAGACTTCAGGCTTGCCGACGCCACCAAACAGTGCGTCGTATTCGTCTTTGATGGCTTGGTCCGACATGGAGCGGGTCACGCCGACGAAGTTGCGCCAAGGTTCTTCTAAAAAAGCACCAGCTGCTGGTGTGTCGGTCGCAGCAACGCGTATTTGTGCTATTAATTCAATAGCAGGTGAGGCGTATAATACACTGGCTAGAAGGCCGTACAGCTCTGATCTTGCGGTTTCTTCATCAAGTGTGTTGGTAAGCTGTGCAGCGAGTAGGGAATCATTGCTTGTTGCCATGTTCAAATGTCCGTGATCTTAGATTCATTGGTGGTCGAATACATGTCGATGACACGGCAATCGCTGCACATTTTGAGGCGTTCAGCGGCAGCGCCCTGAAACATGCTGTGCCCTGACAACTTACCGACCATGGCTTCAATCGCTTTGAGTGTGCCAAAGGGTTTGCTGCATCGAATGCATGAATACGGTTTCATCTCGTTGATCACCACAGGGTCTTTGCGTGATGGCGCTAAATTCAGCTGCGGAATCAAGGTGATGGCGTTTTCAGGGCATGTTTTTGCACACAGGCCACATTGAACGCAGTTTTTCTCAACCAGTTTTAGTTGCGGCGAGTCCACATTGTCTTGCAGCGCGCTGGCTGGGCAAGCGTTCACGCAGCTTAGGCACATGGTGCAAGCATCTTTGTTGATGACGATGGCTCCGAGAGGAGAGCCTTTGGCTGGCATCGCTATCACCGCTGGTTTTGTAAAATTAGCAGGTGCAAATTCGATCAAATGGTCTAGCGCCAGTTCCATGGTGGCGCGTTTGTCGGCTTGAATAGCGAAGCCGGCATTACGACTCACGACTTGGGCGATCGGAGCTTGCAAGGCTGTATCAACAGCTGCTATATCTTGAATATCCTTGGCTTCTATAAGCCGGAAATGCTCTCCTGTATAGCCCAGTCCCGTCAAAATAGACTGCGCCACAGCCATTTGTTCAGTCAAAGCAGCGCGGTATTGCGGCGCCTCTTCATCGGTCAGCAGGACCCAAACTTGCGATGCGCCGTAGGCAACCGCGGTCAGCCACACATCCAAACCAACGGATGATGTGTGCCACAAGCTCACAGGCAAAACACGCGCAGGCACGCCTTGCGTCGTTTTGTTGATTTGTGCCGAGCGACCCAATGCATTCAGCAACTTTGAACCCGCTTCTTGGCTGTGCAGCAAAACAGCTGCATTTTTACCACCGCTGCGGGCATAGGTGCTCAGCATGGTCTTGAGTTTGACGCCTTGCTCGCTCGCCCGTGGGTACGCAAACGTCAGCGCGCCGCTAGGACATACCGTGGTGCATGAACCGCAGCCGACGCATAAATTGGGATTGACTTTGATCTGTTGGCGGTCTTTTTCGCTGCTGATGGCTTTGGCCGAGCACACATCGATACAGGCATTGCAGCCGACTTTTTCATTGCGGCTGTGGGCACAGAGCTTTTGCTTGTAGTTGAAAAACTTAGGCTTCTCAAACTCGCCGACCAAACCTCGCAAACTCATCAATGGTTTTGGATCAACACCATCCCAACGGAAATAGCCTTGCGGTAGCGCGTGTTGTGTGAAGCCGTTGTCACTGTTAATACTGGCAACGTCACGCAGATCCAAAATAAGATCAAACTTATCGCTCGAGCTTTCTGCGTCACGGTTGAAGTCAATCGCGCCAGCCACCTGACAGGCTTTGACGCAGCTGCGGTGTGATGTGCAAAGCGACATATCGACTTGGTAGTCCAAACCAATCGCGTCTTCCGGGCAGGCGGTGACGCAAGCGTTGCAGCGGGTGCAAACGTCTAAATCGATGGGGTTATTTCGCAACCACTTGAGCTCAAAAGCGCCAAGCCAGCCAGAAAGAGATTCAATTTTCCCGCCTAAAACGGGGTATTGGCGCTCTTGCATCGCTAACAAATTCATGGCCAATAAGTTGCTAGCGTTTTTCGTTCCTTGGGTGAAAATGCTGATGTCCAGCTCATCGCCCAGCAAGCCAGCAGCACGTTCGGCAGTAGCCAGATCACCAATAATCAACACGCGCCCAGCGCTTTTGTAGGTCACGGTTGAAACTGGCTCAGGCTCAGCCAAATGTGCAACGGCTAAAAGCGCTGCAATTTTCGGGCTGGCTTTGCTGGCGTCTTTGCTCCAGCCGCCCATTTCACGAATGTTGACAAAGCGAATCGGCGAACTTGCACCCACCGTTTGCTCGGCTAGCTCGGTGAACAAGCGCTTTTCTTGGGTGCAAGCGACGACAACGTCTTCGCCAGATTGAATGGCTTGCTGGAAACTACCAGCCTCGCGGCGGCACAGGGTGGTGTGGAGGGTTAAATTTTCATTCAGCGCCGCGCCCAAGCTTGTGGGGTCCAGCGGCATGGTTTTGCTGCAATCGCAAATCAGAGTGGTCATCGTTAGGTCCGGAAATAGGTGTCGATATGGGTGTCGTTTGTGGAGGTAAATTTTCTATCCTCGACTGTGCCACAGATTGCATGCTTACGGTATGAGCATCATCCCCAATGGGAGCCTCTATTAATGTTGCTGTTTGCGCCGTTTTTGCGTCTAAAGCAGCTTTTTCAGCGGCAGCTTCGGCCTCTTCTTCAGCTTTGAACAAATTCAAAAACTTGGCGCTGACCATTTGCCGCAGCATAGATTCAGGAATTGGGTCTGGCTTGGAATAATCATCAATGTAGATGTCCAGCCTGTCCATCACGTTGTAATGTGGGTCGGTAAACAGCTTTTTCATCGCTGTATTACGCACTTCAGGCGACACGTTTTTGGCAAGGAAGGGTGAAAAATCGGACTCTGCTGTCAATTCATGAACATCTGCCATCGTCGGCAGTGGGACTTCGGGTTTTTCCGCAACAGCAGTTTTTTCTGAAGTTTGGGCAGAAGGTAGGTTTGAAGCTTTGTCGGCTAGTGCAACGGGCTTGGTCGTAATTTCAGGCTCTGCCAAGGGCTTTCCTGCACGAATATCTTGCTTACGTTGTGACCAACGACCCAAAAACCCCTCTTGAGAACCTTCATTATTGCTATCCGCCATGGTTGTTACCTCCAGGAAAGCCGCCACCTCTATTCTTTTCGGTTGAGATTGAGGCAGGATTGCCAAACCTGTCCTCTAAACGTTTGAAACTATCAGGTCGTTTACGCTTTTTGAGTTCACTGACGTGGTGTTGGTCCACAAAGGCTTTTAGCCAAACGACAACTTCAGGCGGCAGCGGCACTTGTTCCACAGTTTCTTGTGCATCCAGCCAGCGGCCAGCGTCATGGTAGCTCAGGCTCACCATTTCGGGTTTGGCGATAGGCTCATCGGTGATGCCTGCTTCTTCTTCCATGCGCCACAGCACAAACCAGCAGGGCGCATTTGTCGTCACATTCAGGTAATACCCTTCGGCATCATCTGTGAATAATTCTGCGCAGTAGCCGCTATGCAGCCATCGCTCAGTGTTTTCATTCTTTGATAATAATTGCGATTTTTTATCACTGAAACCGGCCTGCGAGCTATCCTCTTGAGCAACTTCTTCGTTCAAAACGACTTGCTCCAATACCCAGCGATGCGACTGCCAGCGGCTCATCGCACCGACGATAGGCTCGCGGCGCATGATGACTGAAACGCTTAAAGCGGGGCGTGGGGAAGACATAGGTAGTGATGATATCGTTCAAAGTCTTCCCCCAGCTATTTAATTCAGGGTATTTCAGCCAGTTCAGTAACTGAATACTTCAATACCCCGTCTTAAGTGCTGCTTTGCCACCTTTGGTAACAGAAACAGCGCAATACTTGAACTCAGGAATTTTTCCCACAGGATCAAGTGCTGCATTCGTCATCATGTTCGCCGCCGCTTCGTAGTAGGCGAAGGGGATAAATACGGCCCCGCGCGGTGTACCATCATCACGACGGATGTGAATCGCCACTTCGCCCCGACGTGATTTGACAGTGATGACATCGCCCGCGTTCAAGCCCATGGCTGTCATGTCTGCCCCGCACAGCGACGCAGTCGCCATAGGTTCTAAAGCGTCCAGCACCGAAGCGCGGCGCGTCATGCTGCCGGTATGCCAATGTTCCAATTGGCGGCCGGTGATCAACACAAAGGGATATTGCGCATCAGGCCGTTCATCCGCTGGAATGATATCTGCAGGCACAAGCTGCACACGCCCATCGGCGGTTGGGAAAGTGTCGATAAACACGGTGGGTTGGCCAGGGTCTTCAGCGCTTAGGCAAGGGTAGGTCACGCTAGATTCGCGCTCCAAACGTTCCCATGTGATGCCAGCAATGGCCGCATGCATCGCTTGACGCATTTCTTCATACACTTCTGCCACGCCTGAATGCTCACCCTGGTAAAAGGCCCCCACGTTTGTCGCTTCGCGTACTGCACTGCCCCCCGAGGGGGCTACGCCTGCTTGGGGCGGCCCGGCGCTGGCGTTGTCCCAGTTCACCCCCATGCGGAAAGCGATTTCCTGGATGATCCACAAATCGGGCTTGGCATCGCCCGGTGGGGTGATGGCTTGTTTGCCCATTTGCACCATGCGGTCGGTGTTGCTCACCGTGCCTGTTTTTTCCGGCCAAGCGGTTGCGGGCAGCACCACATCGGCCAGCCAAGCGGTTTCGGTCATGAAAATGTCTTGCACCACCAAATGGTCTAACGATGCCAAAGCATGGCGGGCATGGTTCAAATCAGGGTCACTCATCGCGGGGTTTTCACCCATGATGTACATGCCACGCACCTTGTGTGGGTCACTGTCAGGCGCAAGTGCCTTGTGCATGATTTCCACCACCGTGTAGCCCGGTTGGTCGTCCAGCTTGGTCTGCCAAAAATCTTCAAACCACGCATGCACGCCCTTGTCGGTGACGCGCTGGTAATTGGGGAACATCATCGGAATCAATCCAGCATCGCTGGCACCTTGCACATTGTTTTGCCCACGCAGCGGGTGCAAGCCAGAGCCGGGTTTGCCAATCTGTCCCGTCACCGTGACCAAAGCAATCAAACAGCGCGCATTGTCGGTGCCGTGGATGTGCTGGCTGATGCCCATGCCCCATAAAATCATCGCACCTTTGGCTTTGGCAAACTCGCGCGCTACTTCGCGCAGCGTTTCGGCCGGCACGCCGCAAATCGGGGCCATGGCCTCGGGGCTGTAACCTTTGACATTCTCACGCAGCGCTTCAAAGTTGCTGGCGCGGGTGCGGATGAATTCTTCGTCCGTTAAGCCTTCTTCAATCACGGTATGGATCAAGGCGTTCAGCATCGCCACGTCTGTGTCGGGCTTGAATTGCATCGTGCGCCAAGCATGGGTGCTGATGTCAGTACGGCGCGGATCGGCTAAAACGATTTTGGTGCCGTTTTTAGCGGCGTTTTTCATCCACGTAGCCGCCACAGGATGGTTGGAAGTAGGGTTGGAGCCGATCACCAAAATCAGCCCGGCGTGTTCGACATCACTGACCTGGTTGCTCACCGCACCAGAGCCCACACCTTCTAAAAGTGCCGCCACGCTAGAGGCATGGCACAGCCGCGTGCAGTGGTCCACATTGTTGCTGCCAAAGCCGGTACGCACCAGTTTCTGGAACAAATACGCCTCTTCGTTGCTGCCTTTGGCCGAGCCAAAACCAGCCAGCGATTTCTTGCCATAGGTGTCGCGCAAACCCACCAGCTTGCCCGATGTGTAGGCCAAAGCCTCTTCCCATGTGGCTTCGCGGAAGACTTCGCGCCAGTCTGCGGGATTGCGGGTGATCAGTTCGTCTTTTGCTATACCTTCTTTACGAATCAAAGGCACAGTCAAACGCTGGTCATGGTGTGCGTAGTCAAAGCCAAAGCGGCCTTTGACGCACAGCCGGTTGTGGTTCGCCGGGCCATCGCGGCCATCCACACTCACGATTTTGTTGTCTTTGACGTTGTAGGTCAGCAAGCAACCGACGCCGCAGAACGGGCAGACCGAATCAACTTTTTTATCAACAATTTGTGAGCCTACTTGGGTTTTTGGCATCAGCGCGCCCGTCGGGCAGGCTTGCACGCATTCGCCGCAAGCCACACAGGTGCTTTCGCCCATTTTCTCGCCAATATCAAAAACAATCTCGCTGTGCGAGCCGCGCATCGCGTAGCCAATCACGTCATTCACCTGCTCTTCACGGCAGGCGCGCACGCAGCGGTTGCACTGGATGCAGGCATCCAAGTTCACCGCCATGGCGGGGTGGGAGTAGTCTGATTTCGGTTGCTCGCGGCGCAAGGCTTTCAGCTCTGGACGCACCGACACATCCATGCGTGCTGCCCAGTCGCTCAGTTCACCGTGTTGTTGCGATTCATCTTTTTCATTCCATTTGTAGCCCGTGTCCGGCATGTCGCTGAGCAACATTTCCAGTACCATTTTCTGGCTTTTTACCGCACGTTCGCTGGTCGATTTGACCTCCATACCCGCTGTCACATTGCGGCAGCAGCTCGGTGCAAGGGTGCGTTCGCCGTTGATTTCAACCACACAGGCGCGGCAGTTGCCATCGGCTCTGTAACCTTCTTTGTAGCAAAGATGGGGAATATCAATGTCGTGGCGTTTGGCCGCATCAATGATGGTTTCGCCTTCAAAGGCTTGCATCGCTACGCCGTCGAGTTTGAAGTCAAGCAAGGCTGGCATCAACTCTGTTAATTTGGTAGGCGCGTTCATTGTGCTGCTCCTGCTTGAGTTTGGCTGATTTCATGGGGGAAGTATTTTTGAACGCAGCGCACCGGGTTGGGTGCCGCTTGGCCGAGGCCGCAAATCGAGGCATCGGTCATCACCACGTTCAAGTCTTCTAAGGTGTCGTTGTCCCACACCTTGGCCTCCATCAAACGTGCCGCTTTCACGGTGCCGACGCGGCAGGGCGTGCATTGGCCGCAGCTTTCGTGCGCAAAGAAACGCATCATGTTCAAGGCGGCGTCACGTGCGCTGTCATGTTGACTCAGCACAATCACCGCGGCAGAGCCGATGAAACCACCCAGCGGCTGCAGTGTGTCAAAGTCCAAAGGCACATTGGCATGGCTGGCGGGGAAAATGCCACCTGATGCACCACCAGGCAGGTAGGCGTAAAGTTCATGGCCATCCAACATGCCCCCGCAATACTCGTCAACCAACTCCAGCAGGGTGATGCCCGCAGGCGCCAATTTCACGCCCGGGTGCTTGACGCGGCCGCTCACGCTGAAGCTGCGCAAACCTTTGCGGCCATTGCGGCCAAAACTGCTGAACCATTGCGGCCCCAGCTGCACAATGTCGCGCACCCAGTACAGGGTTTCAAAATTGTGCTCCAGCGTCGGGCGGCCAAACAAACCGACTTGGGCGATGTAGGGCGGACGCATGCGCGGTTCGCCGCGTTTGCCTTCAATACTCTCAATCATGGCGGATTCTTCACCGCAGATGTATGCACCCGCACCTCGGCGCAGCTCGATCAGGGGCAACTTGCCCACCAAAGCCGCTGGTGGGTTGGCTTGTAATTTAGCCAATTCAGCCGTCAGCAAGCGTCGGCAATCGTGGTATTCATCCCGCAGGTAGATGTAGCAGGCGTCGATGCCCACCACCATGGCGGCGACCAGCAAGCCTTCTAAAAACCGATGCGGGTCGCGCTCTAAATAGGTGCGGTCTTTGAAGGTACCCGGCTCGCCTTCGTCAATGTTGACCGCCATCAGCTTGGGGGCGGGCTGGTCGCGCACAATGCGCCATTTGCGTCCTGCAGGAAAGCCTGCGCCGCCCAAGCCACGCAGGCCAGAGTCTTCCATCGCTTTGAGGATGGGCTCTACGTCCAAGCTGCCGTTCGCCATATCGTTGGCAAGCTTGCTTGGCAGCGCGTAACCGCCATGCGCCAGATAGGTGGCAAAATCGGTGTAGGCTGGCGGAAGCCGTGCATCGGCATGTTCGGGGTGCGGTGAAATGCTTTTTTCAGTCAATTCACTTGTTATAAAATTAATAGCACCTTTAGCAATAAAAACGCCGGCTACATCGTTATTTGCTTCATTTTTAACGCTCTCCAGCGTGGCGTATGGCACGTTGCGTTGATGCACAGCCACCACAGGCGCTTGTTCGCAGCGGCCTAGGCAGGGCGCAGGAATCACCCGCATGCCTGGGTTGCCCAAAATAGCCGGCAAGCGTTTGAGTAAATCTTGCGCCCCTGCGAGCTCGCAAGACAAGCCGTCGCAAACGCGGATGGTCAGTGCGGGGGCCGTGCCATCCACGATCACATCGCCATCCCCTGTATCTTGTTTGATGCCTTTGACGACTTCAAAGTGGTGATAAAACGTGGCCACCTCGTACACCTCGGCCATGGGTATGTTCATTTCCTTGGCCAAGGCGACCAGATGTCGCTCATGCAGGCAGCGGTAGGTGTCGTTCAGCAAATGCAGGTTTTCAATCAACAAATCGCGTCGGTAGCCCTCTGCTGGTCGCGCCCCAAGCAGCGCCACCACCTCAGCGCGGGAAATATCATCGGCCTGTCGGCCTTTGAGTTTGCTTTTCTGGCGAATACGTTCGCGCAGCTGGTCTGGGGTGGCTAGAACGACGGAATTGACTGAGTTCATAACTGGAAGTGCGGCTGTCATACAATTTGTAATACGATATTTGGTTGCTAATTCGCCTGAGTGTGGGCGCAATGGCCGTACCGGTCAAATTGAATCGAAACATGCATTCATTCAAAAAATAAATGATGCACTGCAGCATTTGAAATGCTGAGCTGATTGAATCCTCAACTTTTCAGCAAACCGCTATGCTCCGCAGCGTGTTTAAGCCAAATTTCGTCTTGCGCCAGCGCCATCGCCGCTTGTTGGGTGTGTGAGGTACGCAGACTTTGCGGCATCATAAAACCAATGGGTGTCGCCACCAGGGGGCTTTCTAGCGGCAGCGCTTCCAGCTCGGCATAGCCGCGCACAGTATCCAACATGGCGCCTGGCAAAATGCTACAAACTTCACCCGCGACAACCGACAAAGCCAGCGTCAGCAGCGAATTGGTTTCTATGATGGGTTTCGCGGTCACGCCAGCTTGCGCAAACGCGGCATCCACAATCGTGCGGTTATGCATGTCAGGCGTTAGCAAACACAGCGGCAGGTTGCTGGCTTGCTGCCAAGTTATTTTGGCACCAATTTTCAGTCGGTTGTGTGCCTCTGGCTGGGCTGACTTTTGCACCAAAAAATAATGTTCGGTGTACTGCGCCAAGCTGCGTAAGCGCAAAGCTTTGGATTGCAGCCTATCCGTGTAGCCCAAAGCCACATCCAATGACAACTTTTCTAAGCCGTTTTCGATCTCGTCTGACGACATGGATAGCACCGTTGGCATGATGCCTGGGTGCTGTGCTTGCAGCATCGCGGCAAAGCGAGCCGCAATGGGCACCGCAGTGGGCACAGCGCCGATAACGATATTTCCGACGGGTTTGTTTGCCACACTGCGTAAATCTTGCTGCAGCAGCTCCCGCTCATGCATCATGCGCTGCGCGGTGGCCAGCACACGCTCACCCTCAGGCGTCAAGCCGACAAACACCCGGCCACGGTTGATGATGGTGGTGCCAAACTCCTGCTCCAGCGCCCGCAGCGCATTGGACAGCGCTGGTTGCGTGATATGGCAAGCCAGCGCTGCTCTGCCAAAATGCTTGTGCTCATCTAAAGCGACAAGGTAGCGCAGCGAGGCAAGCAGGTTCATGGCAATGGCTTTGTCGAATCTCTATTTACGTATCTTTAGAAATCTTGATGCTCGGAAACTTGCTCGAAAAATCTTTGTTCTTCGCCGCAATCGACACCGCCACTTGGCGTGCCACCGCTTTGTAGATGCCGGCGATCTCGCCATCAGGGTCGCTCACTACCGTAGGTTTTCCGTTGTCAGCTTGTAGTCGAATTTGCATATTCAGAGGTAAAGCACCTAGGTAAGCCATTTTGTAGTCGGCCGCCATCTTTTTGCCACCGTCAGCGCCAAAAATATGCTCGGTATGGCCGCAATTCGTACACACATGCACGGCCATGTTTTCCACAATGCCCAAAATCGGCACGCCGACTTTTTCAAACATTTTGATGCCTTTTTTCGCATCCAACAGGGCAATGTCTTGCGGTGTTGTTACCACCACCGCGCCTGTCATCGGCACACGTTGTGACAAGGTGAGCTGAATGTCGCCTGTGCCAGGCGGCATATCGACGATCAAATAATCCAAATCTTTCCAATTGGTTTGGCGCAGCAGCTGTTCCAGAGCCTGCGTTGCCATCGGACCGCGCCAAATCATGGCTTCGTCTTGCGCCACCAAAAAGCCAATGGACATGACTTGCACGCCGTAGTTTTCCAGCGGCTCCATGTTGGTGCCATCCAAACTCTCCGGTTTACCCGTAATACCCATCATCATCGGCAAGCTAGGGCCATAAATGTCGGCGTCCAGCAAACCGACGGACGCGCCTTCAGCCGCCAATGCCAAAGCCAAGTTCACAGCTGTCGTGCTTTTGCCGACGCCGCCCTTGCCGGAAGCCACGGCGACGATATTTTTCACATTCGGCAGCAACGCCACACCGCGCTGCACCGCATGCGCGGTGATTTTGCTGGTGATGTTGACCGACACGTTTTGCACGCCAGCCACGCCCTTGGCCGCTGCGATCAGCGCTTTGCGAAAACCCGCCATTTGGCTTTTGGCGGGGTAGCCCAGCTCCACGTCAAAAGCGACATCGCCGTCTGTCACAGTCAGGTTTTTAAGCGCTTTGCTGGTGACGAAATCACGACCTGTGTTCGGATCTACGACGGTTTGCAGGGCTTGCAGAAGTTGTTCTTGGGTGGCCATAAAGGTAAATCAGTTCAAAAAAAGAGGAGGAAAAACGCTAGTTTAGGGTGCTTAAGTGCGAATAATGCTAGAAGTGTAACGACAACCCATAAAATAACTGCTTAGCTTCAAAAGATACCCTTTTTACTCCCATGACCGCCCCACGCCAACTTTTCGTCACCACCGCACTGCCGTACGCCAACGGAAACTTCCACATCGGCCACATCATGGAATACATCCAGGCCGATATATGGGTGCGGTTTCAGCGCATGCAGGGGAATGCGGTTAATTTTGTAGGCGCGGACGACACCCACGGCGCACCCATCATGATTGCGGCTGAAAAAGCGGGCAAAACACCGCAGCAGTTTGTGGCTGACATAGCTGCCGGACGTAAGCAATATTTAGACGGTTTTCACATCAGTTTTGACAACTGGCACAGCACCGATGCGCCAGAAAACCATGAGCTGGCGCGCCAAATCTACTGCGATTTGCGTGACCGCGCGGATGGCTCGCTGATTGAAACCAAGACGATTGAACAGTTTTTCGATCCCGAGAAAAACATGTTCCTGCCAGACCGCTACATCAAAGGTGAGTGCCCGAAGTGCCACAGCAAAGACCAGTACGGCGACAACTGCGAAAACTGCGGTGCTGTCTATGCGCCTACAGACCTGATCAACCCGTTTTCTACGCTGTCTGGCGCACGGCCCGAGCTCAAAAACTCCGAGCATTTTTTCTTCAAGCTCTCAGACCCGCGCTGTGTCGAGTTTTTAGAGAAATGGACGCAAGATGGTAAGTTGCAACCTGAAGTCGCCAACAAGGTCAAAGAGTGGTTCTCCGTCCGCACCAACCCCGACGGCAGCACCTCAGAAGGCCTGGGCGACTGGGATATTTCGCGCGACGCACCGTACTTTGGTGTTGAAATCCCTGACGCACCGGGCAAATACTTCTATGTTTGGTTGGACGCACCTGTGGGTTACTTGGCATCGTTGAAGAATCTACTGGATAAACGTTCAGTGATAGATCCGCAAAGCCCAAGTTACGAGGCTTACATGGCGAACCTGAATTTGGAGCAATACCACTTCATCGGCAAAGACATTGTCACCTTCCACACCCTATTTTGGCCCGCCATGCTGCACTTCAGCGGTCGCAAAGCCCCAACCAACATCTTCGTCCACGGCTTTTTGACCGTCAACAACGGTGAAAAGATGAGCAAAAGCCGAGGAACGGGCTTGGATCCGCTCAAATACCTGAGTTTGGGGATGAACCCGGAGTGGCTGCGCTATTACTTGGCTGCCAAGCTGTCAGCCCGCAATGAAGACATCGATTTCAATGCCGACGACTTTATGGCGCGGGTGAACAGCGACCTGGTGGGTAAATACATCAACATCGCCAGCCGGGCGGCCGGCTTCTTGGCCAAGAAGTTCGATCATAAATTGGGTGCCATTTCTGACGATGGCCGGCAATTAATAAGCCTGATCAGCTCTCAAAAAGAGAGCATGGCTGAGTTGTACGAAACCCGCGACTTTGGCAAAGTGCTGCGCGAAACCATGCTCTTGGCAGACCGTGTGAACGTGTACGTGGACGCCAACAAACCTTGGGAATTGGCAAAAAAAGAGGGCATGGAAGCACGTCTTCACGATGTTTGCACAGTGTGTATCGAGGCTTTCAGATTGCTCACGATCTACCTCAAACCCGTCTTGCCGCAGTTGGCCGCAGGCGTTGAGCAGTTTTTGAAAACTGCACCGTTCACCATCCAAGACGCTGCAACGCAGCTGGGCGCGGGACATGGCATTGGCGATTACGTGCATTTGATGCAGCGCGTCGATAGCAAGCAGTTGGACGCCCTTTTTGAGGTGATAAATATGCCTCTAGCCGTTGAATTAATTGCCAGTATTGCTATTAAATCAGGAGTAAAAGCGGCTCCTGAAGCAGCTTCAGATGCCAAATCCGAGATCATCACCATCGACGATTTCGCCAAAATCGACCTGCGGATCGCCAAAATCGTCAACTGCGAAGCGGTCGAAGGCAGCACCAAGCTGCTGCGGCTGACATTGGACGTGGGCGAGGTGGACGATGCGGGGCAGGCTAAGACCCGCAATGTCTTCAGCGGCGTCGCCAGCAGCTACGCGCCAGCCGATTTGATCGGCAAACACACGGTGATGGTGGCCAACCTGGCACCGCGAAAAATGAAGTTTGGCATGTCCGACGGCATGGTCTTAGCCGCCAGCGCGGCGGATGAAAAAGCGCAGCCGGGTATTTATGTTTTGGAGCCTATGGTTGGCGCTTTGCCAGGAATGAGAGTGAAATAAGGGTGAAGTAAGGACTCACTTATGGCTTGAAATCGTCGTTTGTAAGTGCAGATTTGAAAGGGAATAAGTTTGAAGCATTTAGACTTTCACCCTAAGCTGGTTGATACCCTAAAAAGTTACGACAAAGCGCAGTTTGGGCGTGACGTGACCGCTGGCATCACGGTCGGCGTGGTGGCGCTGCCGCTGTCTATGGCCTTTGCCATTGCCAGTGGCTTGAAACCCGAAGCGGGCATTTTCACCGCCATCATCGCAGGCTTCATCATCTCCGTTTTAGGTGGCAGCAAGGTGCAAATCGGCGGGCCGGCCGGCGCGTTTATTGTGATCGTTTATGGCATGGTCGAGCGCTTTGGCGTGGCGAACTTGATCATTGCCACCGCCATGTCGGGCGTGTTGCTGTTTGTCATGGGTATGTTCAAGCTGGGCAGTTTGATTCGTTTTATCCCTATATCGGTGGTGATTGGCTTCACCAACGGCATTGCGGTGTTGGTGGGGTTGTCACAAATCAAAGACTTTTTGGGACTGAAAGTGGGCAACATGCCAGCTGACTTTTTTGGCATCATCAGCACCCTTTACAACAACTTGTCCAGTTGGAGTCCGCAGACGGTGCTGGTCTCAGTCGGTTCGCTGGCCATCATCGTGCTGTGGCAAGTCGGTTTGACCAGATGGTTGAAAAGACCTGGCCAAACGAATCAAGTCAAAACTGAGCTGCATGGCAAATTGGGTAACAAAATCACCTCAGTCGCCGTTATTTTGCCGGGTGCAATAGTGGCATTGGTGTTGGCAACGTTGGTCGTCAGCCTGTCGGGTTTGCAAGTGGAGACGATTGGCAGCAAGTTTGGAGGCATTCCTGCGACATTGCCAGCCTTTGTGTGGCCAGATTTCACCTGGCAGAGCGCCCGTTTTTTGCTGATTCCTACGCTTACCTTGGCGCTTTTGGGCGCGATTGAATCATTGCTTTGCGCCCGCGTGGCCGATGGCCTGATGGGTGACCGCCACAACCCCAACCAAGAGCTGATGGCGCAAGGCATCGCCAACTTTGTCACCCCGTTTTTCGGCGGCATGCCCGCTACGGGCACGGTGGCGCGCACCATGACCAATATCAAAAGCGGGGCGGTTAGTCCAGTGGCAGGCATGGTGCATGCCGTGGTCTTGCTCATCATCGTGCTGGTCGCCGCGCCGCTGGCCAACCATGTGCCGTTGGCGACCTTGTCGGCAATTTTGATGTTTGTAGCCTGGAACATGGGCGAATGGCGCGAGTTTTTGCACCTGCGCCAGCTGCGAAAATCGTACGGCGCCACGCTGGTGGCGGTGTTTTTGTTGACGGTGATTTTTGACTTGACCGTCGCTGTGGAAGCGGGGTTGATTGCGGCGTGTTTGATCTTTATCTACCGTATTTCCAGCCTGTCCCGTTACGAGGCGGTGAGTGCCGAAGCGCAGCCCGCCTTGGCTAATTTGCAAGGCCAAGTAGACGCCTATCGCCTGTATGGCGCTTTGTTTTTTGGTACGGTTAAGTTGTTAGAAGACATTGAAGTCAAACTGCCCTCGTACGCTTTGGTGCTAGACCTGAAAAACGTGATCTACCTGGACCCCACAGGCGTCGATACGCTGAGCAGCCTGGCCCGTAAATGCCGCAAAGAGCGGGTGCGGCTGCTGGTGTGTGGCTTGGCGTATCAACCGCTGGAGATGGCCGAGCGCGGCGGTTTGCTGAAAACATTAAGAGCGAATGATCTTTACCCCAATCTAGACAGCGGTATCACTGCCGCCACGACAGCAGCTTCACCCATAGACTGATTAAGGCTGCGTTGAAGCTTTGATGGCTGCGCCATCCACCACCGACCCCGTTGAAATCACTTTCAAATCAGGGTTGAAAATGACGGTGAAGATTTTGCTGTCGGTCACATTCGGGCCATCCATGTAGCGCCAGTCATAGTGCCACTTCATTTGCAGCTCATACGGGGTGATTTTCATGGGCTTGCCCAGCAGTTTGCGCACATCTTCCATCATCATGCCGGGCGTGATTTTGGCGAAGTTTGTTGGCGTCAGCACTTGGCGCAGGGCGCTCATTTTGCCGTCTGCGCCAATGGTGATCATGTAGTTTTGCGTGCCGGCGGGCTGGCGGTTGTATTCCAAAATTTTCGCACCGTTTTCGCCATCCCAAATTTTCTCAGGTTCACCAAACTTCATTTTCACGTCGCCCTCAGAGGCCACGCCTTCTTCCAGCTGCGAAATGCGCTGGTTGTCACAAGCTGGCAAAAAGACGGCCAAACTTGCCAACAGCATCAAAACACTGATTTTTCTGAAAACAGAATCAGGAAATGAATCCAAAAAGTGATTAAAAATGAACACGTGCGACACCCCGTAAAATGGTGGAAATTCCGCAATTCTAGTGAAATTGAACCGAGAGCTCATTTATGTCATTTTTCCGCCGCCCCGATTACCAGTCAGACATCACCTTGTTCATCGACCAGCTCAAAGCCGACAAGCCGACGCTGGAAGCCGAGCAGCGCGCAGGCCGCGCTTTGCTGTGGGATAAAAATGTAGACCGCAGCGCACAAGCTGAGTATTTGGATGGCAAAGTGGCGCAATCACCTTACGTTTATCAGACTAAAAAATAAGTTTTTATGACGGAGAAAAGCAGTCTGCTGCCCGCGATACTGCCCGAAAGTTTGGCCATGCCACAGGTTATCGACCAAGTCGCCTTGGCGCGCCTGTATGGCGAGCCTTTGTTCAATCTGCCGAATGATTTATACATCCCGCCCGACGCTTTGGAGGTCTTTTTAGAAGCCTTTGAAGGTCCGCTGGATTTGCTGCTGTACCTGATTCGCAAGCAGAATTTCAATATTTTGGACATTCCCATGGCGCCGCTGACGCGCCAGTATTTGAGTTATGTCGAAGAAATCAAGAAGCACAACCTCGAACTGGCCGCCGAATACCTGCTGATGGCAGCCATGCTGATTGAAATCAAATCCCGCATGCTGCTGCCGCCCAAGCGCACGGCTGAGGGTGTGGAACCTGAAGACCCACGCGCTGAGCTGGTGCGCCGCTTGATGGAATACGAGCAAATGAAGCTGGCGTCCATCAAAATCAACAACCTGCCGCAAATGGGTCGTGATGTGCTGAAGGCGCAGATTTACGTCGAGCAATCGCTGAAACCGCGCTTCCCCGATGTGGACATGGCCGATTTGCAAAGTGCCTGGCAAGATATTTTGAAACGCGCCAAATTGATCCAGCACCACACGATTTCAAAAGAAGAGCTCTCGGTCCGGGAATACATGAGTATTATTTTGCGCCGCATGCAGGGCAAAAAGTTTTTAGAATTTGAGCGCCTGTTTGATGGCAGCAAGGGCGTTCCCGTCTTGGTCGTCACCTTTGTGGCGATGCTGGAGCTGGCCAAAGAAGGCTTGATCAACTTCGTGCAGGCCGAGTCGTATGCGCCGATTTATGTGACACTGACCTACACGCCGACATAACGGCATCGACATAACGGCACCGACATATCAACACCTACGTAATTCATACTCATCCATGACCCAACAATTCGACGTCATCATCATCGGCAGTGGCTTGGCCGGCTTGTCCGCCGCCATGCATTTAGCACCCACGCACCGTGTTGCCGTGATCACCAAAAACGAATTGGGCGATGGTTCAAGCGCTTGGGCGCAGGGCGGTATTGCAGCGGTTATGGGCGAGGGCGACACCATCCAATCGCATGTGGAAGACACCTTGGTCGCAGGTGCCGGTTTGTGCGATTTAGCCGCCACCATGTTCACCGTCGAGCACGCGCCCGAAGCTGTGCAGTGGCTGCAGCAACTGGGCGTGGAATTCACGCAGGAAGACGGCCATGTTCACCTGACGCGCGAGGGTGGTCACTCTGAGCGCCGCATCGTCCACGTGACCGATGCCACTGGCGCTGCCGTGCAAAAAGTGCTGGTGCAGCGCGTGCGTGAGACGCCCAATATCACCGTGTTTGAGCAGCATATGCTGGTCGATTTGATCACCGCCAAAGGCCCGGACAAACGCTGCCTCGGTGCCTACGTGTTAGACCAGGTCAAAGACGAAGTCGTTACTTTTTCCGCCCCGCACACCATTCTGGCCACGGGCGGTGCAGGCAAAGTCTATTTGTACACGACCAACCCTGATACGGCGACGGGTGACGGCATTGCTGCCGCTTGGCGCGCCGGCTGCCGCGTTGCAAATATGGAATTCATCCAGTTTCACCCCACCTGCCTGTATCACCCGCACGCCAAAAGCTATCTGATCACCGAAGCCGTGCGCGGTGAGGGTGGGCACTTGCTTCTGCCCGCATCCGCCGGCGCTGAATATGCTGGTAAGCGCTTCATGCCCGACCATGACCCGCGCCTGGAGCTCGCCCCGCGCGACGTGGTCGCCCGCGCGATCGACTTTGAGATGAAAAAGCACGGCGTTGATTTCGTGCTGCTCGATATATCGCACAAATCCCCCGAGTTCTTGCAAGAGCACTTCCCCAACATCAAAGCCAAGTGCCTGGAGCTGGGCATAGACATCACCAAAGAAGCCATCCCCGTCGTACCCGCAGCGCACTACACCTGTGGCGGTGTGATGACGGATCTGCAAGGTCACACCGACCTGGCGGGCCTGTTCGCCATTGGTGAAACGACCTATACCGGTCTGCATGGTGCGAACCGTTTGGCGAGCAATTCGCTGGTCGAATGCATGGTGTTTGCCAAATCAGCCGCCAGCGCGATCAAAGCCAGCGCCAAAGTTGCGCCCGGCCAGCCACCCGCGTGGGACGACAGCCGCGTGACCGACCCAGACGAACTCGTCGTCGTTTCCCACAACTGGGCCGAACTGCGCCGCTTCATGTGGGACTACGTGGGCATCGTCCGCACCAACAAGCGCCTAGAGCGCGCCGCCCACCGCATTGACCTCTTGAAAGCCGAAATTCAAGAGTTCTACGCGGCCTTCCACGTCACCCGCGACTTGCTGGAGCTGCGTAATTTGGTCGAAGTGGCCGATCTGATCGTCCAATCCGCCCTGCGCCGCAAAGAAAGCCGTGGCTTGCATTTCAGCCGCGATTATCCGAATATGTTGGCTGAAGCGAAGCCGACGATTCTGGAGTCTAGCGAAAAAGAGTTACACTAGCATCGCTCCGGGGTGCACTCAATCATGGTGATTGGGTGCTGAGATGGCTTTAACCAAACCCGTGAACTTGAATCGGTTCGTACCGACGTAAGAAGAGCTGACAACATCAATCTGTCGCAAAACACCAAGGTGGATTGCGGTTCACACAGATGGTTTTGGCCACACCTTTCGGAGCATTTGTGCCACGGCACCTACTGCATTACCGCAAAGGATGGCTTTATGAACGCTCCCGATAAACTTGCTACGCTGCTCGCCCTCACGCGCGAGCCTTTCCCTGCTTCAACCAAAATCCACATCGCGGGCGAGCTGCACAAAGAGCTTCGTGTACCCATGCGCGAGGTGCTGCTGACCAATGGCGAACAAGTCACCATTTACGACACATCAGGCCCCTACACCGACCCCGCTGCCAAAATTGACGTCCGCAAAGGCCTGCCAGACCTGCGCGGCAGCTGGATCAATGCGCGTGCCGACACCGAAACCTACGACGGCCGCATTCGCCAAGCCATTGATGACGGCCTGCGCCGTGCATTAGACGCGAACGACCCCGAAGCGGCTCGCATGGAAACCTTGCGTCGAGAAGCCGCAGCTCTCCAGCGTCCGCCCCGCCGCGCCAAGAGTGGCATGAACGTGAGCCAAATGCATTACGCCAAGCGCGGCATCATCACACCCGAGATGGAATACGTGGCGATTCGTGAAAACGCCAATGCCGCTTGGGCAGCCGAATATTTGGGCGACACCGAGAAAAACAACCGCCTGCGCGGCAACCCGATGGGTGCGATTCTCCCAACCATCATGACGCCCGAATTTGTGCGCTCCGAGATCGCCCGTGGCCGCGCCATCATCCCCGCCAACATCAACCACACCGAGCTGGAGCCGCAGGCGATTGGGCGCAATTTCCGCGTCAAAATCAACGCCAACATTGGTAACTCTGCCGTCACCTCCAGCATCGAAGAAGAAGTCGAAAAGTTAGTCTGGGCGATTCGCTGGGGTGCAGACAATGTGATGGATTTATCCACGGGCAAAAACATCCACACCACCCGCGACTGGATCGTGCGCAACTCGCCCGTGCCGATTGGTACGGTGCCGATTTACCAAGCGCTGGAAAAAGTTGGCGGCGTGGCTGAAGACTTGACGTGGGCGATTTTCAGAGACACGCTGATCGAGCAAGCTGAGCAAGGTGTGGACTACTTCACCATCCACGCAGGACTGCGTTTGCCGTTCGTGCCGATGACCGCCAAACGCCGCACCGGCATTGTGTCGCGCGGCGGTTCTATCATGGCCAAGTGGTGCATTTCGCACCACAAAGAGAGCTTCTTGTACGAGCACTTTGAAGACATTTGTGACATCATGAAGCAATACGATGTGAGCTTCTCGCTGGGCGATGGTTTGCGCCCTGGCTCGGCCGCCGATGCCAACGACGAAGCGCAATTTGCCGAACTGCGCACCTTGGGCGAGCTCACCCAAGTGGCGTGGAAGCACGACGTGCAAACCATGATTGAAGGCCCGGGTCACGTGCCTATGCACCTCATTCAGGCCAATATGGACGAGCAGCTCAAGACTTGCCACGAAGCACCGTTCTATACGCTGGGGCCTTTGACGATTGACGTATCACCCGGCTACGACCACATCGCCAGCGCCATTGGCGCGGCCATGATCGGCTGGATGGGTACGGCGATGCTGTGCTACGTCACGCCAAAAGAGCATCTGGGCTTGCCGAACCGTGACGATGTGAAGCAAGGCATCATTGCCTACAAAATTGCAGCGCACGCTGCCGATGTGGCCAAGGGTCACCCCACGGCCAGAGCACGCGACGAGGCCTTGTCCAAAGCACGCTTTGAATTCCGCTGGCAAGATCAGTTCAATTTGGCGCTAGACCCCGACACCGCCAAAGACTTCCACGACGAAACGCTGCCCAAAGACTCAGCCAAAGTCGCACATTTCTGCTCCATGTGCGGCCCCAAGTTTTGCTCGATGAAAATTTCGCAAGAAGTGCGCGAATATGCAGCGATTGAAGAAGGCATGAAAGCCAAGAGTGCAGAGTTCAAAGCACAGGGTAGCGAGATTTATATTCCTATTCACGCAGTTTAAAAATGAATGGCTTGGAGCGTAAACCGTTCGGACTGAGCTTGTCGAAGTCATGAAAATCGGCATTGCTGGCGCGGGTTTACTTGGGCGCTTACTGGCGTTTGAGTTGACGCGTGCTGGCCATCATGTGAATGTGTACGACCCTGCACCCGATGCCTTGGGGCGCGGTGCAGCGGGTTGGACGGCGGCTGGCATGCTCAGCCCCGTCGCAGAGCTCGAAGGCGCTGATGCGGCGGTGTTTGCCATGGGCTTGCGCTCGCTGGTGCGTTGGCCGCAGCTAATAGCAGAGGTGAGGCAGGCTTTGGGGCAAGCTTCGCATGAATCAGCGGTTGAATTTCACCAACGTGGCAGCTTGCTGGTAGCGCATCGGGGCGACGAAGGCGCGGCACGCCGCGTGGTGGACTTGCTCAAACACAAAGCGCCGATTGAATTCGCCCCGCAAGCGCTGGCCATGCCTGAACTGCGCGAGTTAGAACCTGCCATTCACGGTTGCGCCCATGCCTGGATGCTGCCGGGAGAAGGACAAATCCACACCGTCCAAGCGATGATGGCTTTGCACCAGGCCGCAACGCAACACGGTACGCACTGGCATTGGGGTGAATCCGTCCAGCGTGTCAGCGCTGGCGTGTTGCACACGGCGAAGGGAGAGCGTGGTTTTGACTGGGTCTTTGATGTGCGGGGAACGGGAGCACGACCCAGTGCAGCGTTGCAGAATGAAGACAACGGATTCACACCTCAAGTCAGAGGCGTGCGTGGCGAGATTTTCTGGCTAGATGCGCCCGATCTGGTGTTGCACCGCCCCGTGCGCTTGCTGCACCCGCGCCACCGTGTCTACATCGTGCCACGTCAAGGTGGGCATATTGTGGTGGGTGCGAGCGAGATTGAAAGCGAAGACCGTTCCCCGGTGTCGTTACGCACAACGTTGGAGCTGCTTTCCGCCGCGCACAGCATCCTGCCCGAGCTGGCCGAAGCCCGCATCATCCACAGCGAGTCAAATCTGCGTCCCGCGCTGCCAGACAACTTACCGCGTTTGGAGACTTCGTCAGGCATCACGCGCATCAATGGGCTGTTTCGGCATGGCTGGCTGATAGCGCCGGCTTTGGTCGAGCAGGCGATGGCCGAGATGCAACAATTTGAAAAGATGAAAGAGATTGCATGAGCCTCATCGAGCACATCTTGATAACCGTCAATGGAGAGTCGCAATCGATTCCTTTGGGGACGAGTTTGGCCGCTGTCATTGCCAACGCACAACTGGCCGCAGAAGCCGTTGCCACCGCCGTGAATGGTGAGTTTGTAGCGCGCAATGACCGGGCATCGCGCGAATTGCTGGCCGGCGATGCTGTGTTCACCTTTCAAGCCATCACAGGGGGCTAAAAATTATGGATTCTTCTATGAGCTTTCGTATTGCAGATGTTGAACTGAGCAGCCGGTTTTTTCTGGGAACCTCCAGTTATCCGTCGCCGCAGGTGCTGCAGCAGGCGATAGCCGCTTCGGGCGCGCAGGTGGTCACGGTCGGGCTGAAACGGCAGCTGGCTGCCGTTTCATCATCAAGTTCAGCGCCAAATGGGCAAGCCACACAAAACGATTTTTACCAGCTGATTCGCCAAAGCGGTGCCCGCTTGCTGCCCAATACCGCGGGTTGCCGTACCGCGCGTGAAGCGGTGACGCTGGCGCATATGGCGCGTGAATTGTTTGGCACGCACTGGATCAAGCTGGAAGTGGTGGGCGACGAGCACACCTTGCAGCCCGACCCGTTTGAGCTGCTGACCGCCACCACCGAGCTGGTACGCGCCGGTTTTGAGGTGTTTCCCTATTGCACGGACGACTTGGTGAGCTGCCAGCGCCTGCTGGACGCCGGTTGCCGTATTTTGATGCCTTGGGGTGCGCCGATTGGTTCTGGTCAAGGGCTGATCAACCCTTATGCCCTGCGCACTTTGCGGGCGCGCTTGCCTGATGTGCCCTTGATTGTGGACGCCGGCATCGGCTGCCCCTCAGACGCGGCGCTGGCCATGGAGCTGGGTTTTGACGCCGTGTTGCTCAATTCCGCCGTGGCCTTGGCGCACCAGCCGGTGCAAATGGCGCAGGCCTTCAAGATGGGTATTCAAGCGGGCCGACTGGCCTATGAAGCCGGCATCATGGCAACGCAAGACATGGCGGTGGCTACCACGCCGGTGACAGGCAGGCCATTCTTATGAACCATGAAACCACAGTGCGTCCACCCATCGTGTGGTCGGTCGCTGGCTCAGACTCTGGCGCGGGCGCGGGTTTGCAAGCAGATTTACGCGCGTTTGAGGCGATGGACGTGCATGGCTGCACCGTCATAGCCGCCATCACCGCGCAAAATTCCATGGGTGTGCAGCTGATTGCGCCTGTGGATGCTGCCGTTTTTGAAGCGCAACTGGCCGCGCTGGCAGACGACATGCCGCCTGCCGCTATCAAAGTCGGCATGATCGGTAGTGTGGATAACTTGCGCGTGCTGGTGCGCTGGATTGACCGATTGCGTCTGCAACATCCAAAATTAGCCGTCGTCGTTGACCCCGTTTTAGGTGCGACGACGGGAGCCAGCTTCGCCCAAGCAGATTTAATTCAAGCTTATCGTGATGAGTTGTTGCCCCGTGCGGATGTGATCACCCCAAACCGTGCGGAAGCGGCATTGCTGTTGAATCAAGCGCCGTTAAATGACGCCTCAGCCGTCGAGCAAGCCGCGCAATCCTTGCAAGTTTTAGGCTGCGAAACCGTCATCATCACCGGTGGCGATGCCCAGGGTTTGAACAGCGAAGATTATTGTCTCAGCCCGCATGCCCAGGGCTGGCTGCGTCTGCCGCGCGTGAATACGCCTCACAACCACGGCACGGGTTGCGTGTTTGCCTCTAGCGTGGCGGCCGCCATGGCGCGTGGTTTTGTCAGTATGGAAGCGCTGGTTGTGGCCAAAATGGCAACAACGCATGCCTTGCGCCACGCCTACGCAGCAGGCCAGGGTGCAGGCCCCGTACGTCCACGGCCAGATTTTGCCCAGCAACTTGAAAACCTGCCGACTTTCAGCTTGCCCAACGCTTCAATCCAAACACAGCCACTGCGTTTTGCTCCTTTGAGCGATGCCGATTTGGGCTTGTATGCCGTGGTTGACAGTGCCGATTGGGTGCAACGTGTGTTGGCTTCTGGCGTTAAAACCATACAACTTAGAATCAAATCCCCTGAACTTGTAGACATCAGGCGTGAAGTGCAGCTGGCCATTCAACATGCCAAAGCAGCCAATGCCCAGCTTTTCATCAACGACCACTGGCAACTCGCCATTGAAGAAGGCGCTTACGGCGTGCATTTGGGGCAAGAAGACTTGCATGTGGCCGATTTGCAGGCCATCGCCCAGGCCGGTCTGCGCTTGGGCCTCAGCACCCATTGCTATTGGGAAGTTTGCCGCGCCTGGGGCTTGCAGCCTAGCTACATCGCCTGCGGCCCGGTGTTTGCCACGCAATCCAAAGACATGCCGTGGCAGCCGCAGGGCACGTACAACGTCGCGTATTGGAGCGCCTTGTTGCCGTTGCCTTTGGTCGCTATTGGCGGCGTCAACGTGGAACGGGCTTCAGAATCGCGAAAGGCTGGCGCTGCTGGCGTCGCCGTGATCAGCGCTATCACAGCAGCAGCGTCGCCAGAGGGCGCTATCATGGCGTTAAATCAGTCATTGGAACAAGCGGATGCCGCAAAAACGCGTATCATCGCCCCAAAACTGCCCAATTCAACGCTTTATTGATGGACTTCACCCATGTTTCGTACCCTCTTAAAATCCAAAATCCACCGCGTCGCCGTCACCCAGTGTGAGTTGCACTATGAAGGCTCCTGCGCGATTGACGAAAACCTGCTGGAAGCGGCGAATATCGCCGAAAACGAGCAAATCCACATCTGGAACATCAACAATGGCGAGCGTTTCATCACCTACGCCATCCGTGGCGAACGCGGCACCGGCATGATCTCCGTCAACGGCTCAGCCGCCCGCCGAGCCAGCGCCGGCGACCTCATCATCATCGCCGCCTTCGCACAGGTGCATGATGACAACGTGGCTACGCATCAGCCGAAATTGGTCTTTGTGAATGAGAAGAACCAGCAAACGGATCTTAGGTCGAATGTGCCGTTGCAGTTGCAGTGATTTTTGAATATATCGCGTTAGTATAAACGCTATAAATAAAATAGCACTTTAGGTAATAAATACGCTGGATGGACGCGTATTTAACCCTCTGTCATCCGTACTTCTAATATCTCGTACTCAATCGCCTCTTGGTACGTCTTGGCATCGCTTTGTGCTAGGTGCAATAGTATTTTCGGGGCTTGTTTTTTAATATAGCGCGGCAAAAGAATGCCGATCAATACCAGCGGCAAACCTGCCCAGGGGTAGCCAGATAATGCCAAAGCAGCGCCAATACCAATCATCGGAAGCGCGATACCCACGACAAACAGTTTGTGTTTAATATACTTTTGAGCCCGCTCAGGGTTCACAATAACGCGAAAACGGCCACGGGGGAGGCCGGTTTTGAATTCTTGATGGGGGATGAAGATCGGGTCGGTCATTTTGAAACTACCATATCGCACCTGTCCCCCAGCGATTCGCGCCAAACGGAGACGCGAGATAGTGCTAAACCATTAGCCCGCATGGTTTTTTCAATATAGATGCAGAGGTTTTCTAGGGTGGGAATACCCAAATTTGGCACTTCGTCTAAATAATGGTGATCTAATAATTCACGCACTTTGGCGACTTCAATTCTAATAAGTCCAATATCCATCACCATGCCAGTTTTAGTATTAACTGCACCACGTACTGAAACTTCCGCAAGATAAGTGTGGCCGTGGATGCGACGACTTCCTTTGGTTTCAATCTCTCGTTTTAGCCGGTGGGCGGCGTCAAAGTAGAAGCGTTGGCAGACTTCGAAGGTGTTATTGGTTGTCATATTATTTGTTGCTACTTATCGCTTGCTATCTGATACCGGTTATTTTGTGCGTTTGCAGGCTGAGTTTCCATGCTGGGTTATCTAAGCAGAGTTGAATGCAAGCTTTGATATTGTCTTTTTGTAGAATATTATCCATAGGGGAAATATATTTATGATCAAACTGCAATTCATCTGAATTTACAAATCTCTCTAAATCAGCCTTGGTAAACCCAGTCTGCGGCCAGACGATTTTGAGTTCTTGACCGTTTTTTTGCACCCAATCTTTACCCGCCGCACCCGCTTTGGGGCTGATGCACAGCCAATCTATGCCTTTGGGCGCTTTCACCGTGCCATTGCTTTCCACCGCGACGGTGAAGCCCTGCGCGTGCAAGGCTTCCAAGAGCATTTCATCGACTTGCAGCAAAGGCTCACCACCCGTGAGAACGACAAAACGATTAGATTTAGCTTTTCTGTCCCACTTTTCAGGCCAAAGCGATGAAATTTTCAGCGCCAATGCCTCCGCCGTGGCAAATTTGCCGCCCAATGTCCCATCCGTCCCCACAAACTCAGTATCACAAAACTGACAAACCGCACTCGCGCGGTCTTGCTCGCGACCCGTCCACAGGTTGCAGCCCGAAAAGCGGCAAAACACCGCAGGCCGACCCGCGTTGCCGCCTTCGCCTTGCAGGGTGTAGAAGATTTCTTTTACCGAATATGTCATTGATGGGTCATTAAAACTAAGCCGCCCCAATATGCGGTACGAGGTGATTCGTCGGCTGGCCGTTGCGCAGAGCTGCGGTGAAGGCCAGCATGCGGTCTATGGGTAAGCGGGCGCGGACGCCTAGGGCGGGGTCGATGTGGATTTGATTCGTGTTGGTTTCCAGCACATGCGCCAGCGCGGCCAAGCCGTTCATCGCCATCCACGGGCAGTGGGCGCAGCTTTTGCAGGTGGCGCTGTTGCCGGCGGTGGGGGCTTCTAAAAAGACTTTGCCAGGGTTTTGCGTGCGCAGCTTGTGCATCATGCCGTTGTCGGTCGCGACGATAAATTCTTTGGCATCCATCTCGCGCGCGGCTTTCAAAATCGCCGAGGTGGAGCCGACAGCATGTGCCAAGGCAACCACGGCTGCGGGCGATTCCGGGTGAACCAAGACTTTGGCTTTCGGGTGATCCTTCATCAACGCTTCGAGTTCTGCCGCTTTGAACTCGTCGTGCACGATGCACGCGCCGTTCCACATCACCATGTCCGCGCCGGTTTCGCGCTGGATGTAGCCACCCAAGTGTTTGTCGGGTGCCCAGAGGATTTTTTGCCCTTTGTCTTTCAACGCTTTGACGATGTCCAAGGCGCAGCTGGATGTCACCAGCCAGTCCGAGCGTGCCTTCACCGCCGCGCTGGTGTTGGCGTAGACGACGACGGTGCGGTCTGGGTATTGATCGCAAAATTTTCTGAAATCATCGATCGGGCAGCCCAAATCCAGCGAACAGGTGGCTTCTAGCTCGGGCATCAGCACGGTCTTTTCAGGCGACAAAATCTTCGCCGTCTCACCCATGAAGCGCACGCCAGAGACGACCAGCGTTTGCGCCGCGTGGTCACGGCCAAAGCGTGCCATTTCCAGTGAATCACTGACGATGCCGCCAGTTTCTTCCGCCAAATCTTGTAAATCGGGGTGCACGTAGTAGTGCGACACCATCACCGCGTTGCGCTCTTTGAGCAGGCGTTTGATGCGGGCTTTCAGCTCGATGCGCTCGTGCGGCAACGGCTCGGCAGGCACTTTCACCCAGACGTTTTGCGTCGGGCAAGCGGGCTGGTCGTACTCGACGTTGATTTTGTCGATGCGTTTCAAAACGGATGTGGTCATGGTTTGAGTCCTAAATTCACAGCGCACCAAAACGCATCGAAAAATCGGTCGCCTTCACGTCTTTGGTCAGCGTGCCTATAGAGATGCGGTCAACACCGGTTTCTGCAAGCTCGCGCAGGCCATTTAGCGTGACACCGCCTGAGATTTCTAGAATGGCACGGCCTTGGTTCATCTTCACCGCCTCATGCAGCGTCGGCACGCTCATGTTGTCCAGCAAAACCATTGTGGCGCCCGCGTTCAGGGCTTCGGCCAATTGCTTCAAATTCTCCACTTCAATTTCGATGAACTTGGCGTTCGGCGCAAGCTTAGCGGCGCGTTCCAGCACGGCGGCAATGCTGCTCGCTGCCGCGATGTGGTTTTCTTTGATCAGCACCGCGTCATACAGCCCGATGCGGTGGTTGGTCCCGCCGCCGCACAGCACCGCGTATTTTTGCGCTAGGCGCAGGCCGGGCAGGGTTTTGCGGGTGTCGACGATTTTTGCCTTGGTGCCCTTCACGATATCGACATAAACCGCCGTTTTGGTCGCCACGGCGCTCATCATCTGCATGAAATTCAGCGCGGTGCGCTCGGCGGTCAGCAGTTTGCTGGCGAAGCCTTCGATGTCTAAAACCGTTTGGTCGGCTTGGCAGCGTTCGCCTTCTTTGACGCGCCAAGTTAGCTTGGCGGTGGGGTCTAGCCCCAAAATCGCCGCTTCTGCCCAGGCCGAGCCGCAAATCACCGCTGACTCACGTGCCAAGATGCGGGCGGTGGTGCGTTTGCTGGGGTCGATCAGTGATGCCGTTAAATCACCC
>CANKRG010000008.1 GCA_947485165.1 Comamonadaceae bacterium
GATGTGGTGCGCCATCCGCTGGTTGCGCGCATCGTAGACGCGTATGATGCTAAAAAGTCAGCGAAATAGCAAGCTTAATTTGCTATATATTTAATAGCTACTTAGGCATTAAATACGCTGGTTATAGGCATAAAACACCCTTAAAATTTTAAAACTTGGCAATGACAATTCAATTAACACTTTCCCTTCAATTTGCTAAATTTTCCGATGTCGCGCGCCATCGGGTGGCCTTACCGCGCCATGCGGTGACCAAATACCTCAAACATGCGTTGCTGGCCGACGTTGAATCCGCCGAAATCACCGTGCGCATTGTCGATGCGGCAGAAGGCCAAGCGCTGAATGCGAGCTACCGCAAAAAGGATTACGCCACCAATGTGCTGACGTTTGACTACGCGCAATCGCCCCACGTTGCCGCTGATTTGGTGCTGTGCGCCCCCGTGGTCGCGACAGAAGCCAAAGAGAATAAAAAAACGCTGGCGGCCCACTATGCGCACTTGCTGGTGCACGGCGCGTTGCATGCCCAAGGCTTTGACCACGAAACCAGCGACGCTGATGCCGATGCGATGGAGGCTTTGGAGATTCAAATCTTGGCAGATATGGGGATTGCGAATCCCTACAAAGCCAAATCTAAAACCGAATCTACGGCTAAAGCCAAGCCTTAAAAGCTGTAAACCGAGCCAACAAAGGCGCCGACTTGGTTTTGCTTTTTAGTTAACGGGCTGTTGGCTGCATCGCCCAACAGGCGCTGGCATTTGTACAGTTTTCCGCGAAAGAGTAGAATCCAAAAATTAACAGAGTTTGAAGGTACAGATGATAAATTTCATGCCAGGTGGCACGACGCTGACGCCAGACTCATTAGCGCAGCTGCTGGTGGACCAGCCGCAAAACCGCCGCGTAGAAATCATGGTTCGATAATTATTTGTTCGCGCGATAGATGAAAGTACTCAAAGGCGTTCGCGTCCTCAGCTTAAGCCTGAACTTACCCGGCCCTGCCGCGCTGATGCGTTGCAAAGCCATGGGCGCAACCTGCGTCAAGCTAGAGCCACCGAATGGCGACCCTATGGGTTTGTACAACCCCAACGCCTATGAGCAGTTACATCTCGGTGTGAGGGTTGCCAAAGCCGACTTGAAAACCGAACTGGGTCAGCGTGCTTTGTACCGGGAACTGGTCAAAACAGATGTGTTGCTCACCTCATTTCGCCCTTCTGCTCTGAAAAAGCTGGGCTTGAATTGGAAAGATTTGCACAAACAGTATCCAAAGCTCAGCATGGTGGCGATCGTTGGTGCACCCGGCGCGCGTGCAGAAGAGCCCGGCCATGATTTGACCTACATGGCAGAAAACGACTTGATCCCCGGTTTGGACTTGCCCGCCAGCCTGTATGCCGACATGGGCGGCTCGCTGATGGCGACGGAAGCGGTGTTGCAAGCGGTTTTGACGCAGCACAGCAAAAATCAAGGCATATATCTCGAAGTTGCTTTGTCCGAAGCCGCCTCTTACATCGGCCTGCCCCGCACTTGGGGCTTAACCAAACCCGGCGCCGCCGTCGGTGGCGGTCATGCCGGCTACCGCGTCTACCCCTGCAAAGATGGCCGCGTGGCGGTCGCTGCACTAGAGCCGCATTTTGCAGCATCACTGTGCGCGCTTGCGGGTGTCAAAGTTGAAAGTATGAAAACCTTGTTTTCCCCGCAAACGCATGAGGCTATAGGGGCATGGATAGCCCGTCGAACACGCAAGCAGCTAGATGTTTTGGCGCTGCGGCACGATATTCCGCTGCATACGCTGCAAAAGTAGTATTTTAGAGGATTAAAAGTACCTATAGACGGCGTATTTATCGACTAGTATGCTATAAAATATATAGCAAAACTAGCTCAAAACCACCTTGGAAAACTTGCGTTTCCCCACCTGCAGCACGTAAACGCCAGCGCCCAGTTTCAAGCCTTTGTCGCTGACCACATGAGAGTCCACACGCACGCCGCCGCCGTCGATCAGACGGTTGCCTTCGCCGCTGGAAGCTGCCAAATTCGCCATTTTCAGCAGCGCACCAATGCCGATGGCCGCACCGCCTTCGCCCAAAGGCAGGCTGATTTCGGTAATTTCATCCGGCACGCCGCCCTTGCTGCGGTTGATGAAGTCTTGCTCCGCCGCATCAGCCGCAGCTGCGCAGTGAAAGCGGGCGGTGATTTCTTTGGCCAGTGCGACTTTGGCGTCTTTGGGGTTGCGACCAGCGACCACTTCCGCTTTCAGCGCGTCGATGGCAGTTTCGGATTGGAAGCTCAAGAGTGTGTACCAGCGCCACATCAGCACGTCAGAGATGCTCAGCACCTTGGCAAACATGGTGTTGGCGTCTTCGGAAATGCCGATGTAGTTGTTTTTGCTTTTGGACATCTTTTCAACGCCGTCCAAGCCTTCCAGCAAGGGCATGGTCAAAATGCACTGCGGCTCTTGGCCATATTCCTGCTGCAAATGGCGCCCCATCAGCAGGTTGAATTTTTGATCGGTACCGCCCAGTTCCAAGTCGCTTTTGAGCGCGACCGAGTCGTAACCTTGCATCAAGGGGTACAAAAACTCATGCACGCTGATGGATTGGCCGGCTTTGAAGCGGTCGTTGAAGTCGTTGCGCTCCATCATCCGCGCCACGGTGTACTTGGCGGCCAGCTCGATCATGCCACGCGCCCCCAGTGGGTCGCTCCATTCGCTGTTGTAGCGGATTTCGGTCTTCGCCGGGTCTAAAACCAGGGACGCTTGCCTGTAATACGTCTCTGCATTGGCCTTGATTTGTTCCTTGGTCAGCGGCGGCCGGGTGCTGTTGCGGCCAGAGGGATCGCCAATCAAGCTGGTGAAATCACCGATCAAAAAAATGACGCTGTGCCCCAAATCTTGTAGTTGGCGCATTTTGTTCAGCACCACGGTGTGGCCGATATGAATGTCGGGCGCCGTGGGGTCTAGGCCAAGTTTGATGCGCAGCGGCGTTTGGGTCGCCTCAGATTTGACCAATTTTTTGATCCAATCGGCCTGCGGCAACAGCTCATCACAGCCACGCAAACTGATACGCAAGGCTTCTTTGACCGAGTCCGAGACCTTGTCCGTCACCACATTTGTATCAATTTGTGAGCTATGTAGTTGATTCATATAAGTATTTTGTAAAAAGCAAGAAAACGCTATACTGTAGGATCTTGCCTACAAGCGCCCCATTTTATCGCCGCCATTGTCTTACCCTGCAGTGTCGCTAATTTCAACATACCACGCACCCGTGCGTTATTCGATTTGACTAATTTTCAAAGTACAGCGCAGGCCGTTTTAAACCGCGCTGTGCAAAGTGTTCGCCGTCATCCGCAGCGCTTGGCTGCAGCTGTTGCCACCCTGTTGTTGACGATGGGTGGCGGCGCGTATGCGATCGCCTCAATCGATGCAAGCAGCCAAAATGTTGTCGTGCGTGAGATTATTGAAAACCTCGCTCTGCCTCAAGCTGCAAATGGCGAGCAGCTGCTCGTGGCACTGCCAGTAGCGCCTTTGAGCCTATTTCGCACCACCACCACGCGCGCGAGTGACACCCCCGAGACGCTGTTGAAGCGTTTGGGACTGGTTGACAGCACGGCTGCTGCGTATTTGCGCAGTAACAAAGAAGTGAAGCAAGTGTTGTTGAGCCGCACCGGTCGCACGGTGACGGTGGAGGCGAATGGTAGCCGTTTGCTGAAATTGACAGCGCGCTGGGTGAATCGAGATGCAGATGACACGTTTCAGCGCCTTCTGATTGAACGTACGGATGCCGGATTTGTCTCCCGTTTCGAGGCGGCGCCTTTGGTTTCCGTGCAAGCTTTGGGCAGTGCCACCATCAGTTCATCACTTTTTGCAGCGATGGATGAGGCTAACATTCCAGATGCTGTGGCCATTCAAATGGCAGAGATTTTCTCGGGTCAAATTGATTTTCGCCGTTCGTTGAGAAAAGGCGACCGGATTTCAATCGTCTATGAAACCCTGCAGGCTGATGGCGAGACCATGCGCAGTGGCAAAGTGCTGAGCGCTGAATTTGTCAACAATGGCAAATCCAACCAAGCCGTGTTGTTCCAAGACGCAGCTAGCAGCAAGGGCCAGTATTACACCTTTAACGGCGAAAGCCTGCGTAAAGCATTTTTGGCATCACCCCTTGAATTTACCCGCATGTCTAGCGGGTACGGCATTCGCGTGCACCCCATCACCAATGACAAACGCGCCCACAAAGGCATTGACTACGCAGCGCCTACGGGCACACCTGTGCGCACCGTGGGCGATGGTGTGGTTGAATTCGCCGCCATGCAGCGCGGCTATGGCAATGTGATCGAAATCAAGCATCGCGACGGCAAGAGCACCTTGTTTGCCCATTTAAGCCGCATTGGTGTTAAAAAAGGTCAACATGTTGCCCAAGGCGACATCATTGGTGCAGTAGGTAGCACCGGTTTCAGCACGGGGCCACATTTGCATTTTGAGTTTCGCGAGAATGGCGAGCACAGAGACCCGTTGACGCTGGTGGCCGAAGGTGGTGGTGCGGCACCTTTGTCGGCATCTGCTAAGCCGGTGTTTGACAAAGCTTCTGCCTTCATGCGCAGTCAGCTGGCGCAAGCGGCATCTGTGAGACTTGCCAGCGCCGAATAAGCAGATGTCTGAGTGCTACATCGGTTTGATGTCTGGCACATCATTGGATGGTGTGGATGGCGTTATTTACGATTTTGCGGGCCAAACAGCCAAAGCTACAACCCAAGTTAGCGCCCAAGTTAGCGCTTTCGCAAGCGCCCCTTTTCCTGCAAGCTTGCGGGCAGAGCTGTTAGCGCTGAATTCTGCGGGCGATAACGAACTGCATCGCGCCGCATTGGCCGCCAATGCCTTAACGCGTGTTTACGCGCAGGTGGTGGCGCAGCTCCTTGCGCAAACAAACCTCAAAGCCACCGATATTCGCGCTATAGGCGCACATGGGCAAACGGTGCGCCATCGCCCTGGCGAATTTGATGGCACGGGTTATACGCTGCAGTTGAACAGCCCAGCCTTGTTGGCCGAGTTGACCCAAATCGATGTGGTGGCCGACTTCAGAAGCCGCGATGTGGCTGCTGGCGGCCAAGGCGCGCCCTTGGTCCCCGCTTTTCACCAGGACATCTTTGGGCATCAAAACGAGGCTGTTGCGGTGCTCAATATGGGCGGTATATCCAACCTCAGCGTCTTGGGAAAAGATGAACCTGTGCTTGGCTTTGATTGCGGGCCAGGCAATGCGTTGATGGACCATTGGTGCCACATGCATAGCGGCCAGTTTTATGACGCAGATGGCGCCTGGGCGGCTGCTGGGCAGGTTAATCAAGCGTTGTTGAAGCAACTCATGGCAGAGCCATTTATCGGCAAAGTACCGCCAAAAAGTACAGGGCGTGATTTGTTCAATCCAGCATGGTTGCAGCAATATATGCAAGGATTTGACGATGTTGCGCCCGTTGACGTACAAGCAACGCTGACTGAACTCACGGCCTTGGCGGCCGCTAAAAACGTAAAAGTCTTTGCTGGCAACGCTAAAACATTGGTTGTTTGCGGCGGTGGCGCGTTAAATGGCCACCTGATGCGCCGCTTACAAGCTGCTTTACCAAGTATGGTGGTCGCCAGCTCGGAAGCGTTTGGTTTGCCACCCTTGCAGGTCGAAGCGGCTGCATTTGCTTGGTTGGCGAGAAAAGCAATTCAACGTGAAACAGCGAGCTTTGAAAGCGTCACGGGAGCACAAGGCTCCCGTATTTTAGGTGCGATTTACCCAGCATAACCGGGCGAATCAATCGTATATTTAAGCGCTGAAGCTTGAACCACAACCGCAAGTGGTTGTCGCATTTGGGTTTTTGATGACGAATTGCGCGCCTTGTAAGTCTTCTTTGTAATCAATTTCAGCGCCGACCAAGTATTGGTAGCTCATCGCATCAATCAAGAGCGACACGCCATTTTTTGACATGGTGGTGTCGTCTTCGTTGGTGATTTCATCAAAAGTGAAACCATATTGAAAACCTGAGCAACCGCCGCCTTGCACAAACACGCGCAATTTCAAGTCGGGATTGCCTTCTTCGGCGATCAAGTCTGCTACTTTGGCGGCCGCATTGTCCGTAAAGACGATGGGTTCTGGCATTTGGGTTTGAATGTTTTCTGCAACTGCGCTCATGGCGTTCTCCAATCAGGAATATCTATATTGAATTTAATAGTTAAGTAATTTTATCGGGAATTGCGATTTCATGCAAAAACACGTGTTTTGTAAGGAAATTTCAGCCTGCGATGAAATTATTTGTTATTCGCCGCCAATTTGAGTGTGGTTTTCACGTCTGTCTCAAGGCCTTGCAAGGCAGGTTGCAACAAACCTGTGATCACGGCACCTTGGTGCATTTCAAGCGCTTTGTAGAACACATCACCCACGATTTGCGCCTTTGGCTGCAACTCTAGCATTTGCGTGGCATGCACGGGACCATTCACACAACCGTTGATGATGACGTGGTCGGCAAAAATTTTCCCGCTCACTGTGGCGGTTTCAGAAATCACCAAAATGCTGGGATGTTCAGCATTTGAGCGAATGTCACCCGTGACTTCGCCATCCACGCGCAAGCCATCGGCGAACGTCAGATTACCTTCAATGTGGCTGCCCACAGCAATCAAACTTTTGATCGGTGGTTGTTTCTTTTTTGCGAACATGGTGTCCCCCAATTAGCGTGGCTGTCGTTGTTTAAATTGTTTTCTGTTGGCTCGGCACGGCCAGCCATCTTACAACTTTATGGCCAACATGGCTTTAGAAGTGTTGCCATCCAGCACCTTGGCTGAAACGGCTTTTACGATGACTTGAGGCGGTAAATCGACCAGGCCTTCGGCGCGTTTGTATTGTGTCAGCTGCAAAGCTTGTGCGCCGCCGGGCAGGCTCATGCTCCATGGTTTGCCGTTTTGCAAACCTGAAAAAGTCAATTCCAGTTTGCCATTGAAGACAGGTGCATTTTTTAAGGGCTGAATCACCAAGGCTTGCCATTTGATGTGGTTGCCGTCGGCAACCAGTTCAGCTTGCAAGCTGCGAATAGCCAAACTGCCAGCATTGCCAGCATTGGTAAGTTTTTCAAAGAAACCCAAATCATCACGCAATGTTCGGTTGTCAGCTTCTAATTGCTTGAGCTGTGCATTGAGATTGTCTTTTTCAGCTTTTTCGCTGACCAAGGTCAAGCCAGAGGTGTTGACGACCGATAGATGCTTGTCATTTTCTGTACGCAGCTGGGTGACTTCTGCGCGCAACTTGAGTAGTTCTTCTTTCGCATCACGGTCAAGTCCGGCGATTTCTTTGCCGAATTCAAAAGCCCACAAACCCATCGCGGCAGAAAACCCCAGCATCAACGCCAATGCCACCCAGCGTAATGGCCACGGCAAAGCACCGCGCACCGTCATACTTGGCGCACTGATGGTTAAACGACGGCGAAGCAAACGAAAACGCATGGGGGATTATCGATTAAATTTTTGTTTAAAAACTTAAGGAGCAGAAGCTGACACAACAAAGGCTGAAACAACAAAGCCGCAACAAGCTTGGCTTGTGCGGCTTTGTAGCAGCAGCAATTTCCCGTAAAAAATTGCGACTGAAGCGGTTTAACGCTTGCTGAACTGCTTGCGACGGCGCGCAGAACGCAAACCGACCTTTTTACGCTCAACTTCACGTGAGTCACGTGTCACGAAGCCAGCTTTTGACAGCTCAGGCTTCAAAGTCAAGTCATAATCCATCAGCGCACGGGTGATACCGTGGCGTGTTGCACCGGCTTGGCCAGACTCACCGCCGCCTGCGACGTTGACCATGATGTCAAACGTTTCTGCGTGGTTCGTCAACATCAAGGGCTGTTTCACGATCATGATAGAAGTAGCACGGCCGAAGTATTCAGCGATGTCTTTACCATTGACCTTGATTTGGCCTGAGCCTTTTTTGATAAAAACACGGGCGACGCTGGATTTGCGACGGCCGGTTCCGTTGTTCCAATCACCGATCATTTTGCGGCTCCCTTGTTAGCTGCTTTGAAGGCATTGTCAGACATGCCTTTAATTTCCAACACTTTAGGTTGCTGTGCCGTGTGCGGGTGTTCAGCACCACCGTATACTTTGAGCTTCTTGATCATGGCGTAGCCCAAGGGGCCTTTTGGCAACATACCTTTGACGGCTTTTTCCAAAGCGCGGCCAGGGTGTTTTGCTTGCATGTCTTTGAAGTTGGTCGAATAAATACCGCCTGGATAACCAGAATGGCGGTAGTAAATTTTGTCCAAAGTCTTGGCGCCGGTCACACGCAGGTGAGCAGCATTGATGATGACCATGTAGTCACCGGTGTCGACGTGAGGCGTATAAATGGCCTTGTGTTTGCCGCGTAAACGGAGAGCAACTTCGCTGGCTACTCGTCCGAGGACCTTGTCGGTCGCGTCAATCACAAACCACTCGTGCACTACGTCAGCGGGTTTTGCGCTGAAAGTTGATGTCATGAGTTTTCTCTTTAAAAGAATGGTTTGCGCGATCTTCCCAATGAAGACCGCTACGATTCGGGCTCTTTTCTACGGTCGGTGCTCTTCTTATGAGAGCCTCTTAGGTAGGGTTACGTCGGTCTGATGAATCAAATCGACGCCTTCGTCGCGGAGCCACAAAAGCGCTGCGAAGCCCTCCATTATATAAAGAAACGCAGAACTTGGGGGAAATTTCAGCAAAACAGCAGATTTGGCGCAGGTAAACAGATAATGAGCTTATGCCATCGATTCAAAGATTTGCCTTCTTCGCCTTCTTTTGCGCCTATTTGTCGCTCATTTCAGCCTGCACATCGGCACTGAATTGGCGCGAGGTGCGCTTTGAATCAACCGATGGCAGCACCTTGAAAGCCATATTGCCCTGCAAACCCGACACGGCGACGCGAAAACAACAGCTTGGCGGTATTCAGGTTGATCTCAGCATGATGGGCTGTGTTGCCAATGAGACAACTTTTACCTTGTCACACATGCCATTGACCAACCCGCTGGACGCGCCCAAAGTGTTGGCGGCATGGCAAGCAGCGGCAGCAGCCAATGTAAAAACCAACTCTGTGCCAAGCATGGGCGCCAGCGTTGCTGGCGCAGGTGCCTGGCCAATAGCTTCACGTGTCACACTCACAGGTGCGGCAACGCAGGCGCATATGCTCTGGTTTGCCAAGCAAAGCAGCACCGGTTTAACGCTGTACCAAGCCGCTGTGTATGGCAAACAGCCCAGCGACGAAGCGATCAACACATTTTTTGAAAGTTTACAATTGCAATGACAGCCGACACGATACTTGCTTCGATAACCAAGAAAAAACACACAAACGGGGCACTTTTGCCGACCAACCAAGCTATTTTGGTATTTTTGGCGTTTGCTTTCTCGTATTTCATGTCGTCCTTGATACGCGCCATCACGGCGACGATTTCACCGGCTCTGACGGTTGAATTGAGCCTGCAAGCGCGTGATTTGGGGCTGCTGTCGGGTGGCTATTTCTTGGGGTTTGCTGTGATGCAACTGCCATTAGGCAAATGGCTGGACCGATTTGGTCCTAAAAAGGTGATTATTTGTTTTCTCAGCGTCGCTGTCCTAGGTTGCTTGGCGTTTGCCAAGGCGACCAGTTTTTCAGGTTTACTCCTCGCCCGCGTGTTTTGCGGCGCTGGTGTCAGCGCTTGTTTGATGGCGCCGCTGACCGGTTACCGCCGTTGGCTCGCGCCCAATAGCCAAATTCGGGCGAATTCATGGATGCTGATGTCGGGCTCGTTGGGCATGGTGGCTTCCACCTTGCCAGTCCAGTGGTTGATGCCAATGTGGGGGTGGCGCGGCATATTTGTTGCCTTGGGAGCTATGATATTCATAGCAATTTTGGCGATTATGGTGATCGTTCCAGCTTGGAAACTTGAGGCGACTCAGGGCGCATCGGGTAAAACGGTCGACAACAGCTATGCGCAAGTCTGGTCAAGCCAATATATTCGCAGTTTGATTCCTTTGGCTTTTTTCCTGTACGGCGGCTTGGTCGCGGTACAAACGCTGTGGGCCTCACCGTGGATGATCAAAATCGCTGGCTACAGCGCACTGGAGGCGGCGCAGGGTTTGTTTTATATCAACGTGGCCATGCTCATCGCTTTTTGGCTGTGGGGCAGCATCAACCCGTGGTTGTTCCGCAAAAAAATCAGCTCTGACAAGTTGATGCTGCAGGGCTTACCCATTAGTTTTGCGATATTGGCTATAATTATAATAGCAGTACAGGCATATAATACGCCGGCTATAGTCATAAATGACACTATCTTAGCGGGTAAAATGGGGTTTGATGCTGTTTTGGGTGTTTTGAACAAGTATGTTTGGGCGCTGTGGGCTTTGTACTGCGTCAGCTGCACGTTTATTGCCCTGTCACAGCCCGCGATCGCCATGGCTTTTCCGGCGGAATTGGCAGGCCGTGCGTTGTCGGCCTACAACTTGGTGATTTTTGCCGGCGTTTTTGTCGTTCAGTGGGGCATTGGGCTGATGATTGATGGTTTCAAAGCGCTGGGCTGGTCCGAGGTAGCGGCTTTTCAGGGTGCTTTCGGGGTCTTTTTGCTGTGCAATATGCTGTCGTACGCGTATTTTGTGTTTACCCGACCCGTACAGAGTGCAGACAAACTGCATAATTAGGCATCATGAACAGCATCTTCATCATTGCCCATGTGCCGCTGGCCAGTGCCCTGCGTGCCTGCGCGCTGCATGTGTTTCCAGAGGCACATGCGCACATCGTAGCCTTTGATGTGCGGCCTAACTTGCCGGCTGATGAAAGCCAAGCCAGTGCCAACATCATGCTGGAACAATTGACCCAAGCCACCGGCAACAGCAGCACCTTGATGTTGACCGACATTTTTGGTGCTACGCCTTGCAATGTGGCGATGAAACTGATGGACGGCGTGAACCGCAAACTCATTGCCGGTGTTAATTTGCCCATGCTGATGCGCGCGATGACGTATCGGCACGAAACTTTAGACCTGCTGGTATCGCGCGCATCAGCCGGCGGCATCCAAGGCGTGATGCCCGTTGCCGTGACCGCACCACAGAACCAGAAGCTTAAAACGCATGATAAAAACAAGCACGACCATCAGCAATAAACTGGGCTTGCACGCCCGCGCATCCGCAAAATTGACCAAATTGGCGGGGAGCTTCCCGTGCGACGTCTGGCTCACCAAGGGCGAACGCCGCATCAACGCCAAAAGCATCATGGGCGTGATGATGTTGGCAGCCGGCCTGGGCTCGACCGTTGAACTTGAAACCGATGGCGCGCAAGAAGCGGAGGCGAGCACGGCGATTTTGGCGCTGATTGCCGACAAGTTTGGAGAAGGCGAGTGAGGAACGCAGGGACGCCCCAAGTGACGAAAGCCCCCTTGGGGGGCAGTGCCGCACACGCAGTGGCAAACGTGGGGGTAAGTTCACTATGACTTTCTCCGTAAGGGGCTTAGCCGTCGCCCAAGGCATCGCCATTGGTCGTGCGGTTTTAATCGCCTCCAGCCGGATTGATGTGGCGCATTATTTCATCGAAGCAAGCGATGTTGAAGCAGAGATTGCGCGTATGGGTGCAGGCCGTGACGCGGTGATTGACGAACTGGGGCGGCTGCAACACAGTGTGTCGCAAATGTCGCGCAAAGAAGCGCCGCACGAATTGGCGGCCATGCTGGATGTGCACCTCATGCTGCTGCAAGACGAGATGTTGTCAGACGGCGTGAACCACTGGATCACCGACAGGCTCTACAACGCGGAGTGGGCGCTGACGACGCAACTTGAGCTCATATCGCGGCAGTTTGATGACATGGAAGACGCTTATCTGCGTGAACGCAAAGCGGATTTGGAGCAAGTCGTTGAGCGTATTTTGCGCCACATGCAAGGCGTTGTGTCACCGATTGTGGACAGTGCAAAGCGCACAAAACGCGAAAGCAAGCAGCGCAATGGACAGCAAGATTTGCTGCTCGACGACACCATCGATGTGCCGTTGATTTTGGTGGCCCATGACCTGTCGCCTGCCGACATGATGCAATTCAAGCAAAGCGTATTTGCCGGTTTCGTGACCGATGTGGGGGGTAAAACCTCGCACACAGCGATTGTGGCGCGCAGCATGAACATCCCCGCCGTGGTGGGGGCGCGCGCCGCCAGCACCTTGATGCGGCAAGACGACTGGGTGATCATTGATGGCGATGCCGGTGTCGTCATCGTCGACCCCAGCCCGATTATTTTGGCTGAATACGGCTTCAAACAGCGCCAAGGCGAACTTGAACGTGGCCGCTTGGCGCGGCTGCGTAACACGCCAGCGGTGACCATGGATGGCGAAAAGATTGAGTTGCTGGCGAACATTGAGCAGCCAGATGATGCTGTCGCCGCATTGAAGGCGGGCGCCGTCGGTGTGGGTCTGTTTCGCAGCGAATTTTTGTTCATGAGCCGTGATGGCAAGGGGCTGTCCAGGCTGCCCAATGAAGAAGAGCAGTTCCAAGCCTACAAGCGTGCGGTGGATGGCATGCAAGGTTTGCCCGTCACCATTCGCACCGTCGACATTGGGGCGGACAAGCCACTGGACCGACAAGACCGGCTCGAGAAAGCGCAAGACACGCAGCTCAACCCAGCGCTGGGACTGCGCGCCATTCGCTGGAGCCTGGTTGACCCAGGCATGTTTTTAACGCAGCTGCGGGCCATTTTGCGTGCCAGCAGTTTTGGTCAAATCAAGTTGCTGATACCGATGCTATGCGCGGTGGGTGAAATTCGCCAAACCCTCGCGTTGATCCAGCAGGCCAAAACCGAGTTGGATGCACAAGGCGTGGCCTATGGTGATGTGAAAATCGGCGCGATGATTGAAATCCCCGCTGCGGCGTTGATGCTGCCAACCTTTCTGAAGTACTTTGATTTTTTATCGATTGGCACCAACGATTTGATCCAGTACACCTTGGCGATTGACCGTGCGGATGAAGCCGTCGCACACATGTACGACCCCTTGCACCCGGCCGTGCTGCATTTGATAGCCAATACGATTCGGCAATCTAGATTGCAGGGCAAAGATGTTAGCGTGTGTGGCGAAATGGCAGGCGATGTAGGTCTTACGCGGCTTTTATTGGGCATGGGGCTGCGCTGTTTTTCAATGCACCCGGCGCAAATATTGACAGTAAAACAACAGATCTTGCGCACCGATACGAGTAAGTTGCAAGATTGGGTTCAGCAAGTGCTCACCTCTGAAAATCCTGCAGAATTCGTGTGAAAAGTCACACTTTTGGCCATCTAATTGCTTACATTTGGGTGCTGAAATTTCAAAAAAATTGCAAAAGTCCTTATCTATGGCATCAATCCAGGTGGGTTTCAGGTAATATTCACCACATTGATGTCCAATAAAGTGGTCTATGAGAATCCTATTAATTGAAGATGACTCGGCAATTGCCGGCGACCTTTCTACTTTCCTGAGCGGAAAAGGTTATACCGTTGCCCATGCCGCAAATATGCAAACGGCTAAAGATTTGTTGCCCACGACCAATTGGGGCGCTGTCTTGCTAGACTGGTCTTTGCCTGATGGTGAGGGCATTGATTTGTTGCCGATTATTCGCAAGCAAGCCGATCAGGCGTCCATCATCATGATGACGTCCAAAGGCCAAATTGCCGATCGCATCAAAGGCCTAGACGCCGGCGCTGACGATTACATGGTGAAGCCTTGCGACCCGAATGAATTGCTGGCCCGCCTGCGAGCCATTGAGCGACGTCGCAGTGGTGCAGCCAGCGCGATTCTAGACTGTGGCGCTTTGCAGATTGACTTAGGCCGCAACACCGTGACGGCCAATGGCGTACCTGCCAATTTGACAGGCAAAGAATGGGCCATCTTGCGCGTCTTGGCGTCACGGCCAGACCGCCTGCACTCCAAAGAAGTGCTCACCAGTGCCATTTACACGTTTGATGATGATATTGGCAGCAACACACTGGAAGTGTTCATCAGCCACCTGCGTCGCAAACTAGGCCGCGACACGATTCAAACCTACCGTGGTCAAGGCTACCGTTTGTCTGGTTATATTGGCTGAGAAGACGTCGGCTAAAAACCAGCTGTCTTACTGATCAGGTCAAGGCTTGGTCGGTCGACGGTTTTTGCCAGAGGTTGATACCGCCCTCAATGGCGTGCTGGTCAATCGCAGCAAGTTCTTCAGCGGAAAAGGACAGCTGCTTCAACGCACCCACCAATTCTACAATTTGCGCCGAGCTGCTGGCACCGATCAATGCAGACGTCATGCGCTTGTCACGTAGCACCCAAGCAATCGCCATTTGCGCCAAGCTTTGACCACGCGCCAAAGCCATCTCGTTCAACGCGCGCACTTGGGTTAAATTTTATGGACTCAAATGCTCGCTCTTGAAGGAGTCGCCACCGGGTTTGTTGATGCGTGCATCGGCTGGAATGCCGTTCAAATATTTGTTGGTCAGCAAGCCTTGCGCCAGCGCACTGAAGGCGATGCAGCCCATGCCATTGTCTTCCAGCGCACCCAGCAAATCGGGTTCAATCCATCGGTTCAACATGCTGTACGACGGCTGGTGAATCAAGCACGGCACTTTCAGGTCGCGCAGCAAGGCAGCGGCTTCACGTGTTTTGGCGGCGGAATAGCTGGATATACCCACGTACAAGGCTTTGCCCTGTTGCACTGCCGTGGCCAGCGCTCCCATGGTTTCTTCCAGCGGCGTGTCGGGGTCAAAGCGGTGCGAATAGAAAATATCTACGTACTCTAAGCCCATGCGCTTTAAACTTTGGTCAAGACTTGCCAGCACATATTTGCGTGAACCACCGCCCTGCCCATACGGCCCCGGCCACATATCGTAGCCGGCCTTGCTGGAGATGATGAGTTCGTCGCGATACGGCTTGAAATCACGCCGCATGTGCTCACCAAAATTGGTCTCAGCACTGCCATAGGGTGGGCCATAGTTGTTGGCCAGATCAAAATGGGTGATACCCAGATCAAACGCCGTGTGCAGCATGGCACGTTGCGTCGCCATGGGTGTGGTGTCGCCAAAATTGTGCCAGAGGCCCAGCGTGATAGACGGCAACTTCAGGCCACTGCGCCCTACGGTGCGATACGGCATGTTGTCATAACGGTGGGTGGCGGCGTGGTACATGGTGTTGGCTCTGTGTTTTTATTGGGACGGGATGGCAGCGTGGGCATGTTCGGCTTGCACATCGGCGTGGTAGCTGGAGCGCACCATCGCGCCCACAGCCGCATGGCTGAAACCCATCTCGTAGGCTTTGGCTTCAAACATCTTGAAGGTGTCGGGGTGGACGTAGCGTTTCACGGTCAAATGCGACATGGATGGCGCTAAATACTGGCCAATCGTCAACATATCAATGTTGTGATCGCGCATGTCCTGCATCACCTGCAAAATTTCTTCGTCGGTTTCACCCAACCCAACCATGATGCCGCTCTTGGTCGGCACGTTCGGGTGCAGTTCTTTGAATTTTTTGAGCAAATTCAGGCTGAATTGGTAGTCTGAACCCGGGCGCGCCTCTTTGTACAGGCGCGGCGCAGTTTCCAGGTTGTGGTTCATCACATCCGGCGGTGCCAATTTCAAAATCTCCAACGCGCGGTCATCACGACCCCGGAAATCGGGCACCAGCACCTCGATTTGGGTGGTCGGGGAGAGTTCGCGGATGTTTTTGATGCAATCGACAAAATGCTGCGCCCCGCCGTCGCGCAGGTCGTCGCGGTCAACCGAAGTGATCACCACGTATTTCAGCTTCAGCGCCGCAATGGTTTTGGCCAGATTCATCGGCTCATCCACATCCAATGGGTCGGGCCGGCCATGGCCAACGTCGCAAAACGGGCAACGGCGTGTGCATTTGTCACCCATGATCATGAAAGTTGCTGTGCCTTTGCCAAAACACTCGCCGATGTTCGGGCAGCTGGCTTCTTCGCACACCGTCACCAGCTTGTTGGCGCGCAAAATGTCCTTGATTTCGTAAAAGCGGGTGGAGGGCGAACCGGCTTTGACGCGGATCCAATCCGGCTTCTTCAGCACCTCGCCCGGCACCACCTTGACGGGGATGCGCGACAGCTTGGCACCAGCTTTTTGCTTGGCCAGCGGGTTGTAATCGGCTTGCGACTGCGATTCACGGATGACAGGATTAACAACTGGCATCGCGTGAGGACTAGCGGCAGGGTTGATGGTGGTTTCAGGCATGGTCATGGTGTTGTTCAATTCAAGGCGCTAATTTAACGTGCTAACTCAGGGTGTTAGGTAGGACACAAGCTTCTGGCTCAACACGCCAGCCGCCTCGTCCCAAGAGCAAGATACCCCTATTGTAGAAAGATCTACGGTCTGCAGCCCAGAATAACCACAGGGGTTGATGCGAGAAAAGGGTTCTAAGTCCATATTAACGTTCAATGCCACCCCGTGGTAGGTGCAATGCCGGCTGACTTTGATGCCCAAAGCCGCGATTTTGCCTAATCCGGTGAAATCAATGGCATTCATTGAGGCTAGATTTTCATTGTTTGGATTCTCAGCCGTTTTTTTCTGCGGCCGCTGCTCCAAAAGCGCGTGCGAGCTGGGGTCGTCCAGCCGCACATAAATCCCGGGCGCTCCCGCCACGCGGTGCCCCGTCACGTTGAAATGCGCCAAGGTGCGAACGACGGCCTCTTCGAGCCGATAGACGTATTCTTTGACAAAATACCCCGCCCGTTTCAAATCGATCAGCGGGTACGCCACCACCTGCCCCGGCCCGTGGTAGGTCACCTGCCCACCCCGGTTGGTTGGGATGATGGGGATGTTGCCAGCGGTCAAAATATGCTCGGCTTTGCCCGCCAAGCCTTGCGTGAAGACCGGATTATGCTCACAAATCCATAGCGCATCAGGCAATAAACACGCCGGCTGAAGGCTGTTTTTGATGGTATTTTCTGAGGTTTTTTCAGCATGCCGCTGCGTCGTGTACAGCTGCATGGCTTCGTAGATTTGCAGGTAATCTACGCGTCCTAGAAAACGGGTATCCATGGTTGTGATGTCGCTTTTGATGTTGTGTTTTTATGCCGCTAAAAGCGCATCAAGCTGCTGTTTCATATTTAAACCGTCGCGGTGCAGCACGTTGCCGCTGGCGGGGCGTTTGTCGCCCTGGATCAGCAGATTGTCGGTATTCAAGCCGTTTTGAGTGCCATTTTGGCCTCTAGCTGGCGTATTGATTGTCTGAGGTGCTATTGAATTTGTAGTATTTTCAGCGTAAGATGTGTGTGCAGACACCTGCTCCAGCAGCCGATACGGCACTTTGGCAGCGGTGGTGAAGGCCGAGGCGCGGTTGAGCCAGTCTAGGGTGGGCATCTGGCTAGAGCACCATCTTCACCATCGGATGCGTCGACAGCGTGCGGTACAGCTCGTCCAATTGCTCGCGGCTGGTGGCGGTGATGTTGAGGGTGATGCCTAAGTAGTTGCCGCCCTTGCTTTCCCGTAATTCCAGCGTCGTAGCGTCAAAGGTGGGGTCAAATTCGTGCGCAACCAAGGTGATGGCATGCACAAAACCGTCCACTTTCGCGCCCATGACCTTGATCGGGAAGGCGCAGGGGTAGACGATGAGGGATTCTTCGACCACCGGCACTGTTGGGACGGTAGGCTTGTTTGTTTCGGGAGCGTTCATGCTGCAATTATCGCGCTGCGAGTGTGTTTTTGCTTTGGCGTTTCGCAAATTGGCGTGATTCGCCAATGGCTAAAAGGCCAAAATCAGCCTCTGTCACATTCAAAGCCTGCCGTGCGATGGCCAAGTCACGCGGTGGTTGGTCCAGCGGCTCGTCGGTGAGCGCAAAGGTGCCCCAATGCACGCCAATGCTGCGTTTCGCGCCCACATCTTGGTGAATCCGCACCGATTCCATGGGGTTGACGTGCTGCTGTGACATGAACCAGCGCGGCTCGTACGCGCCTACGGGCACCAAAGCGAGGTCAAATCCGCCGCCCAGTGCCTCGGATTGGCGCGGGGCAAAGTGCTTGGCCGTGTCGGCAAAATCGCGGCTGTAGCCGGTGTCGCCGGCGTAATACCAGTGAAAATCTGCACCCAGTACGGCCCAGCCGCCCCATAAGGTGGTGCTTCGGTCGTTGATGCTGCGGGCAGACCAGTGTTGTACGGGAGTCAGGTGAAACTCCACACCTTGAATCGTGTGGTGCTGCCACCAGTCCAGCTCGACCACGCTGGCTATACCCATGCCGTTAAACCACGCTTTAAGCCCTAAAGGCACGATAAACAGCGTTGTCTTGCCTGCTGCTTTGGCTTTTTCGTCCAGCAAAGCCACGCTGGCTCGGTCTAGGTGGTCGTAGTGGTTGTGGGAGATCAGCACCGCGTCTATGTCAGGCAAATCAGCCATCGCCACGCCGGGTGGCTGGGCGCGCTTGGGACCAAAAAGTTGCACGGGCGAGGCGCGCTCAGAAAAAACCGGGTCTACCAACACGGTCAAACCACTGGCCTGCACCAAGGCGGTGGCGTGGCCCAGCCAGGTGACCGCGGGTGAAGCTGGGGCTTTGAGCAGGGCAAGATCAGCTTGAACGCTGGGCGTGGGGCTGTTGGCCGTTTTGTCTAGGCCCCAAGATTCCCACTGCCAGCGCAAAAAGTCGCCAAACGACTTGTTGACCTTTGGCGTGTAGTTGTTTTTGAAGCCTGTAGGCGTGTGGTGCGCCTTGCTTAAAATGTCATTTTGTGCGTTTGAGTTGCTGAAAAACGTCAAAATTGCTACACTTATAATGGCAATAAAGGCATATTTTGCAGCGGCTATAGGCCAATTTACCATGTAAAAATAGATGGCCTAAAGGTTTAGTGAAGAAACAGCACAGCTGCAATAGCCAGCCAACCGAGTACAAAGTTGGTTTTCACAATCGCCTGAATTTGCCCCAAGCGTCGCCCCGCCTCAGGCCAGTCAGAGGCGGCAACAGCAAGTTTTAAACGCTTGAACGGTCCAAAATACACGTGGCCGAACAGGGCAAACATCAGCAAACCGATGCCCAACATCACGTGCCAGCCGATAGGCGCGGTTTTCATGCCAACTGCCATCAGCATACCCGTGCCGGTGACCAGCAAAGCCGCGATACTGAGCCAAACCAAGGGGAAAAATCGCCCCATCACGCCGGCCATCAAGGGCAAACGCTGCGGTGGCTGCAACTGGGAGGTGACAACGGGGCGCAAAATCCAAAGCATGAATGTCATGCCGCCTATCCAAGTGATGGCACCTGCAAGGTGGAGGAATTTGGAGAGGAGATAAATCATGGACTTCTTTCAAAAATGAGCCTGTATTTTGCACGTAGTGTTGAATTTTTGCGTCAATTAGCGTCAATTCCCTCAGCGGCGCTTGGTTTTGGTGCGATATTTGACACAGGGGTCTAGACAAGTGTGCGGGTTTATACGTATAATCAATAGCTGTGCCTAGTTACATATGTTGACAACTACTCTGTTATCTAAATATCTAGCGAAGCAAAAGACTTCGCGGGAAGCTGAGCGAACAAAGTCATTGAATGCAAGCGTGAGAGCAAATGCGTTTGACGATGTCGATGCAGAGTCTCAGCGTGAGCCGGAGCGTTTGACCGCTGGTCAAGCGCAAGAGTTGCGCGTAAGACTGGGTAAGACTGGCTCGTTAATATCACCGTGGCAAATCATTGTGGGCCAGTTGTTGGCCGGCGTGGTGTTTGCGGTGGTGGCGTGGTTAATCACTGGCAAGTCCAGTGTGGCGGTTTCAATGGCTTACGGCACGTTGGCTGTGGTTGTTCCGGCAGCGGTGTTTGCAAGAGGGCTGATGAGTCAGTTTTCAAGTTTGAACGCGCTTACCGCTGGCTTTGGGTTTTTTGTGTGGGAAATGATCAAGATTGTGGCGACTGTGGTGTTGATAGCCATAGCGCCGAAGTTGGTGGCAGATTTGGACTGGTTGGCAATGCTGATTGGCTTGATCGTCACCATGAAGGTGGTTTTTGTGTTGTTGTGGTGGTTGCCTAAGATAAATGGCAAAACCGCAGTGGCTAAGTAAATTTAACGTCAAAGTACAGTTTTTAAAAGAACAATTTAAAGATCTAAAAATGTCCGAAGTAGCAACATCAGCAGCAAATGCAGTGGCACACGCTGCGCCCACAGCCAGTGAATACATTGTTCACCACCTAACGCATTGGCAAAACAAGAAGCAAGTCGATATTGTTGACTTCTCTGTTTTTAACTACGATTCCATCTTTTTCATGATCCTGTTGGGCGTGGTCGGCAGTTTTTTCTTGTGGAAAGCCGCAAACAAGGCGACTTCTGGCGCGCCTGGTCGTTTTCAGGCGGCGGTTGAGATTTTGTATGAAATGGTCGATAACCAAGCCAAATCTATCGTTCACAATGCGCAAAGTCGTAAGCTGGTTGCGCCTTTGGCTTTGACGGTGTTTGTGTGGATTTTCTTGCTCAATGCCATGGACTTGTTGCCGTTGGACTTGCTGCCGGTGATTTGGGAAAAAATCTATGGCGCGATGGGGCATGATCCTAGTCATGCCTACTTACGTGTCGTGCCAACGGCTGACTTGTCCGTGACCATGGGTTTATCGGTTTCTGTGTTGTTGATCTGCTTGTTTTACAACATGAAGATCAAGGGTTTGGGCGGCTGGGGGCATGAACTCATCAGCGCGCCGTTCGGCACCGTCAAGATGACAAAAAATCCGCTGTCATGGCTGGGTTTCATGGCTCTAGCCGTGGTCAATGTGGCGGAACAGTTGATTTCGTTCACTGCTAAAACCGTGTCACACGGCATGCGATTGTTTGGCAACATGTATGCGGGTGAGTTGGTGTTCATGTTGATCGCTCTATTGGGCGGTTCTTGGGTGGCGTTTGAGGCTGGAAGCCTAGCGCTGTTCGGAATGCAAATTGTGACGGGTTGGGCGTGGGCTGTGTTTCACATCATCATCATTGCGCTACAAGCGTTTGTGTTCATGATGTTGACGTTGGTCTACATCGGTCAATCGCACGATGCACATTAAGTAACGCACGTTATTTATAGAGTTTTGTAGGTTTGCATTTAAGTTTTCGTTTTCGTTGGTTTTGTTTTTGTTTTTTGTTTTTTGTTTTTTTTATCTAGGAGTCATCATGGAAGTCATTAGTTTTGCTGCTCTCGCTGCTGGTTTGATCATTGGTTTGGGCGCTTTGGGTGCTTGTATCGGTATCGGTATCATGGGTAGCAAGTACCTTGAATCAGCTGCTCGCCAGCCTGAGTTGATGGGTGAATTGCAAACAAAGATGTTCGTGTTGGCTGGTCTGATCGACGCGGCTTTCATTATCGGAACTGGTATCGCTTTGTGGTTCGCTACAGCCAACCCGTTCCTCGCGCAAATCGCACGCTTGGTCAAGTAAATGGATAACTTGTTAGGCGATCCGCTTAACAATTTGTTTGTTTATCAATCTTCAATTGAAGGAAACGTCCAGTGAGCATTAATGGAACACTAATTGCGGCGATGATCGTTTTCGCATTGCTGGTGCTGTTCACGATGAAATTCGTGTGGCCACCACTTGCGACCGCTTTGGACGAACGCGCTGCAAAAATTGCTGACGGCCTCGCTGCTGCCGACAAAGCCAAGTCTGAACTCAGCAACGCCAACAAGCGTGTTGAAGACGAGTTGGCCAAGTCACGCACAGAAACCGCAACACGTTTGGCTGACGCCGAGCGTCGCGGTCAAGCGATTGTCGAAGAAGCCAAAGTCAAAGCAACTGATGAAGGCAACAAAATCATTGCTGCCGCCAAAGTTGAAGCCGAGCAACAAACCGTCAAAGCCCGTGAGACACTGCGCGAGCAGGTGGCTGCATTGGCTGTCAAGGGTGCTGAGCAAATTCTTCGTAAAGAAGTCAATGCTGGCGTCCACGCGGATTTGTTGGGTCGATTAAAGACCGAGCTTTGAGACTGAACTTTTAACCGAACTACACGAGCTCTTTATGGCTGAATTAGCAACCATCGCCCGTCCCTATGCGGAGGCGCTTTTCAAGGCAACTTCCAAGGATTTGAACGGCGCAGCCGTTTGGGTGGACGCCTTGTCTGCCGTTGCGCAAAACGCACAATTAAAGCAATTTGCCGACAGTCCCAAAGCAAGCACAGATCAAGTTTTTGATTTGATCGCCGGCGTGGCCCAGGTGGATTTGCCAGACGCCGCGAAAAACTTCTTGCGTACTGTCATTGAAAACGGCCGTTTGAGTGCTTTGCCAGAAATGGCGTCACAGTTTCGCGCATTGAAAAATGCGCAAAGCGGCTCGTCTGATGCGGTCGTGCACAGCGCTTTTCCGATTGACGGTGCAGCCTTGGCTGAATTGGCCGTTACTTTGGAAAAGCAATTCAAGCGCAAACTCAATTTATCCGTTGTCTTGCAGCCTGAGTTGATAGGCGGTATTCGTGTGGTGGTGGGTGACGAGGTGCTCGACACGTCTGTCAAAGCCCGCTTGGAACAAATGAAAGTGGCTTTGACGGCTTGAAGCTGTCAGGGTCACCTTTTCGTAAGTGTTTAATTAACTAGCTATCTAGCTAACTAAAGAAAGAAGGAAAGAGTCATGCAACTCAATCCAGCAGAAATCTCTGAACTGATCAAGAGCCGTATTGAAGGTCTGTCAGCCAGCGCGAACATTCGCAACCAAGGCACTGTGGTTTCAGTGACCGACGGCATTTGCCGCATCCACGGTCTGTCAGACGTGATGCAGGGCGAGATGTTGGAATTTCCAGCCGGCAGCGATGGTTTGCCCACCTACGGTTTGGCATTGAACTTGGAGCGTGACTCTGTAGGTTCCGTGATTTTGGGCGATTACGAGCACATCTCTGAAGGCGACACCGTCAAATGTACCGGTCGTATTCTTGAAGTTCCCGTCGGTCCTGAGTTGCTCGGCCGCGTCGTGAACGCGTTGGGTCAGCCTATCGACGGCAAAGGTCCTATCAATGCCAAAATGACTGACGTGATTGAAAAAGTTGCGCCAGGCGTGATTGCCCGTAAATCAGTTGACCAACCCATGCAAACTGGCTTGAAGTCCATTGACTCCATGGTGCCAATTGGCCGCGGTCAGCGCGAATTGATCATTGGTGACCGCCAGACAGGTAAAACTGCCGTTGCGATTGACGCCATCATCAACCAAAAAGGCCAAAACGTTCCCTGTATCTATGTGGCGATTGGTCAAAAAGCATCCAGCGTTAAAAACGTGGTGCGCTCTTTAGAGCAAGCCGGCGCGATGGAGTACACCATTGTGGTTGCTGCTACAGCGTCTGAGTCTGCAGCGATGCAATACGTCAGCGCCTACTCTGGCTGCACCATGGGCGAATACTTCCGCGATCGCGGTCAAGACGCGCTGATTGTGTATGACGATTTGTCCAAGCAAGCCGTGGCTTACCGCCAAGTGTCGTTGTTGTTGCGCCGTCCACCAGGTCGCGAAGCTTACCCTGGCGACGTGTTCTATCTCCACAGCCGTTTGTTGGAGCGCGCTGCTCGCGTGAACGAAAAATACGTTGAAGATTTCACCAAAGGTGAAGTCAAAGGCAAAACGGGTTCTTTGACGGCTTTGCCCATCATTGAAACCCAAGCGGGTGACGTGTCTGCTTTCGTGCCAACCAACGTGATTTCTATCACTGACGGCCAGATCTTCTTGGAAACATCACTGTTCAACGCCGGTATTCGTCCTGCGATCAACGCTGGTATTTCTGTGTCTCGCGTCGGTGGCGCTGCACAAACCAAGATCATCAAGAGCTTGTCTGGCGGTATCCGTACCGACTTGGCCCAATACCGTGAATTGGCTGCGTTCGCGCAGTTCGCTTCTGATTTGGACGAAGCCACACGTAAACAGCTCGATCGCGGTGCGCGCGTGACTGAATTGCTCAAGCAAGCCCAGTACAGCCCACAGCCTATCAGCTTGATGGGTGCGACATTGTTTGCCGTGAACAAAGGTTTCATGGACGACATCGCCGTCAACAAGGTCTTGGCTTTTGAGCACGGCTTGCACGGCTACCTCAAAGACAAGCACGCTGGTTTGTTGGCTAAATTGGAAGCTGCCAAAGCGATGGACAAAGAAGCGGAAGCTGAATTGACCGCCGCGACGACTGCTTTCAAGAAGTCATTTGCTTAAGTTGCTCCCAAGCGCTATTTAGTCACTAAAACAGACAGCACTACTAAGAGGCAACTATGGCATCAGGCAAGGAACTACGCACCAAGATCAAATCGGTGGAAAACACCAAGAAGATCACCAAGGCGATGGAAATGATTTCCGTCTCCAAGATGCGCAAGGCGCAAGAGCGCATGCGCGCGGCGCGCCCCTACAGCGAGAAAATTCGCAACATTGCAGCCAATTTGGGTGAAGCCAATCCTGAGTATGTGCATGCCTTCATGAAGACCAACGATGCCAAATCGGTGGGCTACATTGTGGTGAGTACCGACAAAGGTTTGTGCGGCGGCTTGAATACCAACCTGTTCCGTGCGTTGACTATCCAGTTGCGCGACGGGCAAGCGGCGGGCCAAACGGCGCTGTCTGTCGCTATTGGCGGCAAAGGCTTGGGCTTTTTGACACGTATGGGCGCTAAAGTGGTGTCACATGTGACGCATTTGGGCGACAAACCGCATCTGGACAAGCTCATTGGGCCGGTCAAGGTGTTGTTGGATGCTTACACCCGTGGTGAGATCAGCTCTGTTGTGCTTTGCTACAACAAGTTCATCAGTACCATGCGCCAAGAGCCTGTGACCGAGCAGTTGCTGCCACTGTCGCAAGCTAAATTGCAAGAGCAAGCTCAAAAGAGCGAAGCTGCAAGTGGCGTGAAGCACGGCTGGGATTACATCTACGAGCCAGACGCGCAAGCTGTGATTGACGATTTGCTGGTGCGCTACGCGGAAGCGTTGGTGTACCAAGCCGTTGCTGAAAACATCGCTTCTGAGCATGCAGCTCGTATGGTCGCGATGAAAGCAGCAACCGACAACGCAGGCAATGTGATTGCTGAGTTGAAGTTGATCTACAACAAAACCCGTCAAGCAGCGATTACCAAAGAGCTGTCTGAAATTGTCTCTGGTGCTGCTGCGGTGTCGTAAGACCTCACTTCTGAAGCAATATCAAGCAATACCCTAGTTATTTAAGTTTTTGTATTAATTTTTTGGAGCAAAAAATGGCTCAAGTCCAAGGCAAAATTGTTCAGTGTATCGGTGCGGTGGTTGACGTGGAATTTCCACGTGATCAAATGCCAAAAATTTATGACGCCCTCAAAATGGACGGCTCCACACTGACGCTGGAAGTCCAGCAGCAGTTGGGTGACGGCATTGTGCGTACCATTGCGCTCGGTTCGTCTGACGGCTTGCGTCGCGGCATGATCGTGCAAAACACCTCCAAGCCCATCATGGTTCCGGTTGGCAAAGCCACTCTGGGTCGCATCATGGACGTGCTGGGTGCGCCCATTGACGAGCGTGGTCCAGTGGCATCAACCTTGACCGCCTCTATTCACCGTAAAGCGCCAGCTTACGACGAACTCAGCCCATCACAAGAATTGCTGGAAACCGGCATCAAGGTGATTGACTTGGTTTGCCCGTTTGCCAAGGGCGGTAAAGTCGGTTTGTTCGGTGGTGCGGGTGTGGGCAAGACCGTGAACATGATGGAACTGATCAACAACATCGCCAAAGCACACAGCGGCTTGTCCGTGTTTGCGGGTGTGGGTGAGCGTACCCGTGAGGGTAACGACTTCTACCACGAGATGGCAGACTCTGGCGTTGTGAACTTGGAAAACCTCGAAGAATCCAAAGTTGCGATGGTTTATGGCCAGATGAATGAGCCACCAGGCAACCGTTTGCGCGTTGCTTTGACCGGCTTGACCATTGCCGAATCTTTCCGCGACGAAGGTAAAGACGTTTTGTTCTTCGTTGACAACATCTACCGCTACACTTTGGCCGGTACCGAAGTGTCTGCCTTGTTGGGTCGTATGCCATCCGCTGTGGGCTACCAGCCAACACTGGCTGAAGAAATGGGCCGTTTGCAAGAGCGTATCACTTCTACCAAAGTCGGTTCTATCACATCCATCCAAGCCGTGTACGTGCCTGCGGATGACTTGACCGACCCATCTCCAGCAACAACGTTTGCGCATTTGGACTCCACCGTGGTGTTGTCTCGTGACATCGCTTCTTTGGGTATCTACCCAGCGGTTGATCCTTTGGATTCCACCAGCCGTCAATTGTCTCCTAACGTCGTGGGCGAAGACCACTACAACACAGCCCGTGCGGTGCAAGGTACCTTGCAGCGTTACCGCGAACTGCGCGACATTATCGCGATCATGGGTATGGATGACTTGGCCCCCGAAGACAAACTGGCTGTAGCACGTGCCCGTAAAATCCAGCGTTTTTTGAGCCAGCCTTTCCACGTGGCCGAGGTGTTTACTGGTTCTCCAGGCAAATACGTGCCATTGGCCGAAACCATCCGTGGTTTCAAGATGATTGTGAATGGCGAGTGTGACCACCTGCCAGAGCAAGCCTTCTACATGGTCGGTACGATTGACGAAGCCTTCGAAAAAGCGAAGAAAATCGCTTCTTAATAGAACAAGAAAACAAGGTAGCTCATGAACACTATTCATGTTGATGTGGTCAGTGCAGAAGAGTCCATCTTCTCTGGTGAAGCCAAATTTGTGGCTTTGCCGGGTGAGGCGGGCGAACTCGGCATTTACCCACGCCACACACCGCTGATTTCGCGCATCAAAGCCGGCTCAGTGCGTATTGAAAAAGCGGACGGCAGCGAAGAGTTTATTTTCGTTGCTGGCGGCATCATCGAAGTTCAGCCAAACTGCGTGACTGTGTTGTCTGACACAGCCATTCGCGGTAAAGACTTGGACGAAGAGAAAGCCAACGAAGCCAAAGCAGCGGCGGAAGAAGCGCTCAAAAATGCCAAAGGTGAACTCGATATTGCCAAAGCGCAATCTGAGCTGTTTGCGATGGCCGCACAAATTGCGGCCTTGCGCAAGTTCCGTCACAACAAATAAAACTGCCGCTGAAAAGCGGTGTCTCAATAAAAAAACCTCACATCGTGAGGTTTTTTTATGTGTAAATTTTTTATAACTAGGTAAAAAACGCTGTATTGGGCAATTTATTCGGGTTTTTCTCACCGGCTTTGAGTTCAAAATGCCGCATCATGACGGCTCGTTGGCGCATGATGGCGCGGATAGATACCTTGTGCCAAAAGTGACGCCACAAATAGCTGGTCGGCAGGCTAGCTTACACGCAAATACGAATTTCGCCGCTGTGTCGGTGTTCGCTGGCTGCAACACGTTTTTTGAGACGATTTAGCAAATACCAGTTTCCCGAAGCGCCACCCCCGCCAAAACCGCAGAAACAATCAATAACCAACGTTTCATGGGAAATCCTTTCGAGGATAGAACAAAGAAGTACATGCAAAAAGCACAAAATGGTACGTTAGCACAAATGAACGCAAACTTGGCGGATTGCCCCCCCTAAAATCGAAGATATAAGTGACGTTTTTGTTGAATCCGTGTAAAATTTGAAAAAATGTATCAAAAAATGACTCTAGCCAGCGTATTTATTGCCTAAGTAGCTATGAAATATGTAGCGCCCAATTGGTTGCCAGGCGGTAACCTACAAACGATCTGGCCCGCCATGGTGAGCGCTCGTTCGCTTGAGCAAGCCCCCGCTGTGCCCTACCAGCGTGAGCGCTGGACCACACCAGACGATGACTTCATCGATGTTGACTTCAGCCAAGCGCATGCGCCCAAGCCCAAGCAGCCCCTGCTGGTGCTTTTTCACGGCTTAGAAGGTTCATCCAGCAGCCACTACGCCCTCGCCTTCGCCAAGGTCGCCGAACAGCGCGGCTGGGCGTACGCTGTGCCTCATTTTCGCGGCTGCAGTGGCGAGATCAACCGTGCACCCCGTGCCTACCATTCGGGCGACTATGAAGAAATCGGCTGGATGCTGTCCAAGCTCAAAGCCGCGCACGTGCTGGCCGGTGGTGGTGCGCTGCTGGCCGTCGGCATCTCTCTCGGTGGCAACGCCTTGATGCGCTGGGCGCAAGAAGCGGGCAGCACGGCGGCACAAACGGTGGAAGCCGTCGCCTCAGTCTGCTCACCCTTAGACTTAGCCGCCAGCGGCGTCGCCATTGGCCAAGGCTTCAACCGCCTGGTCTACACCCGCATGTTTTTAAACAGCATGAAGCCCAAAGCGCTAGAGCGCCTGGCGCTGAACCCCGGCTTGTTCGACCCCAAAGCGCTACAAGCCAGCCGTAATTTGTACGAATTCGACAACATCTTCACCGCCCCCGTGCATGGCTTCAAAAACACCGAAGACTACTGGCTGCGCGCCTCCGCCAAGCCGCACATGCACCGCATCACGCTGCCCGCCTTGGCGCTGAACGCGGTGAACGACCCGTTTATCCCTGCCTGGTCACTGCCCAAAGCCGCTGAAGTCAGCAACAGCGTCACGCTGTGGCACACGCCGCAGGGCGGTCATGTCGGCTTCCCAAATGGCAAGTTTCCCGCGCAGGTGATGGCCATGCCAGAGGCGGTATCGGGCTGGCTGGCAAGGAATCTGCCGACTTAAAACGAGATTTAAAGCGATAATTTACAGATGGATGACATCGATGGATGAGATAGTTAAACAAGCCATGGCCAAATGGCCCAACGTGCCCCACTGCTACGGCTGGCTGGGCTTAGACGCGCGCGGCAACTGGTACATGCGCGACGACCGCGTGCAGGCCGAGGGTACGTTCACCCAAGCCAAGGGCTCGATGCTGAAGCACGAAAAGTTGATCGACTTCATCAACCGCAATTATTTGACAGATGTCAGCGCGCAGAGCAGCGCCAAGGGTCAATGGTTCTTCCAAAATGGCCCGCAGCGCGTCTACGTCGAGCTAGAGGCCACGCCGATTGTCTGGAGAGTAAGCGCCAACTTTGAAGTCAGCGCCCACACCGGTGAACCCGCCAGATTGCAGCGCTGCGTGATGGACGAACACGGCCGCCTCTACCTAGAAGCCGCCGCCGGCTTTGGCCTGGTCCACACCGCCGACATGTTGTACGCGGCAGACGCCATTGAGCAAGGCCTGTGGGTGCCACAAGAGCTCTTAGCGGCAGATTTGCCCAAGCGGTTTGGCTATGTACGCAGCCCTAAGGCGTTGCAGAGCTAGTTTAATTAGCTATATATTTAATAGCTAATTAGGCAATAAGTACGCTGGCTAGAGTCATATTTGGCGATAAAAAAAGCCGATAAACTCAGATTTATCGGCTTTTTGCTTCCCCACTTAGGGGAAATGTAGAAACTACTTGGCGGCAGGTGCTGCGGCAGCAACTTCAGCGCCGGCTGCAGCAGCGGCAACAGGGGCTTTAGGCTCAGCCAATTTGCCGCCAGAAGCGTTAGCCATGTAAACCACGGCGCGACCAATTTCTGTGTCTTCAAAATCGCCACCGCCCTGCGCACCCATGGCGCCTTTGCCTTTGAGGGCTGATGTCAGCAAGGCTTCATAGCCTGTCGCGATACGTGCGCCCCAAGCAGCTGCGTCGCCAAGCTTGGGTGCACCGGCTACACCAGCGGTGTGGCAAGCTGCACATTGGGCTTTGAACACTTCTGCGCCAGCTTTGAGGGCGCGGTTGGCGTCTTTGATCTCAATCGTGCCAACTTTTTGAATACGTGCAGCCACGCCACGGGCGCGGTCGGCGTCGCTCAAACCGCTAAAAGTCGTTTTAGATTTGTCGTTCAGGTCGCCAGCTGGTTTTGCGTCTGAAACGACGTAATAAACCAAGCCAATGATCATGAAAATAGGGATAACAAACGAGAAAAAAGCCATCTGAGCGAATTGCTTAGGCGTTTTAACGGGGCCAGTGTGGTCTTCTTCGTGATGGATACTCATAGTGTTCTCTAAAAATCTACAAAAAATAGGCTGCGAAGGTGCAAATGGGGTAGTTAGGGATAACTAACCCGCAATTATAAGGGAGCAAGCGCCCAGTACCGCAGAAACAGGCAAGCTAACGCCTACAATACAAGCCACGATGCGGCTGTAGCTCAGTGGATAGAGTATTGGCCTCCGAAGCCAAGGGTCGTGGGTTCGATCCCCGCCAGCCGCACCAATTTTTCATCACCATACCTCTTCGTTAACCGCCCAGCGCGATATCCAGCGTCATTTCATGCGCCAAAGCGTCTAGATCGAGCTTTAACGCTTCGGTAGAGACGGCTTGCGGCACCAGCACTTCGGCACGGACTTTGAACATGGGTTTGCTGTCAGCGCTGGTCTGAGCGTTGACCACTTCGGTGTGCAGGTGTTCGATGCTGATGTTGCGGTTGGTCAAAATGGCGGTGAGTTTGCTCACAATGCCGGCGCGATCGCCGCCTACCAGTTCTAGCGTCATCAAACGCAGCCCGGTTGCGGCAGCGCGGCCTTCGCTCTTGGTGATGACGACGCGCAAGCCTGTGGATTCCAGGTCTTTCAGCGCCGTGATCAAGGCATCGGCATTCTCAGGGGGTACATCCAGCTGCACCATACCGGCAAATTCACCCGCCAAGCGCGCCATGCGGCTGTCGGCCCAGCTGGCGCCAAATCGGTGGGCGCGGTCAGACAGCAGGCTGACAATACCAGGGCGGTCTGCACCCATGACGGTGACGACCAAAGCGGTGTTGTTGCTGGTCGTGGCATGTGCCGGGTCTTCGGTAAGCTTCAACGAGCGGCGAATCATCGGTGCTTTGGTGGCAAAGCTTTCGTCTTGCTGCAAGTCTGGCAGCTCGCCAGAATCACGCGCGTGGGCGACCACAGCGCACAACAGCTTCAAACCCATGGGCGCTAAAGCGCGCTCCCACAGGCTACGGGCATCGTCGTTCTTCGCCACAAAACACCAGTCTTGCGCGGCGATGCCGCCTTTGTCCCAGCCGTCAGCCAAGTGGTAGACCGAGCCGCCGGCTATCGGGTCACCACTCAAAATCGTCCACTCGACAGCGGCAATGCCGCGGTGGCGTGGCAACAGTGATGGGTGGTAGCCCACGCCGCCTAGGCGCGATCTGGCCAAGGCCTCGTCGCTGATGCGTGCATGTGTGTGCGCGGCGATGATGACGTCTGTGCCTGCTGCGATGGCTTCACCCGGCACCATTTTGGGGTTCGCCAAAATATGCACGGGAATGCCGGCTTTTTGTGCGGCCAAGGCCAATCGGTCATCAGCTGCAATAGTGACAACGCAAGAAATATCAACGCCCTGCACTTGTCGCAGCGCTTCTAAAACGCTGGCGCCAAAAAAACGCGACCCAACCAAAGCAACTTTCATTCAAAACTCCTAAATCTATGCCGTGCAAAGCACGCCAGAAAATGAAACAACAAAGGCTATGATAACCACTGGCAGCAGTAAGCTTGCGCAGTTCCTCAATGAATAAAAAGTAAATAATATGATCAAAGTAGTTGTTTTTGATGCCTATGGCACCTTGTTTGATGTGTACGCCATAGGTGCATTGGCTGAGCGTTTGTACCCGAGCCAAGGCGCAGCCATTTCAATGCTGTGGCGTGACAAGCAAATTGAATACACGCGCTTGATCAGTTTGTCTGACCCGCACAATCCCGCTGGCAGCCGCCATTACCTGCCGTTTTGGGAGCTAACACGTCTTTCCTTGCGCTACAGCCTGGCGCGTCTCAAGCTTGAATTGACCACGGAAAACGAAGACACTTTGATGGGGCAATATGCGCATCTGACGGCGTTTCCGGAAAATCTAGCTGTTTTAGAAGTGCTCAAAGCAAAAGGATTGGCGACCGCCATTTTGTCAAATGGCAACCCTGATATGCTTGATTCTGCAGTGACAAGTGCGGGCATGAAAAGCCTGTTGGATCACGTGATTTCTGTGGATGAGATTAAACAATTCAAAACAAGCCCGAGCAGCTATGCCTTGGTGACCCAGTATTTCCCTGTGCAGAATGAAGACATCTTGTTTGTTTCTAGCAATGCTTGGGATGCCTTGGGCGCTACTTGGCATGGCTTTCAAACGCTATGGGTCAATCGTCAAGGCTTGCCGCATGAGACGCTGGGGCCCAAGCCCAGCTTCACCGGGGCGAATTTAAGCAGCGTGTTAGACGTTTTGAACATACAACATGGCGAAAATGGTTGAGCGCAAAACACATTTAGACGGTATTGCGGTATCGCTGCTGCTGGTTTGCTGCCTGTTTTGGGGGGTGCAGCAAGTGCTGATCAAAGCGACCTTGGCAGAATTGCCGCCTTTCTTTCAAGCCAGTTTGCGGTTTATCGGTGCGACAGCCTTGCTCATGCTGTGGTGCAAGTGGCGGAATATTCCGTTGTGGGGGCGTGACGGCAGCTTGAAGCCTGGTGTTATCGCGGGCGTGTTGTTTTCCGTTGAATTTGCCTTTATCTACATGGGGCTGCAGTACACCAGTGCTTCGCGGCTCACGGTTTTTTTGTACACCTCACCGTTTTGGGTCGCGGTACTTGTGCCGCTATGGGTGCCATCTGAAAAAATGGGCAAATGGCAGTGGCTGGGTTTGATGTTGGCTTTTTGCGGTGTGGCGCTGGCGATGTTTGATGGCTTTAGCAGCACGCTGCCAGGGCACTGGGTGGGTGATGTGTTGGCTCTGGCCGCCGGATTAGGCTGGGGGCTGACCACGGTGGTCATTCGTACCAGCATCTTGGCCAAATTAAGTGCTGAAAAGCTGCTTTTTTACCAAATCGCCATCAGCGCGGTGCTTCTGACCTTCGTTTCATGGGCCGTGGGCGAGCGCTGGCAGCACACATGGAGTGGTTTCGCCATATCGTCGATGTTGATTCAAACCATCGTCGGTGCATTCATCAGTTATTTGGCTTGGATGTGGATGCTGGGGCGCTATCCGGCGACCAAAATATCAGGGTTTGTATTTTTGACGCCGTTGAGTGCCTTGTTGGTTGGCAGTTTGTGGCTGGGTGAAGCCTTGACGTTGCCGTTGATCCTGGGTTTGGTTTGCGTGGCAGTCGGGATGTTGTTGGTGAACCGAAAAAATTGAATCTAAATTGAATCCAAATTGAACTGAAATTTAATTTGGTACGGCGTATTTACGGCTAAAATGCTACAAATTAAATAGCAAATTAGGTAGTAAATACGCGGACTATAGGCGTATTTTAGTCAAAAATACGCGTCATTTAACCCCAAACCTCTTGTGCCGTTTCAATCACCAATCGCAATTTGGCGCGCTGTGCTTCTACGGCGATGTCGTTGCCGTGCACCGTGCTGCTGAAGCCGCATTGTGGCGACAGGGCGAGTTGCTCCATCGGGGCGTAGCGGGCGGCTTCGTCGATGCGGCGTTTCAAAGCATCTTTGTCCTCCATCGCGCCAAACTTGGTGGTGACCAAGCCTAAAACGACGGTTTTGCCTTTGGGCAAGTAGCGCAGGGGTTTGAAGTCGCCGCTGCGGTCGTCGTCGTATTCCATGAAATACGCGTCGATGTTCATTTCTTTGAGCAAAGCTTCTGCCACCGGCTCGTAGTTGCCAGATGCCGCGTGCGTGCTTTTGAAGTTGCCACGGCACAGGTGCATGGCCAGCGTCATGCCAGCTGGTTTTTGCGCGACCACGAGGTTGATGAACTTGGCGTAGCGGTGGGCCAATTCGTTGGGGTCATCGCCCCGATTTTTGGCCGCTTCGCGCATGTTGACATCGCACAAATACGCCAAATTCGTGTCGTCCATTTGCACGTAATCGCAACCCGCAGCACTGAGTGAGCGCAACTCGTCACCATACGCTTTGGCAACGTCAGTATAAAAATCAGGTTCTAACTCAGGGTAAGCCGTGCGGCTGATGCCCGCGCGACCACCGCGAAAGTGCAGCATGGTGGGTGACGGAATGGTTACTTTGGCGCGGTGGCCAGCGCTGACTTGGGATTTGAGGAAGTTGTAATCTGCCAATTGAATTTGCTTGGCGTGGGTCACTTTGTCGACCACGTGGATGGCCGGTGGCATCAAATGCTCTTTGCCGTCTGCGCCTATGCCAATGGTGACTTCACCGACCTTCACGCCGCCAAGCTGCTCTAAAAAGTCTAAATGAAAGTAAGTGCGGCGAAACTCGCCGTCGGTGACGCTTTTCAGGCCCACATCTTCTTGAAACTTCACGATTTCAGCAATCGCTTTGTCTTCCACAAGACGCAATTGTTCAGCGGTGATGCTGCCCTTGGCTTTTTGTTCGCGTGCTTCAAGCAAAAATTTGGGGCGTAAAAAGCTGCCAACGTGGTCGTAGTGTGCGGGTAGATGAGGGGGAAGGTGAGCCATGAAAATCTCCTTGGTATTTAACAGCATTGAAACAGCAAAACATCATCATAGAGCATATTCATAAAGATTTAAAAATACAATAAAGCCATAAAAATGCAAAAATTGACAAAAATTAAGCCATATCCATCATTTATGTATACAATGAAAATGCATGAAAGCCGAAAAACCAACTTTCCCCCTCAACGCTTGGTACGCTGCCGCCTACGATGTCGAGCTCGGTCGCACGCTGGTGGCGCGCACCGTTTGCAAGCAAAAAATCGTGATGTTTCGCAAGCTGGATGGCACGGTCGCGGCTTTGGAAGACGCTTGCTGGCACCGGTTGATGCCGCTGTCTTTGGGGCATTTAGAAGGTGATGAAGTCACCTGCGGCTACCACGGCTTGGTGTACAACGCGCAAGGCCGCTGCACCCACATGCCCAGCCAAGAAACGCTGAACCCTTCGGCCTGCGTGCGGAGCTTCCCCGTCGTCGAAAAACACCGTTTTGTGTGGCTGTGGCCGGGCGACCCCGCCAAAGCCGACCCCGCTCTCGTTCCTGATATGCATTGGAACGACGATGCCCAGTGGGCGGGTGACGGCAAAATGATTCGTGTCAATTGCGACTACCGCTTGGTGGTCGACAATTTGATGGATTTGACGCATGAAACCTTTGTCCATAGCGCCAGCATTGGACAGCGCGCCGTGGCCGAAGCGCCCTTTGTCGCCACCCACGGCGACCGCACGGCCACGGTGACGCGTTGGATGGAAAACATAGACGCCCCGCCGTTTTGGGCAGGGCAAATCAAGCATTCACGTGGTTATGCAGGCAAGGTAGACCGCTGGCAAATCATCAACTTTGAAGCGCCTTGCACGGTGAATATCGATGTGGGCGTGGCCGAAACGGGCAGTGGTGCGGTGCCTGTTGGTGGCAACATGGGCGACAGCCGCACGGGCGACCGTAGCAAGGGCGTGAACGGCTTCGTGCTGAACACCATCACCCCAGAAACCGACACCACCTGCCTGTATTTTTGGGCTTTTGCACGAAATTACTGTACGAGCGAACAGCGTTTAACCCATGAGCTGCGTGAAGGTGTGGCCAATATTTTCCGCGAAGACGAGCATGTCTTGGAAGCGCAGCAGCAAGCCATGAACGACCACCCAGACCACGCTTTTTACAACCTCAACATCGACGCCGGCTCGATGTGGGCGCGGCGCTTGATAGACCGGCTGATTGCCAAAGAGACGCCTGCTAAGCAAGTGATTCCTGTTCGCCTAAGCGCCTAAACCGGGCACACAAAATGTCAAAACACGTCGATAAAAGCAACGCGAATAATGCTATAAATATAGCAGCACTTCAGGTAATAAATACGTCAGCTATGGGTAAATTTGACACTATAAAAGACAACGCTGGCGAACAACAAAGCATCCAGCAAAGTGTTCAGCTCAGGGCGCAGTTACAACTGCGTGAAATGATTCTGGCGGGCGAATTGCCAGCGGGCGCGCGTATCGCGGAATTGTCCATCGTTGAAAAATTGGGCTTTTCGCGCACCCCTATTCGGGCGGCGCTGGTGCGGCTGGAGCAAGAGGGTTTGCTGGATGCTTTGCCTAATGGCGGCTATGCGGTGAAGACCTTTTCTGAGCGCGACGTCGCTGAAGCGATTGAGCTGCGCGGCACGCTGGAAGGCTTGTCTGCGCGATTGGCGGCTGAGCGTGGCGCAGCGCCTGTGGTGCTGAACGAAGCGCGGCAGTGTTTGCAAGCGATTGACGCTGTTTTGAGCGAATCTGCCTTGGACGACGAGGCATTTGCCAGCTATGTGAAGCTGAACGAGCAATTTCACGCCCTGTTGAGCGAATTGTCGGGCAGCAGCGTGATTGCCAAGGAGTTGGAGCGCGTTTGCAGCTTGCCCTTTGCATCGCCTTCAGGCTTTGTCGTCGTGCAAGCCAACAGCCCCAAAGCGCGCGACATGTTGGTTGTGGCGCAAGACCAGCACTGGCAGGTGCTGGATGCGATTGATAGACGCGAAGGTACGCGTGCTGAAAGTTTGATGCGCGAGCATTCCCGCATCGCCCAGCGCAACCTGCGCGAGGTGGTGCAAAGCCAGACGCTGAACCAGTTGCCTGGCGTCAGTTTGATTCGTAAAAGAAGCTAAAAGACGAAAAAATCGTACAAAATTGCACAAAATCATTCAAAAGTAACTATTAACCATGATATCTGCACAAAGTTGGACCGAAGCGCGCGTGCATGCCCTGCGCGATGTGACGCCAACAGTGCGCGAAATCACACTCAAACCAGTGCAAGGTGCATGGCTGCATCAACCTGGCGGGCATTTGCAGATGCAAGTTTTAGTCAGCCAAGGGGTAACTTCTAGACCGCATACACGTTCGTATTCGCTGATTGGACAACCCGATGGTGAGTTTTACCGCATTGCCGTCAAGCGTTTGGACGAGGGTCGGGGTGGGTCCAAGGCCATGTGGCAGCTGGCCGTGGGTGACCGATTGCGCATATCTGAGCCGCAAAACCACTTTGCGCTAGATTTGACAGCGCCTGCATATTTGCTGGTTGCAGGCGGCATTGGCGTCACGCCTTTGGTGGGCATGGCGCAAGTATTGGCAAAGCGCGATGCACCTGTGCGCATGTTGTTCGGTGCCAGATCGCTTGCTGAATTGGCGTATCTTGAGCCGCTTCAAAGCGTTTTAAAAGACCATTTAAAGTCAGCCATCGCCGAAAAAGGCGAATTTATCGACTTTGATGCTGAACTTGCGAAGTTGCCCCCAAAAGCCTTGATGTATCTATGTGGTCCTCTACCCATGCTGGACGCGGCTCGCAAAGCGTGGACACAAGCAGGGCGACCGTTGGCTGATTTGCGATATGAAACCTTTGGCAGCAGCGGGCGCTTTGCGCCGCAGGCATTCAGGGTCAAAATTCCGCGCCACAACTTAGACATCATCGTTCCAGCAGACCATGGCCTGTTGGACGAGCTAGAACTGGCGGACGTGCAAACCATGTACGACTGCCGACGTGGTGAATGCGGATTGTGCGCGATGGATGTGTTGTCCGTCGATGGCGACATCGACCACCGCGATGTGTTTTTAAGCGATGAAGAAAAGGCCAGCAACAAACGCATTTGCGTCTGCGTGTCACGGGTCTTAGGGGAAATCACGCTGGATTCTGCCTACCGCGCGGACTAACTAGATTGCCCCAGATTGATGTAAATACCAATACCTTATGCTTCGAATGTAACTACACTTACTTTTATCAACCCTAGGAGACAATATTATGAAATTTAATACCTTAGCCAAAGCAGTTTCAGTTGCTACCCTGTCAATCATGGCAAGTGCCGCCATGGCGCAAGAGGTGACCCTCAAATTCCACCACATCTGGCCGGCTGCCGCGATGGCGCCTACCCGTGTGATTGCGCCTTGGTGCGACAAAGTAGCCGCAGAGTCGAATAACCGCATCAAATGCCAAATGCTGCACGCCATGTCTGGCGGTGGCACGCCCCCGCAACTGGTTGACCGCGTTAAAGACGGTGTAGACGACCTCACCATCACCCTGCCAGGCTACACGGCGGGTCGCTTCCCCGCGATGGAAGTGTTTGAATTGCCCTTCATGACAAATTCTGCTGAAGCCGGCGGTTCAGCTGCATGGGAGTACCTGCAAAAGCACGGTCTTAAGGAGTTTCCGGGCACCAAAATTTTGGCTACGTGGGTTCATGACGAAGGCTATATCCACACCAGTGCCAAGCAAGTCAAAACATTGGACGACTTCAAAGGCCTGAAGATGCGTGCCCCGACCCGCCAGACCAACAAACTCTTGGCCAAACTGGGTGCTACGCCTGTAGGCATGCCGGTCACGGGTGTGGCGGACGCGTTGTCAAAAGGCACGATTGATGGTTTTGCGCTTCCATGGGAAGTCATTCCTGCTTTCAAGCTGCATGAAATGACCAAATTTCACACGCAAACTGACCCTTCGCGCCCCGCACTCTACAGCGCAGGTTTTATCTTTGCCATGAACCAAGCCAAATACGACGCACTGCCGGCTGATCTGAAAAAAGTCATCGACAACAACAGCGGCGCTGGTTTGTCCCGCCAAATCGGCAAAATCTGGGATGAAAGTCAAACGGTGGGTCGTAAGGCCGCTGCTGACCGTGGCAACACCATCATGACGCTCTCGCTGGCTGAGACGGACAACTGGATCAAAGCCTCAGCTCCTTTGAACGACGAGTGGGTGGCTGATATGGACAAGCGTGGCTTAGCTGGCAAGCAAATGCTGCAAGATGCGCGCGATTTGTTGGTCAAGCATCGTAAATGAGCACCGTAAATAAGCGCCACAAATAAGTTTTTTATGTTGAACGTGTTGCGGCCACTGACATGGTGGTTTGCGGTGGTCGGCTCGGCCATCGCATTGGCAGTCGGTGTGATGACGACTGTCAGTGTGGTGGGCAGGGCGTTTTTTAAATCGCCTATCCAGGGCGATATTGAGCTGACGCAGTTGGGCATTGCGCTGTCCATCTCCTTGTGTATACCGTGGTGTCAGTTGCGCGGCGCCAATATTATTGTGGACTTCTTCACGCAAAATCTTTCTACCAAAAAACAAGGTTTTTTAGACGCGATAGGCGCAGTTTTGGTGGCGCTGATGTGCTTGCTACTAGCATGGCGCACGGGCGCAGGCGCACTAGCTGTGCGTGAGGCGCAAGAAAGCTCCATGATCCTCGGTTTGCCCATGTGGTGGGCATATGCGTCTTTGGCACCCGGTTTGGCGTTAGGCGGCTTGGTTGCTTTGGTGCAAGCGTGGATGCGTTTGACGGATCAAGCGCTTGTAGATGCTGACAATGATGCCCAAGGAGAGCCGTCATGACGTCCACACTCATTGGTCTGTTGATGTTTGGCGGTATGCTGATGCTGATGGCCGTGCGCGTGCCGATTGCTGCGGCCATGTTCATCCCTGGTGCACTGGGCTACATGACTATCAGCGGTGACGTAGCGATGCTTAATCTGCTCAAAGGCAGCGCAGTGGCGCGTTTGACTGTTTATGAGCTCAGTGTCATCCCGCTGTTTTTGCTCATGGGGCAGTTTGCCACGCAAGGTGGCTTGAGCCGTGATTTGTTTCGTGCAGCGGCGGCCTTTGTCGGGCATATTCGCGGTGGTTTGGCCATGGCCGCCATCATGAGTGCGGCAGCATTTGGCGCGGTGTGTGGCTCATCGGTTGCTACATCCGCCACCATCACGCAAGTGGCCTACCCTGAGATGAAGGCCAACGGCTACCATGGTCGCTTGTCAACCGCTACGTTGGCTGCAGGCGGCACGCTGGGTATTTTGATTCCGCCGTCTGTGCCATTGGTGGTGTATGCCATCTTGACTGAACAAAATATTGCCAAACTCTTCGCCGCCGCCATGGTGCCGGGTATTTTGGCGATGCTGGGTTATGTCGTGGTGATTGCGCTGTATTGCCGGGTTCGTCCTGAGTTTGCTACACCGAGTGCGCGCGTGGGCTGGGCACAGCGGGGCAAGGCTTTGGTAACTATTTGGCCTATCATGATGATTTTTGTGACCGTCTTCGGCGGCATCTATGGTGGCATATTCTCGCCGACTGAGGGAGCGGCTATCGGCGCTTTGCTCACCTTTGCTGTCGGCTTGGCGCGGCGTGAACTAGGTCGCGAGGGCATCAAGCGGGCGTTGGTGGCATCTGCCGAAACCAGCGCCATGGTTTTCATGATTTTCTTGGGCGCAGACATGATGAATGCTTCGCTGGCGCTGACCGAAATGCCAGCGCGCATAGCAGACTGGGTGACGCATTTACCAATTTCACCGCTCTTAGTTGTTAGCGCTGTCTTGGTCTTGTACGTAGTGTTGGGCTGCGTGATGGACGAGCTGTCGATGCTGCTGTTGACCATTCCGGTGATTTTTCCAGCCATCATGGGGTTGGAGCTATGGGGCTTGGAAAAAGACATGAAAGCGATTTGGTTCGGTATTTTGGTGCTGATGACCGTTGGTATTGGTTTGATAGCCCCGCCAGTGGGGCTCAACGTTTATGTCGTCAACAACCTTGCCCGTGATGTGCCCATGAGCGAAACCTACAAAGGCGTGTTCCCGTTCTTGGCTTGGGATGCTCTGCGCGTTGTGCTGTTGCTGTTTTTCCCAGCAATCAGTTTATGGCTCGTGACGGTGCTGTTTAAATAGAACTTGTAACTATGAACGGGTGGGTCTGCAAGGTAGCCGTGCTGGCTACTCCGCGACACCTCTAGGGAACACCTGCATAAGTCCGTTCGCAGTGCAATGCGAACGGACTTATGCAGGTGTTCCTTAGCAGACAAAATCTGCAAACGGCTTTTAGGCGTCTTTTAAGCGCAATGCCGCTTCGTAAAGCGCATTGCGTGGTGCGCCCGTGATGTCAGATGCGAGTTTGACGGCGGTTTTCAGAGGTAATTCAGCCAGCAGCAGCTTCAAAACGCGAGGTGCATCCTCATGCTCGGCGGCGGTGACAAGCGGATGCAACACCAGCACAAACTCGCCACGCAGACGGTTGCTGTCTTGTTGCAACCAAGCCGTGAATTCATGGGTGGCAAACGTGGCAATTTCTTCGAATTGCTTGGTCAGTTCACGGCCAATGGTGATGTGTCGAGCACCTAAAACTCCTAGCGCTTTCGCCACCACTTCAATCCGATGAGGCGCTTCTAAAAGCACGATTGAACTTGGCATAGCTTGGAGCTGCAACACAGCAGCATCGCGCTCCATCGCTTTCGTGGGTAAAAACCCCATGAACGTGAAATGGTCGCTCTGCGTGATGCCCGCCACGCTCAACAGCGTGGTAACGCTACTCGCGCCAGGCAAGGGTACAACGCGATAGCCCGCAGCGCGCACGCCCGCGACGAGCTTTGAGCCAGGGTCGCTCACGCCAGGCGTACCGGCATCGCTGACGAAAGCAATGCGTTCGCCGCGTTCCAAGCGAAGAATAATTTGCTCAGTGGCTTCAAGCTCATTGTGTTGATGCACGGCGAGCATGGGTTTTTTACCCCCCAAGTTATTGCCCACGTTGATGCCGTAGGTGCGTAAAAGTGGCTGTGTGTGGCGCGTGTCTTCACAAGCGATGGCATCGACCATATTCAGCACATGCAAAGCACGCAAAGAAATGTCAGCCAAATTGCCAATTGGTGTGGCGACAACGTACAGTGTGGCGGCGGGATAACTTTGTTTGCCTGCGGCGTCTTGGGCGGCAGTTAAACAACCGCTCCATTGTGCGTTCAGTGTTAAAGTTTGCGATGTGTCCATCAATGTATTTAATCTTTTATATTTTGCTTTGTCATGAAAGCCTCAGCATCCACCACGACCAAATCTAAAGGCGATGCCGCTGAAGATGCGGCCTTGGCACATTTGCAGGCGGCAGGTTTGAAGCTATTACAACGCAATTATCGAACACCCGGCCGAGGCGGCGGTGAAATTGACTTGATTATGCGAGATTCAGACGGCACCTTGGTTTTCGTAGAGGTGCGACAACGCGCAGGGGCATTGTTTGGTGGCGCTGCAGCCAGCATCAGTGCGACCAAACGCAATCGCATCATTTTTGCTGCCAAATACTATTTGATGAAACTTCCCCGCCTCCCCGCATGCCGCTTTGATGTCGTACTCGTTGAAAACAACATCACTTGGCTCAAAGCCGCTTTCGAAGCACCGTGACACCCCGTAACATTAATTGAAGGACCAGACACATGGGCATTTGTAACACGGGTTATCATTGCTCACATGTTAGAGCAACGCATAGAACAAAACTTCATAGACAGCGCCGACTTGAAATACCAGTCTGCACAAGTGCTGAGCAAACCCATTGCAGAGGCGGTACAGGCTTTGCTGTCCTGCGTCACCAGCGGCGGCAAGGTGTTAGCCTGCGGCAATGGCGGGTCGGCGGCGGATGCGCAGCATTTTGCGGCTAAATTTGTCGGGCGTTACGAGCGTGAACGGCCTGAGCTAGCCGCCTTGGCGTTGACCACCGACAGCTCCATCATCACCGCCATCGCCAATGATTATGATTTCAGCGTGATCTACGCCAAGCAAGTGCGAGCACTCGGGCAAGCGGGCGACGTTTTGATCGCCATCACCACCAGTGGTAACTCTAGCAATGTCTTAAAAGCCATAGAAGCGGCGCATGAGCGCGACATGACTGTGATTGCCCTGACCGGCAAAGGCGGCGGAAAAATGATGGCGGCTCTGCGTGAAACCGATGTGCATATTTGTGTGCCGCACGACAGAACCGCGCGTATTCAAGAAGTGCACCTTTTAGCCTTGCACTGTTTGTGCGATGGGGTGGATCAACAATTATTGGGTGAAAAGGAGTCCGCATGACTATGTTTGATAAATTTCAAAAATCTTCGTCAGCCATCGTTAAAACGCTCGTTCTTGCCAGCGTCATTGGCAGCTTGGGCGGTTGTGCCGCTTTGGTTGTTGGTGGCGTGATGGCTGGCAGCGTGATGGTTGCTACTGACCGTCGTACATCTGGCGCGCAACTCAATGACGAAGGCATAGAAATTCGCTCAGCCAATCGCCTCAAAGAAAAATTCGGTGAACGCGGTAATTTCAGCGTCACAAGCTACAACGGCCGCGTACTTTTGACTGGCGAAGTAGCTGGCAACAGCGATAAGCTGGCAGCTGAACAGTTGGTTTTTCAGGTTGAAAACGTGAAAGCAGTCGTTAATGAGCTGACCATCGCGACCAGCACCTCAACTTTAAAAGAGCGTTCTAACGACGCATTGATCACAAGTCTGGTTAAAGTCCGCCTGTTTGAAGACAAAGACCTGCCATCAAGCGCGTTTAAAGTGGTGACAGAGCGCGGTGTGGTTTACTTGATGGGACGCGTTACCCAGCGGGAAGCAGATCGTGGCACTGACATCGCACGCGGCGTGAGTGGTGTTGTGAAAGTTGTGCGCAGTTTTGAGTTCATCAGCGAAGAAGAGGCCAAACAGAAATAAGGCGGCACAATCCTGTAAGATTTTGCTGGTAAGTGGTTCTTTAAACCACCCTAAAGTGCTCAGTGCCCTCAGCCAAGTTTTTGTTTTTGCCGCGTTCGCTAGACAGCTTGATTTGCAAGCGTAAATCGTTCACGGAATCCGCATTGCGCAACGCATCCTCATACGAAATCGTGAACGACTCGTAGGCGTCAAACAGGGCTTGGTCGAAAGTTTGCATGCCCAAGTTACGGCTTTTCTTCATGATTTCTTTGATTTCGGTGACGTCACCTTTGAAAATCAAGTCGGAAATCAGCGGTGTATTCAGCATGATCTCAATCGCGGCGGTTCGGCCTTTGCCATCTTCTTTGGCAACCAAACGCTGCGAGACAAAGGCGCGCAAATTGAGCGACAAGTCCATCAGCAATTGTGTACGGCGTTCTTCTGGGAAAAAGTTGATAATCCGATCCATGGCTTGGTTCGCACTGTTGGCATGCAAAGTGGCCAAGCACAGGTGACCTGTTTCTGCAAAAGCAATGGCATGCTCCATCGTCTCACGGTCGCGAATCTCGCCCATCAAAATCACATCAGGCGCTTGCCGCAGTGAATTTTTCAGCGCTGCGCCCCAGCTCTCGGTATCTGTGCCGATCTCACGTTGCGTGACAACGCAGTTTTTGTGCGGATGCACAAACTCAATCGGGTCTTCAATGCTGACGATATGGCCATAGCTGTGCTCATTGCGCCAGTCAATCATGGCGGCCATGGTGGTCGATTTACCTGAACCCGTGGCACCTACCAAGATGCACAAGCCGCGCTTAGACATCGCCACTTCTTTGAGAATTTGCGGCACGCCCAAACTATCCACGGTGGGAATAACCGCTGGAATGGTACGCAACACCATGCCCACATGGCCTTGCTGCATAAACGCACTGACCCGAAAACGGCCAATGTCAGTCGGCGATATCGCAAAATTGCACTCTTTGGTGCGCTCGAATTCCGCAATTTGCTGGTCGTTCATGATCGCGCGCGTCAGTGCCAGGGTGTGCTTGGCCGACAAGGCTTGCGTGGACAACTTGGTCACCATGCCGTCCACCTTGATAGCCGGTGGAAAGTCGCAGGTGATGAACAAATCGCTGCTGTTGCGGGAAACCATCAACCGCAGCAAGTCGTTGATGAATTTACTGGCTTGTTCGCGTTCCATGATTATTTCCTAATGAAGTTAGTTCGTTTGATTCAAGAGTTTTAATTTGAATTAAGCAGGAAAATTTTCTGGCGTTTTGGCTTTGCCACGCGCTTCAGCGTTGGTAATCAAATTGCGCTTCACCATCTCTGTTAAGTTTTGATCCAAGGTTTGCATACCCACGCTGTTGCCGGTTTGGATGGTCGAGTACATCTGCGCCACTTTGCCTTCGCGAATCAAATTCCGAATCGCACTGGTGCCAATCATGATCTCATGCGCCGCCACGCGGCCTGAACCGTCTTTGGTTTTGCACAGCGTTTGCGCAATCACAGCTTGCAACGATTCAGACAGCATGGCGCGCACCATTTCTTTTTCTTCAGCAGGGAAAACGTCAATAATCCGGTCAATCGTTTTCGCTGCGCTCGACGTGTGCAGCGTACCGAAGACCAAATGGCCGGTTTCAGCCGCAGTCATCGCCAGACGAATCGTTTCCAAATCGCGCATCTCGCCGACCAAAATGGCGTCCGGGTCTTCACGCAAGGCAGATTTCAGCGCGGCAGCAAAACTTTGGGTGTGGGACCCTACTTCGCGCTGGTTGATCAGGCATTTTTTGGAAACATGCACAAACTCAATCGGGTCTTCCACCGTCAAAATATGACCATGCTCGTTGTCGTTGAGGTGGTCCACCATGGCAGCCAGCGTGGTTGACTTGCCAGAACCCGTAGGACCCGTGACCAGCACCAAACCACGTGGCTTCATGGCCAGTTCGGCAAAAATCTTGGGCGCATTGAGCTGCTCCAACGTCAAAATGACAGAAGGAATCGTCCGAAACACCGCACCTGCGCCACGGTTGTGGTTAAACGCATTCACTCGAAAGCGTGCCAAACCTTCGATTTCAAACGAAAAGTCGATCTCTAAAAACTCTTCATAGCGCTTGCGCTGACCATCGTTCATGATGTCATACACCATGGCATAGACTTCTTTGTGGTCAAGCGGCTCAACATTCAGGCGCCGCACGTCGCCATGCACGCGAATCATAGGCGGCAAGCCAGCAGACAAATGCAAGTCCGACGCCTTGTTTGTAACACTGAAAGCCAACAGTTGTGTGATATCCATGCCCAATGTACCCTCAAAAACATTTATAGTTAATTATGACCAACATTGAGAAAAATATAGCCGCCGTGCGCCAGCGGATTCAACTTAGTTGCCACAAAGCAGGTAGAAATAGTGATGGGGTGACGCTTTTGGCGGTGAGCAAAACAGTGCCGCCGGATGCCATCAAAGCTGCCATAGCCGCTGGGCAGCGCGACTTTGGTGAAAACTACATTGCCGAAGGGGTAGAAAAAATTGCCGCTTTAGCCGAAGAAGCCGCCCAATATGGCCTGCAATGGCACTGCATTGGCCCCGTGCAAAGCAACAAAACCCGTTTGGTGGCGCAACACTTTGACTGGGTGCATACGGTAGACCGCTTGAAAATTGCCCAGCGTTTGAACGAGCAACGCCCCGCAGATGCCAAACGCCTGCAAGTGTGCATTCAGGTCAACATTGATGGCAGCCGCAGCAAATCTGGCATCGCACCCGACGAGGTGTTGGCTTTAGCGCAAGAGATTGCCAAATTGCCGCGCTTGCAGCTGCGGGGCATCATGGCGATACCTGACTTGCTTGCACATACAACGCCGAACGACGTTGAAAATACTATAAATAATAGTGCAACTCAGTCAATATATACGCCGGCTAGAACCATATTTAAGCACTTAAATGCGCTGAATTTTGGATTGGATACCTTGTCGATAGGCATGAGCGCCGATCTTGAGCCCGCCATTCAAGCCGGTAGCACCATGGTGCGGGTAGGGTCGGCTATTTTTGGTAGCCGATCCTGATCGAAACCCACATTCGCCCTAGGTCTGAGTGATTAAGTCGCCTCGGGGTCACATAAAGCGTTACCATTCACCCCTATGTTCAGTTATCGCCACGCCTTCCACGCCGGCAACCATGCGGACGTGCTCAAACACGCCACCTTGATTGCCATCCTCAACCACATGCTCGAAAAAGACGCCGCTTTGATGGTGGTAGACACCCACGCCGGCGCGGGGCTCTACCGTTTAGACGGTGACTACGCCCAAACCAGCGGCGAATCGGTCGAAGGCTATAAAAAGCTGGTGCAAAGTCAAATTCAAAACGCAGCCAAAAATACACCTAAAAAAGAGGTTCTGGCCGGTGTATCTACTGCCTCAGTAGCTACAAAAAACGTAGCAAAAAGCGCTAAAACTATCGCTCCAGCGCCCTTGGCACCGTTGTTGCAAAACTACCTGTCTGCGGTTGCCGAGTTCAACAAAACCGGCAGCCACCGCGTCTACCCAGGCTCACCGTTCATCATTCAACAGCTCCTGCGTGAGCACGACAAGCTGAAATTGTTTGAGCTGCACCCGACGGACGCCCGCACCCTGGCAGACAACATCGCCCAGCTCAACGCCGGCCGCAAAATCGCCGTGTTGGCGCAAGACGGTTTTGAAGGCGTGAAAAAGTTTTTACCACCCCCCGCGCGCCGCGCGCTGGTGCTGTGCGACCCCAGCTACGAGATGAAAGACGACTACGCCCGTGTGCTGGCCATGGTGTCCGACGCCATGGTGCGCTTCGCCACCGGCACCTACGCCGTTTGGTACCCCATCATCCCGCGCCCAGAAGCGCATGATTTGCCGAAACGGCTCAAAACCTTGGCAACCAAATTGGGTAAAAGCTGGCTGCACGCCACGTTAACGGTCAAATCCAGCAAACTAACCACCGATGCCGAAGGCGAAACCGTCCGCCCCGGCCTCCCCGCCAGCGGCATGTTCATCATCAACCCGCCCTTCACCCTGAAACCCGCATTGGCGTTGGCCTTGCCGCAAATGGTGGCGACGCTGGGGCAGGATAAGAATGCGGCGTTTGGTTTGGAGTCGGGCGGCTAGCTCTTCAAAAACAGCTTGTACACCGGGTTGTTCGTCTCTTCCACATGCGGGTAGCCCAGCGTCTTCAAAAAAGCATCAAAGGCCTTGTTTTCAGCTGCTGGCACCTGTAGTCCCACCAAAATACGCCCATAGTCTGCGCCCTGGTTGCGGTAGTGGAACAGGCTGATGTTCCAGCCCGGGCGCATGGCGCTGAGGAACTTCATCAATGCACCTGGCCGCTCGGGGAACTCAAAACGCAGCAGACGCTCATCTTTCGCGAGCAAAGAATGCCCACCCACCATGTGGCGAATGTGGTCGCGCGCCAGGTCGTCATGCGTCAAATCCAGTGCTTTGAAGCCGTTTTTACTCAAGGTTTGGGCGACTTTGACGCTCTCGCCCTTCACCGTGGTCGTTAAACCCACAAACACATGCGCTTTGTGGGCGTCGCTGATGCGGTAGATGAATTCCGTGATATTCCGTTGGGAAGGGGTTATTTGAATGCCATTTTTGGCTGTAGCCGGCGTATTTATTGTCTTAGCCGCTATTTTTTTAGTGGTAAATTCACCACCTGCCGGCAGCGTACCGAGCAGCTCACAAAAGCGCTTGAAGCTGCCGCGCTCTTCGGGAATGGTCACCGCAAACAGCGCCTCGCGTTCTTCGCCGACTTCGGCACGCTCGGCGACGAAACGCAGGCGGTCGAAATTCATGTTGGCGCCGCACACAATCGCCGCAAAGGTTTTGCCTTTTGATTTGTGTTTTGCCACGTACTGCTTGATCGCCGCTACAGCCAATGCGCCAGCAGGCTCGACGATGCTGCGGGTGTCGGTAAAAATGTCTTTGATGGCGGCGCACACGGCGTCGGTGTTGACTTCGACGTAATCGTCCACCAGGCCGGAGTTGACCACGCGGAAAGTCTCTTCCCCCACCAGTTTCACCGCCGTACCATCGGAAAACAGGCCGACATCGGGCAGGGCGACGCGCTGGTTGGCTTTGACGGACTGGATCATCGCGTTCGAGTCGTTCATCTGCACGCCGATGACCTTGATCGCCGGGTTCACCGCTTTGATGTAGTTCGCCACGCCCGAAATCAGCCCGCCGCCGCCTATGGCGACGAAAACCGCGTCCAAATCGTTCAGATTCTGCGTTTGCAGCTGCTGCAGCATCTCCATCGCCACCGTGCCTTGGCCGGCTATCACATCCGCGTCATCAAAAGGGTGTACGAAACTCAAGCCCAGTTTTTTCTCAAGCTGCACGGCATGGCTGTACGCATCAGAATAACTTTCGCCAAACAGCACGACTTCTCCGCCAAAGCCTTTGACCGCATCAATTTTGAGCTGCGGCGTGGTGATGGGCATGACGATGACCGCGCGAACGCCCATTTTGGAGGCGGAGAGTGCCACGCCTTGCGCATGGTTGCCGGCCGAGGCGCAGAGCACGCCTTTTTTCAGCTGCGCCGGGCTCAAATGCGCCATTTTGTTGTAGGCGCCGCGCAGCTTGAAGCTGTGCACTTCTTGCTGGTCTTCGCGCTTGAGCAGCACGGTGTTGCCCAGGCGTTGGCTCAGGTTTTTGGCGATTTGCAGGGGGGTCACAATCGCGACGTCATAAACGCGGGCGTTGAGGGTTTTTTTCAGGTAATCTTGCGGGCTTAGTGCCGTGGCAGGTGCGGAGGAATGTGTCTTGCTCATGCTGCAATGATAAACCGAGCAAAGTAGTGAGCACAAAAAAAGCCCCGAGCAAAAAAAAGCCCCGAAAAAAAAGCCCCGAGAAGCAAAGTTCATTGCAACTTGGGGCTTAATCCATCTTTTCAGAGGATGGAGGAGACAATCGATGCTGGCAATAAAATGGTCATTCGTTTTATGGCCAGCTTGGTCTCAAGTTTACAGAAAAAAGCGCATTTTGTACCAAATAACTTAGAGTAAACCCTCGAATTTATGTGTCTTTATGCTACAAATTGCCGATAAATCACGATGTGGTGATTTTTAACACCAAATTTTAAAATTCTTAAAGGGAAAACAGCATGGAATGCACCGTTAGTTGGACCGGAAACACCGGCGCGCGCTCAGGCATGGGTTTTGTGGCTGAAACTGGCAGCGGCCATATTTTGAACATGGATGGTGCGCCAGACGCCGTCAAACCCGAAAATGGCGGCCAAAACCTGGCGGCCAGACCGATGGAGCTGCTGCTTGCCGGAACGGGCGGCTGCACCGCCTACGACGTGGTGCTGATTTTGAAGCGCGGCCGGCTCGATGTGCGTGGCTGCAGCGTGAAAATCTCCTCTGAGCGGGCAGAGACCGACCCCAAAGTGTTCACCAAAATCAACCTGCATTTCACGGTGACGGGCAAAGCCATTGCGGCCAATGCGATAGAGCGCGCCATCAAAATGAGCCACGACAAGTATTGCTCTGCCAGCATCATGCTGGGTAAAACGGCGGAGATCACGACCAGTTTTGAGCAAATCGAGGCTTGAAGGGTGAATTTATAGGCTCAAATATGCCTATAGCCGTTGTATTTATTGCCTAGTCTGCTCCTCAAATATGATGCGCCGTCTTCGTCATCACTTTGGCCGCCGCTGCCATCAGGGCTTTCACGGGCGCTGGTAAATCCATCGCGCCCAATGCACGTGCCTCCTGCCCATGGCGGGCTTCATCGGCCTGCATCTGGGCCACGATGGCGCGCGAGGCGTGGTCGCCCGCTGGCAGCAAACCCAGGTGGCTGTGCAAATGGGCTTCCACTTGCGCTTCTGTCTCGGCCACAAAGCCATAGCTCACCGCATCGCCCAGCTTGCCCGCGATCAAGCCCAGGCCAAACGCGCCGGCGTACCACAGCGGGTTGAGCAGGCTGGGGCGGGCGCCTAATTCGTCCAAACGGGTCTGCGTCCACGCCAAATGGTCGGTTTCTTCTTTGGCGGCGGCTAAAAAATGTGCTTTGGTTGTCGCATGGTTGGTTGCCCAAGCGCCTGCGGTGTAAAGCGCCTGCGCGCAGACCTCGCCCACATGGTTGACCCGCATCAAAGCGCCGGCATGCGCTATTTCTGCCGCCGTCAAAGCGACAGGGTGTTCGTCCAAGACCATAGGCTGCGGGCAAGGGCGCGATGCGCGTGGCTGGGCAAACAAGGTGCGCAGTGCGGCATCAATCACAGGAATCAAGGTGTTCATAGATGGCATGTTACCGCTAAGCTGGATAGTTGTGGCAAACGAACAACGTTTTTTGTGAAAAATACGACTTTTTCTAGCAAATGCTTTGCGCAGCAGTCGTAGCTCTGGTTCAATAGCATCAGCTTCCCGAAAGGAGGTTGGCCCGGGCTTCTGGTGGCGTGATGAAAATCACACAACAGACCGGAGCCCATTGTTTAACCTTGGAGAATTTTTAAATGAAAAAGACACTATTGGCTCTCGCCGTTGTTGCAGCTTCTGGCGCAGCATTCGCACAATCCGCAACTTTGAGCGGTTCATACGCTTTCGGTTACCAGTCAGCAACTACTGCTGCTGGCGTTCGCACTGCTGGTATCGGTACCGATACAGCTGCTATCGCATTGGTAGCTACAGAAGACCTAGGCGGCGGCTTGAAAGCTACTGCTAAAGTGTCTCTCGGTGGCATGATGCGTGACGGCGCTGGTACAGGCGAAGACGCTTCTTTGTCATTGGCTGGTGGTTTCGGTACCATCACAATGGGCTCAGTTGAGTCTGACGACGGCTTGTCACGTGCTTACGCAGGTGCGCCAGTGATCGGTTTGGACGGTAAAGTCCACGCCGCTAACGCTAACATCGACGCTATCGGTTTCCAAACGGCAGCATTGGCGCCTGGCTTGACAGCTGGTGTGTCATACGTTGACCGTGGTACAACTGGTGCTGCTACTGGCCTTGGATACGGTACAACTGGCGCGAATGGCGGTCAGCCATCCATCACGGCTAACTTGACATACGGCGCTGGCCCTATCTCTGCACGTGCTGACGTGACTTCATATAATCTCCAAGTCGCAAACAGTGCCACGAGTGCCCAGAACCGTTTCCGCGTTTCTGGTAACTACAACCTCGGTATGGCTAAAGTTGGTTTGGGCTACTCTTCATTGAAATACACAGATGGTTCAACTAACAAGAACACTACAGCTGGCATTTCTGCACCGTTCGGCGCAACGACAGTTGGCGTGGTGTACGAGAAGAACGTTAAGCAAGGCGTGACAAAAACTGGCTACACCGTTGGTGCACAGTACAACTTGAGCAAGCGTACCAACGTGAGCACAGGTTACGCTTCATGGAAAACTGCTGGCGCAGCATCTGCAAACACATTCCGCGTGTTGGTTGGTCACAGCTTCTAAATTCAACGCTAGCGTCTAGCTAGCTGAGGATTAAAAGTTTAAAACCCGCTGTACTTTTGTGCAGCGGGTTTTTGCGTTTTAGTGAGACCGTTAAGCGAGACCGTTAAGCGCGACAAGCTGTATGCAGGCTTAAAAAGAATCAAATCACGGAGACCAACAATGTTGATGAAATATGCTTTGCGGTGGGCAGCTGTTGCTATGGCTATGAATTTGCTGGCGTGTAGCCATGTTTCACAAGAGGCATGGTTGAAAACAGAAGTTAATCCAGCTCTTGCGTCTCATGTAGAAACCCGTAGCGTTGAAACACATGTCTTCGCAGGATGGCGGCATTTCACGTTGCCGGGCAAAACCGCAACGGTTTATGATGTTGTTCGAAAAGATGGGCGGGAAACGCTAACGGCCAAAGCCGGCACATCTGCCAGCATGATGCGTAAAGAGGTGAATATTCCTGCTGCCAACCTGGATGACGTTAGTTTTTCTTGGCAAGTACCACGGTTGATTGAAGGCGCAGACCTGGCTGAGCGTGATTTTGATGATTCGCCGGTGCGCATTGTGTTGGTTTTTGAAGGCGATAAGCGCACATTTTCAGCCAAAAATGCCATGCTGTCTGAGCTGGCACAAATGATGACGGGTGAGCCCTTGCCTTACGCCACCTTGATGTACGTGTGGTGCAACAAGCGCCCGGCAGGCAGCGTGGTGATCAACCCGCGAACCGACAGAATCCGCAGCGTGGTGGTGGAGTCTGGTGCTAAAAACCTGCGTCAGTGGCTAGATTACCAACGCCATATACGCGCGGACTTTGAAAAAGCCTTTGGCGAAGTGCCAGGTAATTTAATCAGCGTAGGCCTCATGACCGATAGCGACAACACCAAAACGCAAACAGCAGCGGCTTACAGCAAGGTGTTTTTTGGCGAGAAATTGAACGCTAATCTAGTGAAGCAATAAAGTGCTTCAAGCGTAGCCTAAGCGTAGCGTTTGCTGCGCAAGTTGTTTTTCATGCCTTGCAGCATCGGCTGCAACTTGGCGCCACCAATGCGCAGCGCAACGCAGGTCGCCAAAATGTCGATGACCAGCAAATGCATCAAGCGCGACACCATGGGGCTGTACTTGTCAAAACCCTCTGGATGGTCTGCCGCTAAGTGAATATTCCCGGCAGAGGCCAAGGGTGAGCCACTGGTGGTGATCACAATCGTGGTGACCCCATTTTTGCGCGCAATGTCGCAGGCGTCCATCAAATCGCGGGTTCTGCCCGAGTTGGAAATAATCACCACGCAATCACCCGCACCCAGCATGGACGCACTCATGACTTGCATGTGGCCGTCGCTGTAGGCGATGGTGTTCAAGCCCAGCCTGAAAAATTTATGCTGCGCGTCTTGCGCCACGATGCCCGAGTTGCCAGCACCATAAAACTCAATGCGCCTACCGGTTGCATGTGTTTCCGCCAAGGTGACGACGGCTTTTTCTATCGCGCCTGTGATGGCGTCGTTGCGGTATTTCAAAAAGGCGGCAACCGTGTTGTCGATGACTTTCACCATCACGTCGCCGGTTTTGTCGTCGGCATCCACGCTGCGGTGGATGAAGGGCACGCCTTCGTTGACGCTGCCGGCGAGCTTGAGTTTGAAATCCGACAAACCGTCATAGCCCATGCTGCGGCAAAACCGCACGACGGTGGGCTTGCTCACATGGGCGCGATCCGCCAGCACGCTGATGGGCAGGTTGGCAAACGCACGCGGGTCGTTCAACACGAGCTTGCCGACGCGC
>CANKRG010000009.1 GCA_947485165.1 Comamonadaceae bacterium
GACAAGCTCAGGGCGAACGGGGATTTGTAGAATACGCTTTCAATGAAGCAATTTCCGTGCGCAAATCTGCCGCCCAAGTGCGGCGGTCTCTGCCATGGGCCCATTGTGGAACGCCATAGGTGGCAACCGCGGCTAAGTTACAAGATTTCAAGGTGCTCCACAGCGAGCCGACCAAGGTTTCATCGCCCACAAAGCTGGCGGCTTGGCTGGTTTTGCCGGTGGCCAAGTCGATGAACGACAGCGCAATGGGTTGTACCGGTGCATCGATGGCGATGGCGGCTTGCAGCAAATTGGCGTGAAAAGGCAGCAAATCGACGCCGTTGCCGGTCGTGCCCTCGGGGAACACGGCGACGATATCGCCATCGGTCAGCGCCTCACACATGTGGTGGACGACGCGCTTGGCATCGCGTCTGGACTCGCGCTCAATGTACAGCGTGCCACCAGCTGTGGTGAGTGTGCCCAATACCGGCCAGTGTTTGATGTCTGACTTACTGACAAAGCGGCAATGCCCTGCGGCGTGGATGACCAAAATGTCCAGCCAAGAAATGTGGTTTGACGCCAACAGCACCGGACCAGCTTTAGGCGGCCTGCCATTTACTATGAATTTAATAGCAAGTTTGGCAAGTAGTGCGCCGGCCCAAACCTCAATTCGCTTGTTTTTTTGAGGTTGCGTGAGCTTGGGGAAGATGACGTAAACGACCAGCAAACCATGCAACAGGTGCGCGACGACCTTGGCCAGCTTGACGATGGCTGCAAGGTATCGCATTACCTTTCAAAAGCCACATGCCCAGCCACCAGCGTGGCAACCACTTGGCCCGGCAGTTCGTAGCCCGAAAAAGGGGTGTGCTTGCCTTGGCTGCGCAGGGTGTCGTCTGCCACCATCCACATCGCTTTCGGGTCAAAAATGCAAATATCTGCTGTTCCACCTACCACCAATTGGCCCACTGGGCCCAGGCTGGCGTTGGCAAGGGGTACATTCGCCACCAAGACATTCGCCGCCAAGACTTTAGCCGGTTGGCTGGTTAAGGTGGCTAAAGCTTTGGCCAACGTCAGTGATTTGTCTGTAGCTTCTGACTGCCATTTCAAAGCCAAGCTCAACAATAGCTCCAAACCGGTCGCGCCGGCTTCGGCTTCCGCAAAAGGCAAGGTTTTGGCGTCGTCGCTGACGGGCGTGTGGTCAGACACCAGCGCGTCAATCGTGCCGTCCGCCAATGCGGCGCGCAGGGCGTCGCGGTCGCGTTGTTGGCGCAGCGGCGGGTTCAAGCGGGCGCGGCTGTCGTAGTAGCCTAAATCGGTGTCCGTCAGGTGCAGAGAATTGATGCTGACATCGCAACTGACCTGCAAGCCGTCAGCCTTGGCTTGTCGCACCAAAGCCACACCCGCCGCACTGCTGATGCGGCAAATATGGACGCGCGAACCGGTGGTGGCCTTCATCAACTCAAAAATGGTGTGCAAAGCAATCGTTTCGGCCGCCACGGGAATGCCACTCAAACCCATACGCGTCGCCAAAGCGCCACTGGCAGCCACGCCCTTGCCCAAATGCATGTCCTGCGGACGCAGCCACACGGTGTAGCCAAAGGTGCTGGCGTATTGCAGGGCGCGCTGCAGCACTTGGGTGTTGGCCAAGGGCACTTCGGCTTGGCTGAAACCCACGCAGCCAGCCTCGGCCAAGCCGACCATCTCCGTCAACACCTCGCCCTGGAGGTTGACCGTCAACGCACCGAGCGGGAACACATGCGATTGGTGCAGCTTTTCAGCGCGGAATTTGAGCATTTCAACCAAACCGGGCTCGTCCAGCACGGGGTCGGTGTCGGGCATGCAGACCAGGCTGGTCACGCCGCCGGCGACGGCAGCGGCCAGCTCGCTTTGCAGCATGCCGGCGTGCTCGTAGCCGGGCTCGCGCAGGCGGGCGGCCAAATCGACCAGACCGGGGGCGACGATGCAGCCTGTGGCGTCGATCGTTTTATTCGGAACAAAGTCGGACGCTATATTTTTAATAGCTACCACTTTAGAAGCTGCGACGGCCAGGTCGCATATTTCATCGAAACCTGTGGCGGGGTTGATGACGCGGCCGTTTTTAATGAGGGTTTTCATAGTCGCTTTAATTTTTCTGTTTTAGGCTGCTTTTAGGCGTCATTTAAGCATCATTCCCGGCCACGATGCTCATCACCGCCATGCGCACCGCGATGCCAAAGGTCACCTGCGGCAAGATCACGCTTTGCTGGCCGTCCACCACGGCGGAGGCTATCTCCACGCCCCGGTTGATCGGGCCGGGGTGCATGACGATGGCGTCGGGCTTGGCGAGCTGCAGTTTTTCAGGCGTGAGGCCGTAGCTTTTGAAGAATTCCTGGCTGCTCGGCAGCAGCGCGCCCGCCATGCGCTCATTCTGCAGGCGCAGGGTGATGACGACGTCACAATCTTTGATGCCCTCTTCCAGCGTGTGGCAGACGCGCACACCCATCTGCGCCATGTCGCTGGGCACCAAGGTTTTGGGGCCGACCACGCGCACTTCGGCGCAGCCCAGGGTCGTCAAGGCATGGATATCCGAGCGTGCGACGCGGGAATGCAGCACATCGCCCACGATAGCAACGGTGAGGTTGGAAAAGTCTTTTTTGTAATGCCGGATGGTGAACATGTCCAGCAAGCCCTGCGTCGGGTGCGAATGCCTGCCATCACCGGCGTTGACGACGTGGACGTGGGGGGCGACGTGCTGGGCGATCAAATACGGCGCACCAGATTCGCCGTGGCGCACGACGAAAATGTCGGCGGCCATGGCGCTCAAATTGGCGATGGTGTCCAAAAGCGACTCGCCTTTGGAGGCGGAGGAGCGGGCGATGTCGAGGTTGATGACGTCGGCGCTCAGGCGTTTGGCGGCGATCTCAAACGTCGTGCGGGTGCGGGTGGAGTTTTCAAAAAACAGGTTGAAAACGCTTTTACCGCGCAGCAGCGGGACTTTTTTGACCTCGCGGTCGTTGACCGAGACGAAGTTGGCCGCCGTGTCCAAAATATGCGTCAAGGTCGCTTTGGGCAGGCCTTCAATCGACAGCAGGTGGATCAACTCGCCGTGCTTGTTGAGCTGGGGATTTCTTTTGTAGAGCATGCTGTGTCTGTTTTAGGTGTTTTTATGCTGCTGACGTTTACGCTTCAGGAGCTACTTTGGTTTGGACTTCAAAGCTGAAGTTACCCGATTCGCTGCGTGCCAAAGCTAAAGATTGGTTGGCCGGTAAAACAAGTCTGGCAGCGGCAAATTCGGCGTGGATGGGCAACTCACGCCCTCCCCTGTCCACCAACACAGCGAGCTGCACGCGCTGCGGGCGGCCGTAGTCAAACAACTCGTTGACCACGGCGCGTATGGTGCGGCCGGTGTAGAGCACATCGTCAAACAGCAAAATATCAGCACCGGTCACGTCAAAAGGCAAGACGGTTTGACCGCCTGAACTCATGCCACGCTGTGAGAAGTCGTCGCGGTGCATGCTGGATGAAATGGTGCCAAAGGGCTGTGAACACTTCAAATCTTGCTGCAAACGCTCGACCAACCAAGCGCCGCCGGAGGTGATACCGACCAGCTGAGTTGTCGGTGTGATGCTTTGTTGAACGTAGCGCAGAAGCTCTTTATAGAGAGCTTCGGCATCTAGCATCAAGGTGCCCGTAGCGGGGCTGTGGGGTGACATCAAGACAAACTCCTTAAAAACTGCTCTAGGATGATACAGGCTGCGCCGGCATCTGGGTCTTTGGCGCCCATTTCTATGGCCGCAGTGGTGCTGTAGCGTTCATCCACCTCAAACACGGGCAAGGCAAAACGGGCATGCAATTGTCGGCCAAATTTTTGCGCTCTGCGGGTATTGTCGTGCGAGGCACCGTCTTGGTAGTAGGGAACGCCGATAACAATCGCATCAGGCTGCCATTCTTTGATGCGGGCTGCTATCAGCGGCCAGCGGGCATCGCCTTCCGCCTTGATGGTGGCTAAACCTTGTGCGGTGCGCATCAAACGGTTGCCCACGGCTACGCCAGTGCGTTTGATGCCAAAATCAAAAGCTAAAAATGACTGATATTGGGTAGGAACTTGAACTTGTGGGGTTTGAGCTGGCATAGCACTCATGCACGACCTGCCACTGGAGACAGCATCCAAGCCTCAACGCCGAGTAATTTCAGCGCGTGGTCGTAGCGTTTTTCACTGGGGGTGTCGAAAATTACGGCAGTGTCGGCAGCGACGGTCAACCAGCTGTTGTCGGCCAACTCAGCTTCGAGCTGCCCTTCACCCCAAGACGAATAACCCAAGGAAACCAACACGCGGCTAGGGCCTGCGCCTGCGGAGATGGCTTCGAGTACATCACGTGAGGTGGTCATTTCTAAACCACCAGGAATCGTCATGCTTGAAGCATAAACGGATTCTCTAGAAGGCTTGTCACCCGCAGAAGGTGTGCCGTGCATGGTTTCATGCAGCACAAAGCCGCGCTCTGTATACAGCGGGCCGCCTTGGAAAACCGGGGTATTGGTCAAATCTTGACGCTGCATCGGCAGATCAACCTTGTCAAACAAGTGCTGCAGGCTCAATTCGCTGGGTTTGTTGATGATCAAGCCCAAAGCGCCGCGTTCGCTGTGTTCACACAAATAAACGACAGATTTGGTAAAGCCAGAGTCTGCAAGACCGGGCATGGCGATCAAGAAATGATGCGTTAGGTTAATTGGTGCAAAATCAGCTGACATGACTACATTTTAACGGGAACAGAGACGACAGAACATGGCTAAAGAATTCAACACAGGTTTAATGTGGTTCAGACGCGATCTACGAACAGATGACAATGCGGCGCTGTACCACGCTCTGAAAAGCTGCAAAACCGTGCATTGCGTTTTTATCTTCGACAAAGAAATTTTAGACTCACTGCCACGATCTGATCGCAGAGTTGAGTTTATTCGTGCGTCTTTGGTCGAGCTGGATGGATCTATTCGTCTACTTGCGAAGAAAGAACAGGCTGGCTTGATCGTTCGGCATGCTTGGGCGAGTGATGAAATCCCTAAACTGGCACAAGACTTGGCTGTGCAAGCCGTTTTTACCAACCACGACTACGAGCCACTGGCGGTTCACCGTGATGCGCTGGTACTTGGAAAATTAGCTGACTCAGGCATTGCCTTTCACACCTTCAAAGACCATGTCATTTTTGAGCGCACCGAGGTGCTCACGCAAATGGGCAAGCCCTATGGCGTGTTCACGCCGTATAAAAATGCATGCCTCAAAAAGCTAACCCCGTTCTACTTAAAACCGTACCCTGTTGAAAAATACATGGGTGCTTTGGCGGAACGACCCGTTGTACATGGACTTTCTGTGCCAACGCTTGCCGAGATAGATTTTGAGGCAACTAATTTAGCCAAACTCAAAATTCCAACAGGCATGACAGGCGGGCGGGCGCTGTTCGAAGATTTTTTTGACCGCATGGATGACTACCACGCGACGCGAGACTTCCCAGCGGTCAAAGGTCCGAGCTATTTAGGCGTACATTTGCGCTTTGGCACAGTCTCTATTCGCAAATTAGCGGCTACAGCGCATCAACGCACCTTGGTGGGCAGCCAAGGCGCAGCTGTTTGGCTGAGTGAATTGATCTGGCGGGATTTTTATTTTCAAATCCTGAGCAACTTCCCGCACGCAGCTACTGGTGCATTCAAGCCTGAATACGACGCCATCAAATGGGAACATGGTGCACAAGCAGAGAAACTGTTTAAGGCCTGGTGCGAAGGGCGAACCGGCTACCCTTTGGTAGATGCAGCCATGGCACAGATCAACCAAACCGGCTATATGCACAACCGTCTGCGTATGGTGGTTGCCAGTTTTTTAGTCAAAGACTTAGGCATCGACTGGCGCTGGGGTGAACGCTATTTTGCTGACCAGCTCAATGACTTTGATCAATCAGCCAACAATGGTGGCTGGCAGTGGGCAAGTTCAAGTGGTTGCGATGCGCAACCCTACTTCAGAATTTTTAACCCGACGAGTCAAAGTGAAAAATTTGATGCAGAGGGGAAATTTATTCGCAAGTATTTGCCGCAGTTAAGCAAGCTGCCAAACGCGACCATTCATGAACCCTGGAATGCCAAGCCTGTAGATTTGCAGGCTGCCAATGTCGTCCTTGGGGTCAACTATCCGCATCCCATTGTTGACCACGCGCAGGCTAGAGAAAAGACATTGCTTCGATATGCAGTCGTTAAAAAGTCATTAAAAACCAGTTGAAGCTGTTCAATGACTTTCTTTACGTTTTACATCCATACTTTTTCAGATTCACTTGGTTTTTTAGCGGTATGTTGACGCAACACCGTGAGCAAACCTTCTTCCGAATAGGGTTTGCCCAAATAAGCATTAACGCCCAATTCCATTGCCAGATCACGGTGTTAGCTGCTCTGCCGCAACTGGCGCTAGCACGACATTACCATGTCCTAACTCCGACTCAATCCTTGTACGCGTCAGCATCACTTCACCCGCTTGATTCACGAGGCGATCTAATAAACGAGCTCGGACTCTTACTGACTGTCTAGATTCGCGTTTTCAGACGTCAAAACACTGGTAGCGGGAGGTTTTACTGCGGTTTTTGCATTCTGAGTACCTAACACGGTTGGCGAAACGGTATCAGCGTGCGTATTTTTCTGCTCAGTGACGATCTCAGGACGTGTTGAATTTTCGTTTTCATTGTGTTCCTGGACAACACTCAAGCTGTCTGAAGGTTTGCTAATATTTTCAAAGTTATTTTGTAGCGAATCCAGCCTAGACTGCAAAGGTTCAATTGATTCATGACTCAACTTTTCTGAGCCCATGGATTCAATCTCAGACTCCATGCGATGAGATAACTCACCTAATCGCATCGCACCAGCGAGCCTTGCGCTGCCCTTGAGCGTATGAAGCGTCCGCAAAATTTCAGAACGCGCACTGAAATCGTCACGATTCGATACCCATTGACGCAAAGAACTGCCTATCCGCGACAGAAGTTCACGTGCTTCTTCCTCAAAAATAGGAAACAAATCGGGATCAAGCGAATCGACCAATTCAATGTCATCATCATTGATGCGCTTTTGAGTCTGATGATTTTGAATTGATTCTTTAACATTTTTCCTGCTATCCATCAATCGAGCACGAGCACTGATATTCACGACGATCGATTGGCTAGCTTGGCTAGCTTGGCTCGCTTGGTTCGCTTGGGAAATCACGGTCTTCAACGGCAATGCCACAATATTGCTCTCAGGCAAATGTGTTGGCATGAATTTCAGGCTCTCCAATCGAGCGACTACACTTACTTTGGGTTCCTTTAAAAAGCCCGCTGCGAACTGATGAAGCAGTCGACGGCATTCTTCTGCAACTTGGGCAAATATGACCGCTTCAGTTTCAGTGCCATTTTTATGCTGAAACACTTTATCTAACGCAGACTCTAATTGTTTTGCCAAGCTAGACAGTTGAAAAAACCCAACTGTGGCTGAGCTGCCGGCTAAAGAGTGTGCAAAATTAACCGTTGAAATGCTGAGTGGTTTGTGAAATTCAATGGCCCACTCATCCAGTTCAGTCACCAAACATCTGGACCATTCATCTGCCTCATTTAGATACACGTTGTAAAGTGGGATGCCAATTTTCAAGGCACCAATAACTTTAAACTGATCTTTATCTTCACTTTCACTTTCACTTTCAACGAGTTGAGAAACCGTAGGTGAAGCTACCGTCTGTAGGATTTCTTTTATGTTGACTTCATCAATTCTATTCACTGATGCGTTGTCATTGAGCGGCAGCACCCCTGGGTCATTTGTAGTGTTATCAGGATCAATCAAATCGACAGTCTTCAACGATTCAACGACGGTGTCTTCGGCAGAAACTGTGCTCTCAGCAGCTGTAATTTCTTGCGGTTGCGCCACAGCAGTTGATAGCTCAAGCGATTCGAAACTTTCTAAAGCGTCAAGCAATGCCTCATCATCAGTTTCAATTTTTCGCAAACCAGCTAACACTGGTTTCTCGTTCGTGTTGCTTCCTATTAGATTCGCCAAATCCAAGCGACCCTCGATGCGCATTGCATTATCTACAACGGCTTCTAGAACCGGCTCTACTATTTTCTCTTCTACAGGCTCCGCCAATTCGGCTGGCGCAAAATTTTCAACTGTTTGCTTGACACGACCCATTAATGGATTGAGTGCACCAACTTTTGCGTCAAATACAAAAAGTTTTTTCACCAACGCAGGCTGGTAGTTCAGCATGTCGATTAAAAAACCTAGAGCACCTAAATTATTTCCGAGTTTATCCACCCCTCCAGAAACTCGTTCATGCTCAAAATCAAAGTTTGGCAACCTGAACTCTTCAACATGATCACGCATGCTCATCACAGCGGCACTAGCCTCATCTAGACCTAGCACCGAGAAAATTCCCCGCATCTGTCGCAGTTTTTCTGGCACGGATTGCAATACCAGAGGTAATGATGGTGCGCGAAAATATTGATCTATAGATTTTTCGATATCGGTTAAACAAATCCGCAACTCGCCAACAACGCCACCCATTGACTCTCGATCACTCACCCGGCGATAAAGCTCCTCAATCCAAGGTTCCACAGTTTCGGCTTGTCCACCACTGCTCACGCTCTCAATTCGTTGCGCCAATTTTGCAGCGCGCAACGCCACTTCTGAATCATCTGAACCCCAACCCTCAAACACGGCTTCGAGGTACAACATCGCGGTTGCAACCTCCATGGCAAGCTCGGCACTAGGCGCTTGTTTCGTAACAACAATCAAATCAGAAACATTGGTCAATGCTGCAGCCAATGTGCCACTCGAAGGATACCGCTTGGTCAACGACTCTGAAACCAGTTTAAATTGTTCAGCCGTACTTCGAATCTTTTGAATATCGCCGCCAGCCAGGGCAGCCCATAACTCTTTCGCAACTACGATTCGTTTTTTTGACAAAGCCAATACTGCTGGATCAAAACGCCTAAACTGGCTGATTTCATAATTTACAGCTTGCTCATCCATGAGTGCCCAAGTTTTTTGCACCACAAACAACGATGGGGAACTCTCCATTTTTTCTATTTTTGCTTGCCCACACAAAAACAACATGTTGTGCATGAATTTGTCTGAAAAAACCCAATCACCATGCTTTAAATTATTGTAGTGAACCACAATACCTGCCGCCGTTCTTTTGGCGTAGATATCAACAGGTATTAGTTTTTGTGCGATCGCTTCGAAAAAGGCTGCACAAATTTTCCAAAATGTGCTCGCTTTGCCATTGGTTTGTGTCTGCGCAAGGCTCAAACTTAGCTGGCTAAGATCATGTGCAGCCGTTGTATCGGCAGACTGCATAATTTTGAGCAAAGCGGAATCGATCTCGCCTCTTACAGAAGGCGAATAGTCCAAGGAACGAATCGCAAGCATCTCGGGCTGCAACCACTGGAAGGGCTGCCTGACCCATAAATCTGCGGGGTGAACATGATCAAAACCAGCAAGACCCTTGATATCGCGATATTGAACAAACAAACCCATGGAGGAAACATTTTTGTGTGCAAGTAACGACTCCAAATATTCAAGCACCGCAAAGCTTGCATGCTCCAGTTTCCGGATCGCATCCTCCGTCACCATTTCAGGCCTTTGTACAAATTTACCGGCAACTGTCTCCATGGCGTCCGCAAGGATGGCAGCCTCATCAATTTGCAATACTTTCAATGCAGCAAAAACTTGGTGAAAATGGCGCTTAGCATGTCGTAATTGCCCGGCATCGAATGCCGATAAATCAGACTGCGTTGCATTCGTCTCCAATAAAAACCGTTCGAGGCCTTTGATCGAAACGTCGAAAGATTTACGCAACTCCTCCATGACCCAAGACAGTGGGCCAAGATCCTTAACAATTAAATCTTGCTCTGGCATGGTTTGCGAATCAACAAGTTGCATAAATTTAAAATATTATTGTAGCGATGAATTAATGATTCATTCAGTTTTAAGCAATTTTAAATCGAGACAACGACTCACGTAATTCATTAGCCATTTGGGAAAGCTCACGAACCTGTTGTGAGGTTGCTCGCGTTCCCTCGCCAGTCTGCTCAGTAACAGCAAAAATATGCTGAATGTTATCTGCAACCAAATTTGCCGACGCCGCTTCAGCTGATGTCGCTTCAGCTGATGTCGCTTTTGAAATTTGTTCAATCAGCTCAGACAATCGACGTGACACTCTGTCAATTTCAATCAAAACCGTACCTGCCGTATCCGACAGCTTTGCCCCTTCAACCACACCCTGCGTGGATCGCTCCATCGCAGCGACAGCATCTTGTGTATCGGTTTGAATCGCCTTGACCCATGCCAAAATCGAAGCTGGACTCAGACCAGAATCGCCAGACAATTTAGTTTGCAACTCTTCCAGGTTACGGCGCATCGGCTCGCTGTCAGACAGAATGGAAACCTGCGCTTCATGCGCAGAAACAATACCCTGCAAATTTCCCAAAATCGCACCCACTTGAACCCGAGTTTGCTCATACAGTTTGGTTAAAGCATCGAGTCGCTCCAAAGTTTGTACGTCTTTCGTGCCTGCAAGTCTCAGCTCAGCGCTGCCAGATTGCAAACCATGTGTAATTTCTTTGAATGAATTCAAATCTTTGCCTAATAAGAAAACCGCCTCAGGGTTAACACCTTCCATGGTCAAAAACTCATTGGCAGATTTACCGATACGCTGCGTCAACATCACCAATTGGCCAGCCGCAGAGATCTCAGTCGGTGCCGCATTTTGTTGAAGCTTCAAGGATGAAACTGTTTCAGCGATCTCCAGTAAATCAGACGATTGACGGCTGATGGTGCGCAGCGCGGCACCCACTTGGGCTTCTGCAGGCACCGCCTCGATGCGCATTTTCTCATCACCCGCTTTTAATGCACGCACAGAACGCGAAAGAACTTCGAAACTGTCTTTAACATCTGGGAATGCTTGTGGCGCGCCCGCAATCGCCTGGGAAACAGACTTCGCCAGCCGCTGGGACTGCATCAACGCTTGTCCAGTGGCAGACAATTGCTGCGATACTTTTTCAGTCTGCGACAGCGCAAAAAAAGTAGCTATGGCCAGAACAACCAATGAAAGCAACAGCAAAGCTGCCAATATTTGCTGGTGCGCAGCTAACGTTCGCTTACCCAACACAGGAATATACAAAAGCTCGCCCGTGGGCGCCGCGCTGTCAGTCCCCAGCAAGGCATCGCGTTGCATGGGTTCAACTCCTGCTGGTGAAGCGGGCATTGGCTCTTGAAACGTAACACTGTCGACAAAAGGTTCACCTTCCATCAATGTCCGCGTTGACTCAGAACTGGCTAAGGATACATCTTCTTCTATTGATGATTTAGCTTTCCGAGAAAAAAAATTTTGAAATAAGTTTAATTCGGACATGCGTTGACCATTCAGAGAAATCTTTAAGCGTTGATATTTAAAAAACTATGTTGTTGGGCTAAAACTTGCAGGTTAATTTCCTGCCATAGCATGCCATTCGCGTCTGCATAGACATGCCCATAAAACTCGGGCGATCCCGGCGCGGGGTCTTGCGATCCGCTGAAAGACACGGTACTGCGCAATCCATCGAGTCGATCCACAAAAAGTGCGCAATTGACGTCAAGTGCGCTATTGAGCGTCACGAAACGCGCCTCTGATCGCGCCAGCTCATGTCGTGCACCCCTGCGCTCTTATTTTGGCAACCAACGCTTCAAAATTAAAGGGTTTGGTGATGTCATCTTTCGCGCCTTGACGCATGCCCCACAACTTGTCAGTTTCTTGGTCTTTGCTGCTGCAAAAAATAATGGGCACACTCGCATCCAAAGGGTCACGGTTGATAGACCTGGCAAGCTGGAAGCCATTCTTCCCAGGCATCACGATATCCATCAAAATCAAATCCGGCTTTTGCGCTGCAAGGCATTGCATGGCTTGCTCGCCGCCATCGGCAGTGGCGACCTCAAACCCATTTTTTTGTAATAGATCAGAAATGAACATCAACTCCGTTTTGGCGTCGTCCACAACGAGTACTTTATGAATCGCCATCTTGATCTCTAATTACTTATCAATTTGTAGACGTTAAGCCGCTTTGTTGCCCGCAAAATACTGCACCGATTGCAGCAGGGCGTCTTTCACAAAGGGCTTTGTCAAATATTTCTGCGGCTTTTCCGCACCGTATTGCTATCGTCAATGACCCGTATTTTCAATGCTGTGCCAGATGCGACCATGGTATTTCTCCAAGACTTTATTAAATCTCAACCATCTCAAAATCTTCTTTGCGAGCACCACATTCTGGGCAGGTCCAATTCATAGGCACTTGCGCCCAAGGTGTGCCTGGTGGAATACCATCATCAGGCGAACCCAACTTTTCTTCATACAACCAACCACAAATCAAACACAACCAAGTTTTAGAATCAGTCACCACCAGCTTCACCTTCTTGCAAAGATTAGAATTGAACCCATTGTAGGACGGCAATGACCCTGAATTACACTTTCCAACATTTAGGTGTCGGCTTAATCCGACAAATATCCAGCTTGTTACCTTGATTACTACGGGTTATCGACTACAAAAGCACCGTTTTACGCTTCCCTCTTTGAAAATTCGAACCATGCATACAACAAAAAGCCTACACAGCGCAGTCGTCCAAGACAACAATGTCACATTGTTCGAGCGCGCCAAGCGCAGTATCCCCGGCGGGGTCAACTCTCCCGTTCGCGCATTTAAAGCCGTTGGCGGCACGCCCCGCTTTGTCAGCCGCGCCCAGGGCGCCTACTTCTGGGACGCCAACGGCCAGCAATATATAGATTACATCGGCTCCTGGGGCCCGATGATTCTGGGTCATGGCCACCCTGCCGTGCTGCAAGCGGTGCAAAAAGCCGCTTTGGACGGATTTTCTTTCGGTGCGCCGACAGAACGTGAGGTCGAGCTGGCTGAAGAAATCATCAAACTCGTACCCGCCATGGAGATGGTGCGCCTCGTCAGCTCTGGCACAGAAGCCGCCATGAGCGCTATCCGATTGGCTCGCGGTGCGACCGGGCGCGTCAAATTCATCAAGTTTGAAGGCTGCTACCACGGCCACGCCGACTCGCTCTTGGTCAAAGCCGGCTCAGGCTTGGCCACCTTTGGCCACCCCACCAGCTCTGGCGTGCCGGCAGATGTGGTGAAAGACACCTTGGTATTAGAGTTCAACAACATCGCCCAACTGGAAGAAGCCTTTGCCCTGCACGGCAAAGCGCTGGCCTGCGTGATGATAGAGCCCATCGCCGGCAACATGAACTTCGTCCGCGCCAGCCCCGCTTTTGCCACCCGTTGCCGCGAATTGTGCACCGAATACGGTGCGCTGCTGGTGTTTGACGAAGTCATGTCCGGCTGCCGTGTGGCGCTGGGCAGCGCTCAGGCGGTGCTGGGTATCAAACCCGACATCACCGTGCTGGGTAAAGTCATAGGCGGCGGTATGCCGTTGGCGGCTTTTGGCGCTTCCCGCGCCATCATGGAGCACTTGGCGCCGCTGGGCGGGGTCTACCAGGCCGGCACCTTGTCGGGCAACCCGGTGGCCACCGCTTGCGGCTTGGCGACTTTGAAAGAGATTCAAAAGCCCGGTTTCTTTGAGGAGCTAGGGCGAAAAACCCAACATCTTGTCAGTGGTTTGACGCAAGCTGCCAATGACGCTGGCGTGCCCTTCTGCGGCGACAGCCAAGGCGGCATGTTTGGCTTTTTCTTGATGAACGAGCTGCCGCAAAACTATGCCAAAGTGATGACCACCGACAGCCCGCGCTTCAACAAACTCTTCCACGGCCTGCTAGACCGTGGCGTCTACATCGCCCCCGCCCTGTACGAAGCCGGTTTTGTGAGTGCTGCGCACAGCGATAATGACATCGCACAGACGGTTGCCGCCGCCAAAGAGGTGTTTGCAACTTTGTAATAACTGTCATAAGCTTTAAAAGCCGACTCTACCCCTTTCCACCCATTTTTACCCCCTAAATACGCCTCTAGCCGGCGTATTTATTGCTTAAACTGCTATTTTATTTATAGCAAAATTATCTATTCTACTGCCCCATGAATACCTCTGAAATCATTGCATCCTCTGAAACCGAATCTGCTGAAACGGTTGAATCCACAGCATCCGAGCCAACAACTCAGGCTGAAACGCCCAAACCATCGAACCCAGCCAAATCAGCAAAGCCGAAAATTGACGTCCAACCCGTCCTGCAAAAACTGTTTGAGTTGTATCCCCACCTCTTTGGCAACGCTTTTCTGCCCCTCAAATTGGGCACCTACCAAGACCTGATGGCCGCGCACCCCGAGGTGTTCCAAAAAGACAGCCTCAAAGCCGCGCTGGGCTTCCACGCCCGCTCCACCCGCTACCTGCAGTGCGTGGCGGATGGCAACAAACGCCATGATTTGCAGGGCAACGCGGTGGAAGACGTGTCACCCGAACACGTCTACCTCGCCCTTTTAGAGCTTTTCCGCCGCCGCGTCATCAGCAACGCCAAAAGCCGCACCAAGCTTGATTTGCGCCCGATCTTCCGCAAACAGCTCATCGCCGCCTACGTCGCCTCCGGCTTGAGCCGCCAAGACTACCAGCTGCGCGTGCAAAATGCCGATGTTGAAGCCACGGCACTGCTAGAAGAAGCCCTGGCCGCGCACGACGCAAAACAAGCCAAACAAACCGCCCTCAAACGCGCCTTTGAGAGCAGCGGCAAAAAGACCGCTGAATTTGCGGAAATGTATGGCTTGGATTTGGCAGACGTTGAAAGAATGCTATCTAATAAATAGCGCCTTAGGCAATAAATACGCCAACTAGAGTCATATTTAAGACATAAAACTACGCAATCGAAGCAACTGCGCCGCCACGCTCACGGCAATCACCTCAGGCTCTTTGCCTTTGACGCCATCCACCCCAATCGGACAGGTAACGTGCGCCAGTTCAGCCTCTGAAAACCCGCGATCTTCCAGCCGATGGCGAAACGTCGCCCACTTGGTTTTGCTGCCGATGAGGCCGATAAAAGGCAAATCTGCCCTCTGACGTTGGCGCAGCAAACAGGCGGCGACGATGTCCAGGTCTTCGGCGTGGCTGAAGCTCATGATGAGGACGTGGCTGCCGGCAGAAATGACAGAGAGGTCATGGACTGCGGCCTGCACGGGGTCGGAATGTTCGCAAACGACGTTGCTGGGCAGCTCTGCAGGGAAGATTTCATCGCGGCTGTCGATCCACATCACCTGCATGGGCAGGGCGCTGAGGATATTGACAATGGCTTTGCCGACGTGACCACCGCCGAAAAGGGCGACGTTTTGGCGTTTTGGCGCTGAAATTGTGTTAAATGCCGAATTTATAGACATTTTTTGACTGTAGCCGGCGTTTTTATTGCCTAAGATGCTGTATTTTTCATAGTGCAACAGCATCACACCGCCGCAGCATTGACCTAGACTGGGACCTAAAACGTAGCGTTTTTCATACGATTCTTCGTAGCGTTTTTCGTAGGCATCGGTTGTGGCTTCCCGATCTTTTAAAAGCGCTCGGGCTTCGGCGATGGCTTCAAATTCAACGTGACCACCGCCTATGGTACCAACGATTTGGCTGGCAAACACCGCCATCCACGTGCCAGCTTCGCGCGGGACGGAGCCTTGCGTGGACGCGATGCTGACGAGGACAGCATCTTCACTGGTCAAAAGTCGTTGAAATTTAGCTTTTTTATCCAAAGTTCACCACTTTTATCCTAATATTTTGATCTATCCGTTCGGACTGAGGTAGCGAAGCCTCGTGAACCCTTCGATGCCTCAGGGCGAACGGGATTATTTGCGTAAGCTGCTTATGGCGACGTTTTCAGGGCTTCACAAGCCATCAAAATCCGCTCTGGTGTGGCCGGTGCGTCCATGAAAACGGGGACTTTGTGGTCTGCCGAGGCGCTGACGGCATCGCGAATCGCAAAGTAGGCGCTCAAGGCCAGCATCAGCGGTGGTTCGCCCACGGCTTTGCTCTTGAAAGGCGTGGGTTTGACGTTTTCGCAGTCAAACAGACTGACCTTGAAGTGCTCGGGAATGTCGCTCGCCACCGGGATTTTGTAGGTACTGGGGCCGTGGGTGAGGAGTTTTCCACGACCCAGTCCCTCAACGCCATCGATCGTTTTGGCTTTCATGTCCCAAATGCACTCCTCCATCGTCAACCAGCCCATGCCCTGCACGTAAGCGCCCTCAATTTGCCCTAAATCGATGGCAGGGTTGATGGATTTGCCCACATCGTGCACGATGTCGACCTTTTGCAGCCACCACTCGCCGGTGCGGGTGTCGATTTCGACCTCGGTCACCGCGGCGCCGTAGCAGAAATAGTAGAACGCCTTGCCGTTCAGGGTGGCAAAGTCGTATTTGATGTCGGGTGTCATGTAAAAACCGGTCACCGACAGGCCGACACGGTCCAGCCAGGCTTGTTTGACCAAGCTCGCCCAATCGATTTCCGTTCGGACTGAGCCCATTTCCGTTCGGACTGAGCTTGTCGAAGTCTTCACCAACCCTTCGACAAGCTCAGGGTGAACGGACGCTTTTCCGTTACCAAATACAACCGCAGCCGCATCGCAATTCAGCATCCGTGCCGCCACTGCCGCCAAGCGCACGCGCATCTGGTCGCAGGCGTTGTTGACCGCTGCGCCGTTGATGTCTGCGCCGCTGGACGCTGCCGTCGCCGACGCATTCGGCACTTTTTGGGTGTCCGTGCCCATCACCCGCACCAAGCTGACGGGAATACCCAAGCCATCCGCTGTGACCTGCGCCATTTTGGTGTTCAGCCCCTGCCCCATCTCGGTACCGCCGTGGTTGACGCTGACCGAGCCATCCATGTAGATGTTCAGCAGCGCGCCGCCCTGGTTCAGCATGGTGGCGGTGAAGCTGATACCGAATTTCAGCGGCACCAGGGCGATGCCCTTTTTCTTATACTTGCTGGTTTTGTTGTAGCTGGCAATGCCTGCTCGGCGCTGGCTGTAGTCGGATTCCTCTTCCAGCTGCGCGATCACCTTGTCGCCAATCCAGTCTTCAATCTGCTGGCCGTATTGGGTGGTGATGGTCTCGATATTGCCGGATACTACCTCGTCTTGATACAAATTGATTTTGCGCACTTCCAGCGGGTCTTTGCCTAATTTTTGGGCAATTTGCTCAATCACGGTTTCAATCGCAAACATACCCTGCGGACCGCCAAAACCACGAAACGCGGTCGCGCTTTGCATATTGGTTTTGCAGCGGTGGCTGATGATGGACAAATTCGGCAGGTAGTAGCAGTTGTCGATGTGCAACACGGCGCGGTCGTTCACCGGTCCAGAAAAGTCGGTGCTGTAGCCGCAACGCGAGGCTAACACCACATCGACACCCAAAATACGGCCGGCGTCGTCAAAACCGACTTCGTAATCGGCGCGGAAATCGTGGCGTTTGCCGGTGATCATCATGTCGTCATCGCGGTTGACGCGCAGTTTTACCGGCTTTTGCAGCTTGAAGGCCGCCAATGCTGCACTTTGCGAGAAGATGCTGGCATTGCCCTCTTTGCCACCAAACGCGCCGCCCATGCGGCGGCAGATCACTTCGACGTCATTCGTCGTCAGGTTCAAGGCGGCGGCGGCTTCGCGCTGGTTGCCGTCGGGGTGCTGGGTCGAGACATAAAGCGTCAGTTGCCCATCTTCACGCGGCACGGCGTAGGTGATTTGGCCTTCCAGGTAAAACTGCTCTTGCTGGCCGCAGGTGGTTTGGCCTTTGAGGTTGTGCGGCGCACGTGTGATGCCCCCACGCGGATCACCGCGTGTTATCCCTTTGGGCGGCATGATGAAGCTTTTCGCGGCCATGGCTTCGTCAATCGTCAAAATCGCGGGGAGTTCTTTGACGGTGACCACCGCTTTTTTGGCCGCTTCACGGGCGTAGAGCATGTCCCGCGCCACGACCACCGCGATGGCTTGGCCGATGAATTCAACCTTGCCAGCTGCTAGGAACGGGTCGTCATGGATGATGGGGCCGCAGTTGTTTTCGCCCGGAATATCCGCAGCCGTATAAACCGCCACCACGCCATGTTCGGCCAAGATGGCGGCGCGGTCAATGCCTTCGCCGATCAACTCGCCGTGGGCGACGGGGGACAAAATCAGCGCCGCATACAAGGTGCCGCGCAGCTCGGGGATGTCGTCGGTATAAACCGCTTCACCAGTGACGTGCAGGCGGGCGGATTCGTGGATCACGTCTGTGCCCTGCGCGGCAGAATCAGCCAAGCTGGGCATCAATTCTTTGAGAGTCGTAGGTGCATTCATGACGCTGTTTCCTTCATAAAAGAAGAAGAATGGTCGGTTGATTCTTCGACAAACTGCATCACCAAATTGCGGGCTACCAGCGAGCGATACGCCCAGGTGGCGCGCAAGCCGTCGCGGGCGGGGAAACTGGCGGTGATGGCGGCATCAAGCGCCTCATTTTGCACACCAGCCGGCGTATTTCCCTCCAATATTGCTTCCAATTTAGGGGCACGACAAGGATAGGGTGCCAAGCCGTTGAAGGCGAGTTTGACGTTTTTGAACTTGCCGACCACCAGCTCGTAGCTCAACGCGCAGACGGTGGCGGAGATGTCTTGGTCGAAGCGTTTGCTGATTTTGTGGGCACGGAAAGTACCCCCTGCTTTGGGTTGTGGCAACAGCACGGCTTCGATGAATTCGCCAGCTTGCAGCACGTTTTTCTTCATGCCGGTGTAGAAGTTTTCCAAGGCGACTTGGCGGGTTTTGTCACCACGGCGCAGTGTCAATGCTGCACCCAAAGCCAATAAACAAGGCATAGAGTCGCCGATGGGCGAGCCGTTGGCGATGTTGCCAGCCAAGGTGGCGGTGGAGCGGATAGGCGGCGAACCGAAACGGCGCAGCACTTCGGCAAAGTCAGGGTAGGCATCGCCAATCAGGTTTTGCACTTCTGTTAATGAAACCGCTGCGCCAATGTGCCACATGCCAGCTTTCGAGGTGATGGTTTTGAGTTCGGCGACATTGCCCAAGTACACGATGTTGTCTGGGCGGGTGAACTGTTTGTTGACCTGCAGGCCAATCTCGGTGCTACCGGCCAACAGAGTTGAATTGGGGTGTTTGACCAAATAATCGGCCACTTCAGCCGCCGTGGCGGGGGCGACAAATTCGTTGCCTTTGCGGGTGCGCACAACGGGTTGCACGACGATGTCGCCATCCAAGTTGTAAGTCGGCACATCGGCGCGTCGGATGTTGTTGAGTAGCGCGATATCGGCGCTGTCTTCCAACTTCAGTCGCTCGGGAGCGGCTGTACAGGCTTGCAAGGTGGCGTCGATGATGGGTTTGTAGCCGGTGCAGCGGCACAGGTTGCCACTTAATGAGTCGTTGATCTCTGTTCTGGTCGGGCAGGTATTGGTTTGCACCAAGCCGGTCAAGCTCATCACAATGCCCGGGGTGCAAAAGCCGCACTGCGAACCAAAACAGGTGACCATGGCTTCTTGCACGGGGTGCAGTGTGCCATCAGTGCGCTTCAGGCTTTCCACGGTTTTGATGGATTTGCCGTCCAGCGAGGGCAGCAATTGCATGCAGCTGTTGGTCGGTATGTAGTCCACGCCAGTACCTGCGGCGTTCAACTCACCCACCAAAACCACGCAAGCGCCGCAATCACCTTCGGCGCAGCCCTCTTTGGTGCCGGTTCGGTGCAGTTGCTCACGCAAATAATCTAGCACCGTGGTGGTGCGTCTAGCGCCCTGCGCTTCAACGATTTTGCCGTCGAGAACGAAGCGGACGGAATTGGTGACTTGGCTCATAAAAACCTCTACAAATGTCAAACAATGGCTACCATCCATTTTAGCCAGCCTGGCTTAAACATGCTTGGTTTGCCGCAGTTTAGGGGGGTTAGAACAACGTGGACTAGGGTTTTGCCCAATCAGCAATGATTTGGCGCTCTTCAGGCGTGATACCGGTGGAATTATTCATAGGCATTTGCTGGGTCACAACGACTTGCTGGTAAACCATGGCCTTGTTTTTTTGTATATTTTCAGCTGTATCTAGACGTACATTTTTCATCTGGACTTGCGCACCGTGGCACATCAGGCAGCGCTGATCGATAATTTTCGCAACAGCCGTTGGCACTGTATCGGCAGCTACGGTGGTACTTGGCGCAGTTGGCGCAGTTGGCGCAATAGCCGCCGAAGAACGCGGCCCTAACCAAACAATCACCCCCACGATGACGGCTACGCCAACGGCAGCGTAAGGCCACGGGTTGCCGCTACGCCCATGCTTGTAACCATGGCGCATCACAAAATACTGGCGAATGGCAGCGCCTGCAAACATCATCAGCACCAGAATCACCCAATTTTGCGGGTGCGTGTAGATGAAGCTGTAGTGGTTGCTCAACATGGCAAAAATCACCGGCAGCGTGAAATAGGTGTTGTGCACGCTACGCTGTTTGCCGCGTTTACCGTGGATGGCCATGGCTTTGGTGTCGTACGGTTTGTCACTGGTCATGGCGGCGACGACTTTGCGCTGGCCAGGGATAATCCAGAAAAAGACGTTGGCACTCATAGCCGTGGCGACCATCGCTCCGACCAGTAAAAAGGCTGCGCGCCCTGCAAACCAATGGCAAGCGAGCCATGAGGCGAATGTGATGACGGCCAACATCAGCACGCCGACGATCAATTCGCCGTTTTTGCGAAACCCAAACAGCTGGCACACCGCGTCGTAAATCATCCAAAAAACGACCAAAAACGACAAAGCCACGCCCACCGCCGCACCGGGCGACCAGTTCATCAGCGATTTGTCAATCAAATAAGTGGATGCGTTGTATAGATAAAGCACTGTGAACAGCGCAAAACCTGACAGCCAGGTGCTGTAGCTTTCCCAATAAAACCAATGCAACTTGCTGTGGATGACTTTGGGCGCAATCATGTACTTTTGCGGGTTGTAAAAACCGCCACCATGCACGGCCCACATTGCGCCATCCACGCCTTTTTCCAACAAATCGGGCGATGTTGGGCGCAGCAGGTTGTTGTCCAAAAATACAAAGTAAAACGACGAGCCGACCCAAGCAATCGCAGTAATCACGTGCACCCAGCGCAAGAGCAGATTGGCCCACTCTAATAGATAGACTTCCATCATTGTTTAATCACGAGCCGCGATAGGTTGAGTAGCTCCAAGGGCTAACAAGCAGGGGCACATGGTAGTGCTGATCGACATGTGCAACGCCAAAGTCAATGTTCACCAAGTTTAAAAAATTGGGTTCGGGTAAGGCAATACCATGCAACTTGAAATAAGCCGCAACATCAAATACCAAGCGATACGTGCCCATTTTCAAGCTATGGTGATCGAGCAAGAGCCCATCGGGGTTGCGACCATCCGCATTCAAGGTCAAGGCTTTGATCAAACTAGCCTGGGTTGCATTTGCCGTCGTCTGGTACAACTTCACGCCCATGCCAGCAGCTGGGCAGCCGTGCATGGTGTCGAGTACGTGTGTGGAAAGTCCCATTTATTTTCCTAAACAATTAAAAATTGTATACAATTTTGCCATGACTTCAGCCAAATTGCTAATCTTTCCACCAGCGAATCCGCCAAATGGCTCTAGCGACAAAGGTGTTTCAAGTACGGACCATATTGTTCAAGCGTTAACCAAAGCCATTATTGAGCATAGACTGCTGCCTGGTGAGAAACTAAAAGAGCAGCATATTGCAGACCAATTTGGTGTCTCACGCACATTGGTGCGGCAGGCGCTTTACCAGTTGTCGCAAAAGCATCTGATCCGCATCGAGCAAGCACGCGGGGCGTTTGTGGCTGCTCCCTCTATCAAAGAGGCTCGTGAGGTATTTGCCGTGCGCATCATTTTAGAATCTGCCATGCTAGAGCTATTGATCGCAGGCATCACACCAAAAAAAATCAAAGCCTTGCGTGCCCACCTCAAGCTCGAAGCCGCCGCTGTGAAAGGCACAGATGCCGAAAGCCGCACCGAATTGCTGGGTGATTTTCATGTCCTGATGGCTGAGCTCATTGAAAACGAAGTTTTGGCGCAGTCACTGCAAGATTTGATTTCACGCTGTTCGTTGATCACGCTGTTGTACCAATCTGACCATGCTGCTGGGCATTCGCATGATGAACACATTGACATTCTTGAAGCCATTGCGGGCCAAAATATAAACCTTGCGAAGCAACTCATGCAAGCGCATTTGCAAAGTGTGCTGGCGGGATTGGCACTTCACAATTAAGGCCTGGATGACTATGACCTACGACAGCACAGCACCGTATCCCCGAGACTTGATCGGCTATGGACGCGAAGTTCCACATGCGGCTTGGCCGAACCAAGCACGCATTGCTTTGCAGTTTGTGCTGAATTACGAAGAAGGTGGCGAGAACTCGGTACTGCATGGGGATGCAACTTCGGAGCAATTTTTATCCGAAATGTTCAATGCCAACGCCTTCCCAGCACGTCATCAAAGCATGGAGAGCATTTATGAATACGGCTCGCGGGCGGGCGTCTGGCGTTTGCTGCGCGAATTTGAGACCCGCAAGTTGCCGCTGACTGTGTTTGGCGTCAGCATGGCGTTACAGCGTCACCCAGAGTTGACCGCGGCATTTAAAGAACTGGGGCATGAGATCGCCTGCCACGGCTGGCGCTGGATCAGCTACCAAAACGTCGATGAAGCCATCGAACGCGAACACATGCGCGTGGGTATGGACATCATCAGCCAGATGACCGGTGAGCGCCCGCTGGGCTGGTACACCGGCCGTGACAGCCCGAATACGCGGCGTTTGGTCGCCGATTACGGCGGTTTTGCATACAACAGCGACTATTACGGAGACGACCTGCCGTTTTGGATGCAGGTGCAAAAAACCGATGGGCAGGTGGTGCCACAACTCATTGTGCCCTACACGCTGGACACCAACGACATGCGCTTTGCCTCGGCACAAGGATTTGCACAGGGTGACGACTTTTTCACTTATCTCAAAGACAGCTTTGATGTGCTATACGCAGAAGGTGACCCGCAGGGTTTGAACGCACCCAAGATGATGAGCATCGGTATGCATTGCCGCTTGCTGGGCCGACCAGGACGCATGAAGTCTTTGCAGAGATTTCTGGATTACGTGCAAGCACACAACCATGTTTGGATTTGCCGCCGCCTGGATATTGCACGGCATTGGAAAAAAACCCATCCATTCAAACCAACAGCATGACCCTGACCAGAGCATCAGCCATGACGACTTTAACTTTGCAAGCACTCAACAGCGCATCAGCTACCGAAGCCACACAAATGCTGGATGGTGTGTATGAACACTCACCATGGATAGGGGCACAAGCATTAACACAACGACCTTTTCGTTCCTTGGCGCATCTGAAATACAGTTTGGTAAAGGTGCTGGAAGCGGCAGGTCTGGATGCTCAAAAGGGCTTGATACGCGCTCATCCCGAGCTGGCCGGCAAAGCTATGCAAAGCCAAACACTCACTGCAGAATCGACAAATGAACAGTCAAAAGCCGGTTTAACGCAATGCACACCTGACGAGCTTGCCAGAATTGTGCGACTTAATGCGGCGTACCAAGCTAAGTTTGGATTTCCTTTCATTTTGGCGGTACGGGGAGCGCGCGGAAACGGTTTGTCCAAATCAGTCATTCTGGCTACATTTGAACGCCGGCTGCACAATCACCCCCTGTTTGAACAGCAAGAATGCTTGCGCCAGATTCACCGCATTGCTGAAATTCGCTTGAACGACAAGTTTGCTGCAACCCCCAGCTTGGGGAATGAAATGTGGGATTGGCAAGAAAAATTAAGTGCTCATACCGATCCAGGTTATGCCGTATTAGGGCAGTTGACTGTGACCTACCTGACGGATGCCCATAGAGCTTGCGCCAAAGATATTTCCGCATTGATGGACGATTGCGGTTTTGATGAAGTCAACATTGATGCTGTGGGCAATGTGGTTGGTCGGTACCTTGCGACATCCGACAAGGCGCAAACGCTGCTGACCGGTAGCCACTATGACACCGTACGCAACGGCGGGAAATACGATGGCCGGCTGGGAATTTTTGTGCCCATGGCTTGTGTGCGTGAGTTGAAACGACAAGGCAAACGATTACCTTTTCATATTGAAGTAGTTGGCTTCTCTGAAGAAGAAGGCCAGCGCTACAAGGCGACATTTTTAGGCTCAGGCGCATTGATTGGTCAATTCGACCCTGCTTGGCTAGATCAGCTGGATACAGATGGCATCACCATGCGGCAAGCTATGCAGCACGCAGGTTTGTGTGTGGATGACATTCCCAAAATCAAACGCCAGGCTGAAGACTACTTAGGCTTTGTTGAAGTTCACATTGAGCAAGGACCGGTACTCAATGAGCTTAATATCCCGCTAGGTATCGTCACCTCAATCAACGGTAGCGTGCGTTATGCCTGCGAAGTGATTGGCACGGCTTGCCATGCAGGAACAACACCTATGAACAGACGTTCAGATGCAGCAGCAGCGGTGGCCGAACTGATTTTGTTTGCAGAGCAGCGTGCTGCGCAAGACGGTGACTCGGTTGCCACGGTTGGGCAGCTCCTAGTCCCCAACGGCTCTACCAATGTCGTACCTGGCCGCTGTCATTTCACGCTGGACATGCGCGCACCAACCAATGCACAGCGCGATGCGATGGTCAACGACATCCTGAATAAATTCAAAGCCATTTGCGAGCACCGCCAAGTCCGATACACACTGGAGGAAACCATGCGCGCTGCGGCTGCACCCAGCGACCCCGCTTGGCAGCAGCGCTGGGAACAAGCTGTGGACAGCCTGGGCGTTCCCTTGCACCGTATGCCCAGCGGTGCCGGTCACGATGCCATGAAGCTCCACGAAGTCATGCCCCAAGCCATGCTGTTTGTTCGCGGCGAAAACTCGGGCATCAGCCATAACCCGCTGGAGTCAAGCACGAACGACGATATGCAGCTCGCTGTAGATGCCTTCACTCAACTACTAAACCAATTGTCTGCTGAATTTTGATATTAGATTTGCCTTTTATATGACCGCCTACGACAAGCTAGACGCATGGATTGACGCTCATTTTGACGAGCAAGTCCGATTTTTACAGGCGCTGATTCAAGTACCGAGCGATACCCCACCTGGCAACAACTCACCACATGCTGAACGCACTGCTGAACTTCTGCATAACTTTGGTTTTGAAGTTGAAAAATATGTCGTGCCTACAGAAGAGGTGCAGGCTGCTGGTTTGCAATCCATCACCAATCTTGTAGTGCGAAGAAAATACGGCGTGGGAAAGACTATTTTGCTCAATGCCCATGGCGATGTTGTGCCTCCGGGCGAAGGCTGGACGCATGACCCGTATGGCGGCGAGATTAAAAACGGCAAGATTTATGGCCGCGCAGCCGCTGTTAGCAAGTGTGATTTTTCCACCTATGCCTTTGCCGTTCGCGCCCTAGAAGCCGTGGACAAGCCTTCAACGGGCAGCGTGGAATTACTCTTCACCTACGATGAGGAATTCGGCGGTGAAGTAGGACCAGCATGGTTGTTGAATAAAAAAATCATCCGCCCTGACTTGATGATCGCCGCTGGATTCAGCTACCAGGTCATCACCGCGCACAATGGTTGTCTGCAATTGGAGGTGACGGTCCATGGCAAGATGGCGCATGCGGCCATTCCAGACTCGGGTGTTGACGCTATGCAGGCGGCTGTACGTATTTTGAGCGCTTTGTACGAACAAAACACCTTGTACAAAAAAGTTACATCCAAAGTTGAAGGCATTTCTCATCCTTATCTTAATGTCGGCATGATTGAAGGTGGAACTAACACCAATGTCGTTCCCGGACGCGTCAGTTTCAAACTGGATCGCCGCATGATTCCCGAAGAAAACCCCGCAGAAGTAGAAGCAACACTGCGCAAAATTATTGCGGATGCCGCCGCTCAGACCCGAGGTGTTAGCGTTGACGTAAAACGCATGCTACTGGCTAAAGCAATGCAACCACTGGCCGGCAATAAACCTTTGGTAGAAGCTATCCAAAAGCATGGGCAATCTGTTTTTGGCGAAGCTATCCCAGCCCTTGGAACGCCGCTGTACACCGATCTTCGTTTGTTTTACGAAGCGGGCATACCCGGCGTGATTTACGGTGCTGGCCCGCGCACGGTGCTGGAATCCAATGCCAAGCGTGCGGACGAGCACTTGAATCTTGAAGACCTGCGCCGGGCAACCAAGGTGATTGCGCGTAGTCTCAGTGACTTGCTTGCCGCATGATATTGACAGCCATGACTGGATTAGCCGCCACTAGCGTTCCGTCTCAATATCCGGAATCCTCGTGAACGCAATCCGCATCGGTGCATTGTCCAGCGCACCGTGCGCGCTGGCGTAATACAAAGCGTTTTTGCCGTACAAGCGGTTGATGTTGTCAACTGCAGCTGACAAACGACTTCGATCGGCTGTGGGCGCGTTTGATTCAAACAGTGTCGGCGTGTGCTGCGCGGCGGGCACCAAACCAAAAAACGTCAACCCCACGGCCAACGGCATGGGCTGCAAGATCAAACCCTGCCCTGCCGGCTTGGTCCACAGCTTGGCCAACACATGCAAAAAGAAGGCCGTGTCTTGCGTTTCGCAAAACGTGGTGTCGCGCTGCATGCCAGATTTCACGTCGCCAAGCCGTCTACCTTTGACAAACACACTCATCCCCGTCGCGTAAAAGTCCTGCTTGCGCAACCGCATCGCTGCTTTTTGGGTAAGCCGATTCAGCACGTTCCACGCGCCCTCAGCATTTCGCAGCTCAGGTGGCAGCACGTGCGAATGGCCTAAAGTTCGCGTCACCACCGGACGCGGCTCGTACCACTGGCCGCGCAGTTTGTCATACATATCAGTACCGCCCACGCCACCCCACAGGGTGTGCAGCACATCGCGCGGCGCAGCGTACAAATCGGCCATAGTTATGATGCCAGCCCGTTCCAGCCGCTGCACCATGCGCGGCCCCACGCCGCTGATAGCGGAAGGCTTCAGGTGTAGCAATTTGGCAGGAATATCTGCCTGCTCCAGCACCGTCAACCCATTGGGTTTTTGCATGTCCGATGCCAGCTTGCCCAGCATGGTATTGGGCGCAATGCCTATCGAGCTGCGCATGCACACACCCACCGTGTTGATCAGCTCTTTTTTGATGCGTTCGGCAATACTCACCGCTTTTTCACGACCGCACCACGAACCGGTCAACTCGCACTCCATCTCGTCAATACTCATCACCTGCCGCACTGGCGCAATGCGCCCCACCGCCGCCACCGCCCGATGGTGAAAATCCACATAGACTTCGTGTCGCCCCACAATCAATGTGATTTCAGGGCATAACTTCTTCGCATCCGCCACGCTGGTGCCGGTTTTGATGCCAAACGCCTTCGCCTCATAACTCGCCGCAATACAGCACGATGTCTCAGCCATCACTGGCACCACACCCACGGGTCGGCCGCGCAAAGCAGGGTTGATTTGCTGCTCGACCGAGGCAAAGTAAGCGTTGAAATCAACAAAGAGTGTACGGAGCATGATTAAATACTGATTATTTATACAGTATAACAGGCAGAAGAAAACCCCGCAACACGTTGCTGTGTGGCGGGGTTCAATAAATTACGATAAGTTTTAGTCTAAAAACTTAGCTTTCGCTTCAGCATACTCACGCTTCAACTGAGCCACATAATCGGCCGTGCTTTGCACCTTGGTGATGGAACCAATACCTTGGCCACATCCCCAAATGTCTTTCCACGCTTTGGACTTGTCGCCGCCAAAGTTCATTTTGCTCGGATCGCTGACTTCAAGGTTGTCAGGATCCATGCCGGCGTTGCGAATCGACGGCGCCAAGTAGTTACCGTGTACGCCAGTGAACAAATTGCTGTAGACAATATCGTCCGAGTTGCTGTCCACAATCGACTGTTTGTAAGCATCTGCGGCGCGTGCTTCTTCTGTGGCAATGAAGGCAGAGCCAATGTAAGCAAAATCTGCGCCCATCGCTTGGGCGGCCAAAACGGCAGCGCCAGTAGAAATAGAGCCGCTCAAGGCAATCGGGCCATCAAACCATTGACGGAGTTCTTGGATCAGGGCGAAAGGACTTTTCACACCTGCGTGGCCGCCTGCGCCAGCGGCAACAGCGATCAAACCATCGGCGCCCTTTTCAATCGCTTTGCGGGCGTGCTTGTTGTTGATGATGTCGTGCAACACCACGCCGCCGTAGCTGTGGGCGGCAGCGTTGATGTCTTCACGCGCACCCAAGCTGGTGATGATGATGGGCACTTTGTACTTGACGCACATGTGCATGTCGTGCTCTAAGCGGTCGTTGGACTTGTGCACGATTTGGTTGATGGCAAAAGGCGCGGCTGGTTTGTCAGGATTGGCTTTGTTGTAGGCAGCCAGCGTTTCGGTGATTTCAATCAACCACTCTTCCAACTGCTCCGCTGGCCGCGCATTGAGCGCCGGCATGCTACCAACCACACCTGAAATGCACTGAGCAATCACCAGTTTGGGGTTGCTGATGATAAACAGCGGTGAACCGATGATAGGCAGCGGTAAGTGATTCAAAGCTCCGGGTAAACGTGACATTCGGGTCTCCAATAGTAGATTTACACTAAAAACAGGGTAATAATAGGCTATAACCCTTGTACTTACCGCCTAAGATGCTATTATTTATATAGCAACAGATATGCTTAGATTTTAATACGATTCAAGCGCAAGAGCTGTCACGGACGCAGAACCATCCACGATGCTGCCGCGCATACCAGGCACTTTGCACAATAGGTGCTCAGCGTAAAACTGAGCGGTGATGATTTTGGCATTCATAAAGGCTGCATCTTCTGCACCCGATAAGAGCTGGCTTTCCGCAGCCAGCAAGCTACGCGCCATTTGCCACCCGGCCATCAAATTACCAGCGAGCATCAAGTAAGGAACACTGCCTGAGAACACCGCGTTCGGAGATGCCTTGGTGTTTCCAGCCACGAAATTAACGACGTCGATGAATGCCAGACGTGCTGCTGTAAGGTGTTTGGCAACGGCTTTAGCTGCTTCACTGCCACTTTTCGCCAACTCTGCTTCTGTCACTGCAATTTGAGCGGCAATGCCTTTGGCAATTTGCCCACCATCACGGGCGGTTTTGCGGCCAACGAGGTCATTGGCCTGGATGGCAGTTGTGCCTTCATAAATCGTCAAAATCCTCGCATCACGGTAGTACTGCGCTGCACCGGTTTCTTCAATAAAGCCCATGCCGCCATGCACTTGCACGCCCAAGCTGGTCACTTCCAAACTCATCTCGGTGCTGTAGCCTTTGATCAGCGGCACCATGAACTCGTAAAACGCCAGGTTTTGCTTGCGAACATCGACATCAGGGTGATGGTGCGAGGCGTCATAGGCGGCTGCTGAACTGATGGCCATGGCACGGCAACCTTCGGTGTAGGCCCGCATGGTCATGAGCATGCGTTTCACGTCGGGGTGGTGAATGATGGGTGCACTGGCTGCGATGGAACCATCGACAGGGCGGCTTTGCACGCGGTCTTTGGCAAACTGCACGGCTTTTTGGTAGGCACGTTCGGCAATCGCAATACCTTGCACGCCCACGCCGAAACGCGCCGCATTCATCATGATGAACATGTATTCCAAGCCACGGTTTTCTTGACCGACCAGGTAACCCACGCCACCACCATGGTCGCCAAACTGCAGCACCGCCGTCGGGCTGGCTTTGATGCCCATTTTGTGCTCAATACTGACGCAATGCACATCATTGCGCGCCCCTAGCGAGCCATCTTTATTCACCATGAATTTAGGCACGACAAACAGGCTGATGCCCTTCACGCCTTCAGGTGCACCGACCACGCGCGCCAACACCAAATGGACGATATTCTCGGCCATGTCATGCTCACCCCAAGTGATGTAAATCTTGGTGCCAAAGACTTTGTAGCCGCCATCAGCTTGTGGCTCGGCGCGGGTGCGCACCGCTGCCAAGTCACTGCCCGCCTGCGGCTCGGTCAGGTTCATGGTGCCTGTCCATTTGCCACTGATCAAATTTTCCAGGTAAATGGCTTTTAAATCGTCTGAACCGGCGGTCAACAAAGCTTCGATCGCGCCATCGCTGAGTAAAGGGCACAGTGCAAAACTCATGTTGGCAGAATTCAGCATTTCGCCACATGCAGCGCCTATGGTTTTGGGTAAACCTTGACCACCAAAATCTTGTGGATGCTGTAAACCCTGCCAACCACCTTCGGCAAACTGCTTATATGCTTCTTTGAAACCGGGTGTGGCTGTGACCACGCCATCTTTCCAGCTGGAAGGGTTTTTATCGCCTTCCCAATTCAGCGGACTGAGCACGCCTTCACACAACTTTGCGCATTCTTCCAGCACAGCTTGGGCCGTGTCAAAACCTGCATCCTCAAAACCTGGCAACTGCGCCACTTGCTCAAGATTGGCCAAATGCTGCATATCAAACAACATGTCTTTCACAGGGGCGCGGTAGGTCATCGGATGAGTCCAGGTTATGAGCTTAAATAGCTTTTAAATTGCAGTTAAATTTCTTTTACAGTGCAGCCACCAGCTCAGGCACGGCGACAAACAAGTCTGCCACCAAGCCGTAGTCTGCGACAGAGAAGATCGGCGCTTCTTCGTCTTTGTTGATGGCGACGATGACTTTGCTGTCCTTCATACCCGCCAAATGCTGGATCGCACCGCTGATACCCGCTGCAATGTACAGCTGCGGTGCCACAATCTTGCCGGTTTGACCGACTTGCCAATCGTTAGGCGCATAACCTGCGTCCACCGCTGCACGTGACGCCCCCATGGCCGCGCCCAGTTTGTCGGCCAAGGGCGTCATAATTTCGGCAAACTTCTCCGCACTGCCCAAGGCACGGCCGCCGCTGACGATGATTTTTGCGGCTGTTAATTCTGGTCTGTCGTTTTTGGCAATTTCACTGCCCATGAAGGTTGAGTTAGCGCTGGCTGTTTGTACGGCGACCGATTCAACAGCGGCAGAACCACCCGTTGCGGCAGCTGGGTCAAAACCGGTGGTACGCACGGTCATGACTTTGGTAGCATCCAAACTTTGCACCGTCGCAATAGCGTTACCTGCATAAATCGGGCGTTCAAAGGTGTCTGGGCTGTCCACTTTCGTGATGTCAGAGATCTGACCGACGTCTAATTTTGCGGCCACACGGGGTGCGACGTTTTTGCCACTGGCAGTTGCCGGGAACAAAATATGGCTGTAGTTGCCTGCGACTGCTAAAACTTGCGCTGCCACGTTTTCAGCCAAACCGTGCGCCAAGCCGGCGTCATCGGCGTGCAAAACCTTGGTCACACCGGCGATTTGTGCGGCTGCAGCTGCGGCTGCGCCAGCGTTAGAGCCAGCGACCAGCACATGCACATCACCGCCACACTGCAAGGCAGCGGTAACGGTGTTGAGGGTGGCGGGTTTGATGGATGCGTTGTCGTGTTCTGCGATTACTAATGATGTCATGATGATTTCTCTCAAATATCGTTGTATGTATCTTTACAAGACCTTGGCTTCGGTTTTCAATTTGGCGACAAGTGTGGCCACATCGGGCACTTTGATGCCTGCGCTGCGCTTCGGTGGCTCGGACACTTTGAGGGTTTTGAGGCGTGGGCTGACATCCACACCCAAGTCTTCGGGTTTGAAGATATCCAGCTGTTTTTTCTTGGCCTTCATGATGTTGGGCAAGGTCACGTAGCGTGGCTCGTTCAAGCGCAAATCAGTCGTGATAACGGCTGGCAGGCTGATGGAAAGGGTTTCCATACCGCCGTCAACTTCACGAGAGACAGTCGCTTTGCCGTCAGCAACTTCGACTTTAGAAGCAAAGGTGGCTTGTGGCATGTCGCCCAAGGCGGCCAGCATTTGACCAGTTTGGTTGCAATCGTCGTCAATGGCTTGCTTGCCCAAGATGATGAGTCCGGGTTGCTCTTTGTCGACCAAGGCTTTGAGCAGCTTGGCAACCGCCAAAGGTTGCAGCTCTTCGGTGGTTTCCACCAAAATCGCACGGTCTGCGCCAATCGCCATGGCGGTGCGCAGCGTTTCAGAGCATTGCGTGACACCGCAAGAGACGGCGATGATCTCGGTCACAACGCCTTTTTCTTTCAGGCGAACGGCTTCTTCAACGGCGATTTCGTCAAAGGGGTTCATGCTCATTTTGACGTTGGCGATATCGACGCCGGTGTTGTCCGATTTGACACGAACTTTGACGTTGTAATCAACAACGCGTTTGACTGCGACCAAGACTTTCATTGTTCCAGCTCCTAGAGATTGAAAAAAAATTAAGACCAACCCAGTTGACATTTACGTTATTTTTAATTTACGTTTACGTAAACGTCACTCAGCGAATAAACCGATTGTAGGCTGCATTATGCCAAAGAAATAGTACGACCGTGCTTTTTCATGTTGATGGCGGTTAAATTGACCAATTTAAGGCAGCGGGCGAGCTTCTACGACTTGTAAATTGTTGTCTTTAGCGAAATTGGTCACAAAATCCCAGGCCATCGGCTCGGCTGCTCGTAAGTCACGGTTAATGACGACGCATTTGACTTCGCCATAAGTGGTCAAGAGGGAGCTAGGAAAGCACCATGGGGAATAGCTCAAATGGCTGCCGGGCTTCGGACCACCGGGACGAAACTGGCTCATCACACCCGCTAAGCGTTCGGCCCAATCGCTGGGTCGAAAAACCTTCCCATCATGGGTGACGCCTTGGATGCATAATTCTTTAGCCGATTGAGTCGTCATGTAGCGAGACTTTGTAGTGTAAAAACAGGCACTGCGCTTGCGTGTAACAAAGGCGTGCACATCAAAATATCAGTGCAAACTTGGGTTTGCTGCACCGCACAAGTATTCTATCTTATATAAGACTTGAATGCGATTTCAGCATTGATGCCATAACGGACTTATTGCACAAAATAACTTTCATGAAACATGGGAAGCCTTGCCACTAAAATCAATCCATTAACGCCATCTATAACTCAAGCTTTCTGGAGAAACCTGTATGCCCGCATTCATTGAAGCCGCCTCCCCTCATGTGATGAACACCTATGGCCGCGTGCCATTGGCCTTGTCGCACGGTCAGGGCTGCCGAGTATGGGACATCAACGGCAAAAGCTATATCGACGCCTTGGGGGGCATTGCGGTCAACACCTTGGGGCACAACCACCCCAAATTAGTGCCCGCATTACAAGACCAGTTGAGCAAAATCATCCACAGCTGCAACTACTACCATGTGCCTGGTCAAGAAATATTGGCAGCCAAACTGGTGGAACTGTCAGGCATGACCAATGTGTTTTTCTGCTGCACAGGCTTAGAAGCCAATGAAGCAGCTTTGAAGCTGGCACGTAAATATGGGCATGACAAAGGCATTGACCGCCCTGAAATCGTGGTTTATGAAAAAGCCTTTCATGGCCGCAGCATTGCCACATTGAGCGCAACTGGCAACAGCAAAGTACAAGCAGGCTTTGGCCCGTTGGTGGAAGGCTTTATCCGTGTGCCGTTGAACGACATCGAAGCGCTCAAACAAGCCACGGCCGGCAACAAAAACGTCACATCCGTATTTTTTGAAACCATCCAGGGTGAGGGCGGCGTCAACCCAATGCGGATTGACTATTTGCAACAAGTGCGCAAGCTGTGCGATGAGAACGACTGGCTCTTGATGATTGACGAAGTGCAATGTGGCATGGGGCGCACCGGCAAATGGTTTGCCCACCAGTGGGCGGGTATTGTGCCGGATGTGATGCCTCTGGCCAAGGGTTTGGGCAGTGGTATACCTATTGGCGCAGTTGTTGCGGGGCCCAAAGCTGCCAACATCTTCCAGCCCGGCAACCATGGCACCACCTTTGGTGGCAACCCACTGGCCATGCGGGCAGGGATTGAAACCATTCGTATCATTGAAGAAGAAGGCGTGCTGGCGCATGCCGCCAAAATGGGTGATTACTTCAAAGCAGCCTTGACAAAAGCAATGAACGACAGCGCCATCGGCAAAGCTGGTTTGAAAGAAATTCGTGGTCAAGGTTTGATGATTGGCATGGAGCTGACCAAGCCGTGCAGTGAACTGACAGCACGCTGCGCAGAAAAAGGCTTGCTCATCAGCGTGACGGCGGATACCGTCATCCGCATGGTGCCACCGCTCATCATCACGGCAGCCGAAATCGACGAAATTGTGTCCATTCTTTGTCCTTTGGTGATTCAGTTGTTGGCTGAAAAAGCATGAACACAAAAACGATCAAACACTACCTGCAATTCAACGACTTAACGGCCGCTGAGTATGCTTATATTTTTGAACGCGCAGCCTTCATCAAGAAAAAATTCAAAGCCTACGAGAAACACCAGCCCCTGGCTGACCGCACACTGGCGATGATTTTTGAAAAAGCTTCGACACGCACCCGCGTGAGTTTTGAAGCCGGTATGTACCAGATGGGTGGCTCTGTGGTGCATTTGACCACCGACGGCAGCCAGCTGGGTCGTGCCGAGCCGATTGAAGACAGCGCCAAAGTCATCAGCCGCATGGTTGATCTGGTGATGATTCGCACCTACGAGCAAACGAAGATTGAGCGCTTTGCCGAGCATTCGCGCGTGCCCGTCATCAACGGCTTGACCAACGAGTTTCATCCCTGCCAAATTTTGGCGGATATCTTTACCTATATTGAGCACCGTGGTTCTATTCTGGGCAAAACCATTGCCTGGGTGGGCGATGGCAACAACATGGCCAACACCTGGCTGCAAGCGAGTGAAATTTTGGGTTTCACCGTGCACGTCAGCACACCCAGCGGCTATGAAGTGGATCAGGACATTGCGGGGCTGCGTTCGTCAGACAGCTACAAAGTCTTCAAAGACCCGATGCAAGCCTGCGCGGGCGCAGATTTGGTCACCACCGATGTGTGGACCAGCATGGGCTACGAGGCTGAAAACGAAGCCCGAAAAACAGCGTTTGCGGATTGGTGCGTGGATCAAGACATGATGCGTAACGCCAAACCGGACGCCTTGTTCATGCACTGCCTGCCAGCGCACCGTGGTGAAGAAGTGGCTGCCGAAGTGATCGATGGGCCGCAGTCTGTGGTGTGGGAAGAAGCCGAGAACCGCATGCACGTGCAAAAAGCGCTGATGGAGTACTTGCTGTTAGGGCAAATCAATTAATTCGTTGTCATATTTATGCAGAAAGCACTTTATGTCTACTCTCGCCACCTTAGTTAACCGCCAAATTCGCCTTGCAGCTCGCCCGATTGGCTTACCCACCCGCGAAGGCTGGAGCTTCACCACGGAAGCCGTCGCTGAGCCACAAGAAGGTGGCGTCGTCGTCAAAACCTTGTCCCTGTCACTCGACCCCGCCATGCGCGGCTGGATGAACGAAGGCAAAAGCTACATTCCACCTGTGGGCATTGGCGAAGTCATGCGTGCTGGCGGTGTCGGCAAAATTATTGCCACTAGAAATCCTGACTTTGCCGTGGGCGACTACGTTTCTGGCGGCTTAGGCGTGCAAGAGTATTTGCAAGTTCCCGCAGACCACATCAAACGCAGCGGCTTGGTCAAAATCGACTTATCGATTGGCACCGTCAACCAGTGGCTCAACGTGCTGGGCATGCCAGGTATGACGGGCTATTTCGGTTTGATGGACGTCGGGCAACCCAAGGCAGGTGAAACCGTGGTCGTTTCAGGCGCAGCTGGCGCGGTCGGCCAAACTGTCGGGCAAATGGCCAAAATCAAAGGTTGCAGGGTGGTTGGTATCGCCGGCGGACCCGCCAAATGCGAGTGGGTGGTGAAAGAACTCGGTTTTGACGCCTGTATCGACTACAAGGCTGGCCCGACTACCGCAGGGGTCAGCTCCGGTTCAGCTGTCAAAGACGGCCTCAAAGAACACTGCCCCAAAGGCGTAGACATTTATTTTGACAATGTCGGCGGCGCGATTTTGGACAGCGTGCTGACCCGTATCAACATGAAGGCCCGCATCATCATCTGCGGCGCGATCAGCCAGTACAACAACACAACGGCGGTGCAAGGCCCGAAAAACTACTTGAGCCTGCTGGTGAATCGCGCCCGTATGGAAGGTATCGTGGTTTTTGACTACGCCCCCCGCTACCACTTGGCAATTGCTGAAATGGCTGGCTACCTGAAAGACGGCCGCATGAAGAGCAAAGAGGATGTGGTGGAGGGTCTGGATACCTTCCCAGAGACGCTGATCAACCTGTTCAACGGTAGCAACTTCGGTAAGCTGGTGTTGCAAGTCGCAAAAGCGTAATCTTTAAAAACCTTAATTGCTATATATTTAATAGCAGATTAGGCATTAAATACGCCGGCTAGATTCACATTTTTACCATTTTTACGACTCTAAAGCCGCGTAAACCAAGTTCCTGAACAGCGGACGGTAATAATCGCGCTGGTTCGGGGCTTGGATCAACATCATGGCAAACATATCGAGTTTAGGGTCGACAAAAAACGTCGTTCCCGCAATGCCACCCCAGTAATATACGCCAGCGGAGCCAGGCACCGTGCTGATGCCCGTTTCTTTGCGCACGGCGAAACCCAAGCCAAAACCATGACCAGGCGGTAACAGCGTCGCACTACAGGGTTCGCTGATGGGCAAATCGCCCAGATGGTCGGCAGTCATGAAATCGACGGTATGGCTGCTGAGCAAGCGCACGCCGTCCAATTCGCCTTTGTTCAACATGAACTGCAAAAACCGCGCGTAATCATGCGCGGTAGACGCCAAACCACCGCCGCCTGATTCAAAGGTCGGATGGTCTTGAATATTGATCAATTTCAGCTGAATGCCACCATCAGGATCTTTGGTGAAAGGTTCTGCGATGCGATGGTGTTTGTCTGCAGGAACACTAAAGGCTGTCTCCATCATTTTCAAAGGCTTAAAAATCTGATCATGCAGAAAATTGCCCAGAGTTTGTCCGCTGATGATTTCAACCAATGCCCCCAAAACATCCGTCGCACGGCTGTATTCCCACACCGTCGCTGGGTCATACTGCAAGGGTTGTGCGGCTAAGATTTTAGAAAATTCAGCATTGCTGGAATCCCGCAAACCCATACCAATTTTGGCATGGCGGTAGGCTTTTTGTGCAGCAGAGTTGCCCAAAAATTCATAAGTCAAACCGGCAGTGTGACGCAGCAGGTCTTGCACCGTAGCTGGCTTGGCAGCTTCATAGTTCACTTGTCCTTCGAAGTCTACGGCGAACTGTTGTTTCGCATACTCAGGCAAATACTTGCCCACGGGGTCACTTAGCAGCAGCTTGCCCTGCTCCATCAGCATCATGGTCGCGACTGACACGATGGGTTTGGTCATCGAATAAATGCGAAAGATGGCATCCAAAGCCATCGTCGTACCGGTATTTGGATTTTGCTGGCCCAAACTTTCAAACAACTCCACTTTGCCATGACGTGACAAGATGACCACGGCACCGGGCAAGCGACCGCTGTCAATTTCAGATTGCAAAGTAGCTAACAATCGGGCTTTGCGTTCAGCATGCATAAACTATCCCCATATTTATTGAGTAATTAAATTGAATTCAAGCAAAGCGCATACGCGCCAATGCAGCACCTTGCGCCAGGGCTTCAAGCTTCTTGATGGCCACTGCGCGGCTCATGGGCGCTAAGCCGCAATTGGTGCATGGGAACAATTTGTTTTTAGGCACAAACTGCAAGGCGCGGCCAATGGTGTCTGCAATCTGTTCGGGTGTTTCGATCTCGTCACTCGCCACATCAATCACGCCCACCATCACATCCTTGCCTGCCAGCAAAGCCATCAAATGCGCTGGCACGTGTGAGTGGTAGCTTTCTAAACTGACCTGATTGATGCTGCTTTTTGCCAAGACCGGCAGTACCAATTCATATTGGTTCCACTCATCGCCCAGCGTTTTTTTCCAATCGTCATTGGCCTTGATACCGTAGCCGTAGCAAATGTGAACTGCCGTCGTGCAGGTCAAACCAGCAGCGGCGCGCTCGACAGCGGCAACGCCCCAATCAGCGGCGTCTTGCATGTAGACGTTAAAAGCGGGCTCATCAAACTGAATAATATCGACGCCCTGTGCCTGCAGCGCACGCGCTTCTTGGTTCAATAAATCAGCAAATGCCATGGCCATTTTGACTTTGTCGCCATAAAACTTATCGGCAACTGTATCAACTATCGTCATCGGGCCAGGCAAAGTGAATTTGATTTTCTTCTTGGTGTGCGCTCTCAGAATGCCAGCTTCAACTTCATGTACGCGACCTTTGAGCTTGAGTGCTGACACCACTTGCGGCACTTGCGCGTCGTAGCGGTTGTTACGAATGCCCATGGTCACTTTGTGTTCAAAATCAATACCTTCGACTTGCTCCAAAAAACCATGCACAAAGTGCTGACGCGATTGTTCGCCATCGCCAATGATGTCCAAACCCGCATCTTCCTGTGCTTTGATCCACAGCAATGTGGCATCAACCTTGGCCTGCGCCAGTTCCTCGCCTTCAGCTTTCCACTGTGGCCATAGTTTTTGCGTCTCAGAGAGCCAAGACGGTTTTGGCAAACTGCCAGCGATGACGGTTTCAAACATGTTCAACAACCTTAAAAAAAATTAGACTTAGATTTTATCGCCTGCAACTTTTTCTGCTTCTTGCAGCAGTCGCCACATCACTTTTCCGCTGCCGCTTTTCGGCAGTGCATCGACAAATTGCACCAGGCGCGGCATTTTATAAACGGCCATGTTGTCACGACACCAGTCGATGATGTCCTGTTCCGTGGTGGCTTTGTGTGTGGCACGCAAAACGACGACTGCTTTGACGGATTCACCGCGGTACGCGTCTTGTGTGCTGATGATGCAGGCTTCTTGAATCGCAGGGTGGCGAAACATCAAAGCTTCAACCTCTGCCGGCCAGACCTTGAAGCCACTGGCGTTGATCATGCGTTTGAGCCTGTCGGTGAGGAAGAAATAGCCATCTTCGTCAATGCGTCCTAAATCGCCCGAGCGGAAAAAACTTTTCCCTTCTATGTCAATAAACGCTGCTGTTGTGGCATCAGGGCGTTTCCAGTACCCTGAGAATATTTGTGGGCCATGCATGATGATTTCACCTGCTTCACCTTGCGGCATTTCAACCAAGGATTCAGGATCGATCACACGCGCATCGACCCCCATGAATGCGATGCCTAAACATTGCTGCTTGGGCGCATCAGGCGGGTTGCTGTGTGACGGTGCGGCGGTTTCCGTCAAACCATAACCTTCTACATAGCTTAAACCAAACTGATCAAACAAACGCTGCGCCACAGCTTGCGGCATGGCTGCGCCGCCACCGCCGATGTGAACGAGGCTGTTTAAGTCATATTTTTCAAAATTCGGGCTTCCCATCAAATCAATCACCATGGTGGGAATATTTGTCCAATGCGTCACTTGGTAGCGTGAAATCAAGCGACCCGCCAAATCTCGGTCCCAGCGCGGCATCAAAATCAAGGTTGCGCCAATGTAAATCGCCGAGTGCATCACACTCACCATACCGGTGATATGAAACATGGGAACGACAACCAGGCTCACGCCTTCAGCAGAACCATTGCCCCATAAATTGGCAGCAATGGCGTTGTGCATGATGCTGGCTTGCGTGTGCATGCAGCCTTTGGGCAAGCCCGTGGTGCCACTGGTATAAGGCAAGATGGCCAAGTCGGCGGGTTTGACTGTCAGCTCCGGTGGATTGTCTTGACATGCGACAGCTTCGCACCAACCATGCACCGCTACGCCATCCAAGCTGGGCAGTGGATGTCGCGTCAACAGCCAATCCCGCCAAGCGGCAGGTGGTGCATCTTCGCCATCAACACTCGCATCAAATGCGTCCGTAAATTGTGTGACGATAAGGTGATTTAACCGTAAATCAGGTGCCAATGCATGGTTTGCAAGTGCCAGCTCGGCCGCCAAATCACCCGTCGTGATGGCGACTTTGGCATCTGGGTCGGTAATGTAGTGTTTCAACTCTTCCGCGCGGTTCATCGGGTTCACAGGAACCACGACCGCATTGGCTCGCAAAATTGCCCAGTGCGCAACGATGAGTTGCGGGCAATTTTGCATATTCAGCACCACCCTGTCGCCTTTTTTGACACCTAGTCGGCATAAATAGGCAGCCAATCGCTCTGCTTTTTGCAGCAGTTCTGCATACGTAATGGTTGTCCCAAAAAACACCAATGCCGCTTTGCTGGGATAGCGCTTGGCACTGATCGCCAAGTTATCCCACAAAGGTGTTTCTGGCGGCGTGACTGTTCGTGGTACGCGTTTTGGCCAAAATTTATTCTTTATTAACATATTGCCTCGTTGTGCTTTTAGACGTTGCGCACAGCTTAAACCTAATAAATCATTTTTTCGAGATTACTGCTTATGACATACCCGTAATTCGTCACCTACGTGACGCGACATGGGTGCGTTCAGCGTCTGCATTACTTCGTTATGATGATTGACAGATTTGGAATTCGATGAAACATTTATTAAATTTGCGCCATTGCTTACCCGATATTAGACTCTGCTGGTGCGCTGAGCCCCTCACGCTTACATCAAGGTAATTTACTGGTTGCAACAGGGCCGGTAAAGTAACCCATGATTTGATTCAATAATCAATATTCTTATGAAAACAACATTGTTATGACTGAAAACTCTCTCGTTTATGTAGGCGACCCCATGTGCTCGTGGTGTTACGGCTTTGGTGTGCCTTTGCACCAGCTCTTGGAACAACTGCCAGGTGTGCCGCTTGCTGTGGTGCTTGGTGGGCTGCGCGCTTTTAACCAAGAAGTCATGCCCGAAACGCTGAAATCGACACTGCACCACCACTGGCGTGAAGTAACCAAACGCTCAGGTAAACCCTTTGGCACAGGCCAGTTTGACCGCGAAGGCTTTATTTACGATACCGAGCCCGCCTGCCGCGCCGTCGTCACCATCCGCGCCCATGTAGCAGAGCACACGCTGGCGATGTACCACGCTATTCAGCATGCGTTTTATGCCATGGGTCGTGACATCACGCAAACAGCTGTACTGGCAGACGTTTGGCAAGAGTTGGTTGATTCAAAAATACTCGGTAATGTCGAGTTTTCAAGCCGTGGGTTTATTGAAGCTTTTGAAAGCGACAGCATCAAAACGCAAACGCGCAACGACTTTGCGATGGTGCAGCAATGGGGCATTCGTGGCTTTCCAGCACTCATAGCCGTGGTAAACGGTGAAGCACAACTGGTATCCAACGGCTACATGGAAGCGGATGAGATGCTGCAGCGCGTACAACAAGTATTTGATTCGACGGGAAAATAATGTCAGCAGACCACGACCACGGCAGCTCGGGAGCTGCGCGAGACCCCAAATACCGCAAGATTTTGTGGTTTGCACTCGTTGTGAATGCAGCGATGTTTGCCATCGAGCTAGGTGCTGGCTTTCGCTCAGGCTCTGTGTCTTTACTAGCCGATGCGGTTGATTTTTTAGGTGATGCAGCCAACTACGGTGTCTCTTTGGCGGTGCTCACGATGGCGATGGCTTGGCGATCTAAGGCAGCTCTGCTCAAAGGTGCTTGCATGTTGGGCTTTGGTTTGTTCGTTTTGGCACGCGCCATCTGGGTCGCCCAAACTGACGCCGTCCCCGAAGCTGGCACGATGGGTGTGATCGGTTTTTTAGCACTAACCGCAAATATCACCGTCGCCCTGCTTTTGTACAACTACCGCACGGGTGATGCCAATATGCGCAGTGTCTGGCTGTGCTCGCGCAACGATGCTTTTGGCAACATTGCTGTCATGCTGGCCGCTTTGGGTGTGTTGGGTACAGGTTCTGCTTGGCCAGATTTAGCAGTTGCTGCAGGGATGGCTGGTTTGGCGATTTGGGGCGGTTGGTCTGTTATTCAGCATGCGAGACTTGAATTAAAAACATAACATTCGTCGTTTGAACTTTTTCTGAAATGTCTTATCATAGCCACATGCGCCGTTTCATATTCATCCTCATGATCGTCTTGCTGCCTTTGCGCGGCTGGATGGGTGAGGCTATGGCGACCGAAATGGCTGCCATGACTATGACAGCTAAACAGACAATAAATACACTGGCTGCAACCGATTCATCTCTAGAAAACAGCGTGTCAGACTGCGATATGCACAAAACAAAGGGCACTGAGCTTACTACAGCGAAGCCATCTTGTAACTATTGCCAAGCCTGCCATGCAACAGGCATGGCAACCACAGTTGAAATCAACAGTTTCGACAAAATTCACTACGCTCAGCCCTTGGTGCAAGCGCATCCATATACCAGCGCCAGCTTGGCGCTCGGTCAAAAACCACCGATTCTGTAGTCTCCCAGCCCAAACTCCGTATGTACTTTGACTCTTTTTGAGTTGATAGCGTGCGAGAAGTCTTGGGTTTAGTCATTTTTGGCTGGATTTCTCCTGTCCAAACGTCTAAATTTTTTGGAGAGATCGTTGAAAAACTCATTTTTTATACCTAATTTTGTCCTGATTACGGCTATTTTTTGCCTAATTTTGGGCACCGCCTCGGCGCAAACCATCGTCAGTTACACATCGGCCGTGGCTGATTACCAGCCGTTCGTTGACGAGAAAATCACATCGTGGAAAGCGGCAAACGACAAAGTTGGCCAAATTGGTGGCTGGCGTGCCTATGCCAAAGAGGCACAGCAACCAGAAAACACGCCGACCCCATCACAAAACTCTGTAACTTTGCCCCAGGCAACGACTACTGAACCTCAAGCAGGGCAACAGAAATGATGCGCTATTTAATGACTTTAAAGCCCTCGAAAACATTGATATCAATCGCTGCCGTCGCTGTTTTAAGCGGTTGTGCCACGGTCAACATTGACCAAGCTATAGACCGCACCAATGGTGAAACCAAATCGGCATCTGGTGCTTCAGCACAATTGCTGCGTACGGTGACGGCTAAAACAGCACGTGATAATCAAGTTGCAGAGTTGCTCAAATCACCATTGAGCCAGCAAGCAGCCGTGCAACTGGCCATCATCAACAGCCCTGCCCTGCAAACCCTGCTGGCTGAGCGTTGGGGCGACATGGCACAAGCCGCACAGGGTGGACGCATTGCCAACCCGATACTGAGTTTGGAGCGAGTGCGGTCTTTGGACGAGTTGGAGTTTGGCCGCATCTTGGCTTTTGGTTTGCTAGATTTAATCACTTTGCCACAGCGTCAAAAAATAGCCACCGCTCGCATGGCGCAAACAGAGTTGCAAATGACGGCTGATGTGGTGGGCTTGATATCACAAGCACGCATGGCTTGGGTTGCGGCAGTTGCTGCCAACGAATCTGCCACGTATTCAAAACTGGTCTACGAGTCTGCTCAGGCCAGCGCAGAATTGGCCAAGCGTATGCAGAGTGTGGGTAATTTCAACCGTTTACAGCGCGTACGCCAGCAGGCTTTTTATGCAGACGCTTCCCTACAATTGTTGGCAAGCCAACACACAGCCACTGCCACCCGCGAAGCCTTGATCCGGCTCTTAGGACTCAAGGATGCACAAATCAGCACATTGACGTTGCCAGAGCGCTTACCCGATCTACCCAAATCCTTCATGAGCCCTGAAGCCGTCAGCAAAGCGCTGACGACGCAACGCTTGGATGTACGCATGGCGCAATCGCAGCTTGATGCAGCAAGCAAATCGCAGGGTTTAAACTTGCTGACCAGTTTGACGGATGTTGAACTGGGTGTCATACGTAACACGGTCAAAGACGCACACGAAGGCACGTCGCAGACCAGCAAAGGCTATGAACTGAGCATTCGTTTGCCCATTTTTGACTGGGGCGATGCACAACGCGCCAGCATGAATGCGGCGACTTTGGCGGCTGTCAACCGCATGGAAGCAACCGTCATCGGTGCTGGCTCAGACCTACGGGGAAGCTATTCAGCCTACCGCACGGCCTATGATGCGTCGCGTCAATACCGTGACGAAATCTTGCCACTCAGCAAAGTCATCGCCGAAGAAAACGGTTTACGCTACAACGGCATGTTCATTGGCGTGTTTGAGCTGCTGGCCGACCACCGCGCCCAGATCAACACCGTCAAAGCTGCCATCGCTGCACAGCAACAGTTTTGGCAGACAGATGCCACCCTACAAGCCACACTGTTGGGCAAACCGATGTCTGCTCCTGCGATGGCCGCCGGCTCTACATCAGGTGGCGATGCGCCTGGGCACTGATTCAACCGAAAAGAACACCCCATAAAAGTACCCTATAAAAATCAAAACCAACATGAACCTATTTAACAAATCACCCAAGACTGGATCGCTTGCGGCTCAGAATACAGCAAACACCAGACGCAATTTTCTGGGTGGTGCAGGCATGATTGCCGCTGCCGTCACCGCAGCCAGCGTCAGCAAAGTCGCCCTCGCCGCTATTCCTGAGCCAATGATGCAGACCAAGCCAGACACCATGCCGCCGCTGGTTCCGCAAACCGGCCGTCCCTATAATCCTGTTGTGACGCTGAACGGTTGGACACTGCCGTGGCGTATGAACCAGGGCGTGAAGGAATTCCACCTCGTCGCCGAACCCGTGGTGCGCGAGATGGCACCTGGCTTCAAAGCACACTTATGGGGCTACAACGGCCAGTCCCCGGGCCCGACGATTGAGGTGGTAGAAGGTGACCGCGTACGCATCTACGTCACCAATAAGTTACCCGAACACACCAGTATTCATTGGCACGGCCAGCGCCTGCCGAATGGCATGGATGGCGTCACAGGCTTGAACCAGCCGGGTATTCACCCGGGTAAAACTTTTGTCTACGAATTTGTAGCACGCCGCCCAGGCACCTTCATGTACCACCCGCATGCCGATGAGATGGTGCAAATGGCGATGGGCATGATGGGCTTTTGGATCACGCATCCTAAAACAAAGCACCCAAATATCAGTGAGGTTGACCGCGACTTCTGCTTCTTACTGAATGCCTACGACATCGACCCAGGCGCTTATACGCCAAAAATCATGACGATGATGGACTTCAATTTATGGAGCTGGAACAGCCGCATCTTCCCGGGTATTGATTCTCTGAACGTCCGCAAAAACGACAAAGTACGCATACGCGTGGGTAACCTGACGATGACCAACCACCCGATTCATATCCATGGCCATGAATTTGAAGTGACCGGAACAGACGGCGGCCCCGTACCCAAAAGCGCCCGCTGGCCAGAGGTGACGACGGATATTGCTGTCGGGCAAATGCGGCAGTTTGAGTTTTTGGCCGATGAAGAAGGCGACTGGGCTTTCCATTGCCACAAATCGCACCACACCATGAACGCCATGGGGCATGACGTGCCCACCATGATTGGGGTCGATCACCGCCAAGTGGTTAAGAAAGTTACCAACTTAATCCCTGACTACATGGTGATGGGCGAGCGCGGCATGGCTGATATGGCTGAAATGACCATGGAAATACCGCACAACACCGCGCCCATGATGACCGGCGAAGGTCCATTTGGTGGCGTCGAGATGGGCGGCATGTTCAGCGTTGTCAAAGTGCGCAAAGACCAAAAACCGGGTGACTACAGCAACCCGGGCTGGTACAAGCACCCAGAGGGAACGGTTGCCTTCGAGGTCAACGGACCCGTGGCTGACCCGTTGAGGTTTAAAGCGGAAGGTAAATCTTCTATGCCGTTGATGCAAAAGAAACAAGCTGAGGTGGAAGTGCAGATTCGCAAACCGACGATGGAAGGGATGAAACATTGATAACGATTTAAATCATTTTTTCTTTCTATTTACCAATTTTTTACTATTATTTTCATAGCTACTAAAGCAATAAATACGCTGGCTAAACTCATTTTTTAACTTTTTTTTATTATTTTTAAAGGTCAACATGAAATTCAACCAAATTATCGCAACATTCGCTGTTTCTTTCCTCGCTACTGCGGCCATGGCAGCTGGCAGCCATGGCGGTGGCCATGATGACACGGCTGTTGGCAAACCAGGCGTCGCATCTAAAGTCACACGCACAGTCAACGTTGATATGCGTGACGACATGAAATTTCACACCGATATTTTTGACGTCAAACAAGGTGAAACCATCCGCTTCGTCGCCAAAAACTCAGGCAAAGTGAAGCATGAGATGGTGTTGGGTACAGCCAAAGATCTCAAAGACCATTACGAAGTGATGAAGAAAAACCCGGAAATGGAGCATGCCGATGCCAATATGGTCACCGTTGCGCCAGGTAAAACCGGTGAAATCATTTGGCAATTCACCAAAGCGGGAAAAATTGATTTCGCTTGCTTGCAGCCTGGTCACTATGACGCAGGTATGAAAGGTGCTGTTAACGTAGCCAAACGTTAACTGATTAGACAATCTAGGAGCAGTACCGAATGAAACATCACCTTATTCACAAGGCATCGCGCAGATCGGTGCTACGCCTAGCAGTCGCTGGTTTGGGAGCGGTTAGTTTGGGCACAAGCTCTGTTGCTTATGCTGGGGCAGAAACGATAACTGTTTGGAAAACCCCAACCTGCGGTTGCTGCAAAGTATGGGTAGCCCATCTACGGAAAAACGGCTTTGACGTTGTGACAAACGATGTGAGTGACACCACTGCCATTCGCAAAAAATTGGGATTCCCAGAGCAGTTTGGGTCTTGCCACACGGCGAAGTTAGGCGAATATGTCATTGAAGGCCATGTGCCTGCAGAAGATATTCGCAAGCTGTTGCAGGACAAACCACAAGCCCGTGGTCTGGCTGTACCCAACATGCCGCTTGGCTCGCCCGGTATGGAAGGAATTGGCACTAACGCGGGAGTCCGACAGGCCTACAACGTACTTTTAGTCTTAAACGACGGAAGTTCACGAGTTTTTAAATCTTATGCGGCTATTCCGCCAGTCAAGACTTAACGACTGTTTTCGTTCAATCCATCTTCATTTTTACTTTGACTTTTTAAACTCGAAAAAAAATACCATGAAAAACATTCAATCTCTCGTTATTGCTGCAACTTTGTTAGGCAGCGTAACTTCTAGCTATGCCGCCTCTCATGCTGCTGCGCCAGCAGTATCTTCTGCTGCAGCTGCAACTTCTTTACCGATGACAGATGCCGAAATTCGAAAAATCGATCTTGAAAACAAAAAAATCACACTCAAACACGGCGAGATTAAAAATCTCGACATGCCGGGTATGACCATGGTGTTTCAAGTCAAAGACACAGCGATGCTTGAAAAAGTTAAAGCTGGCGATAAAGTTAAATTTACCGCAGACAAAGTCAACGGTGCATATACGGTAATGAGCATCGAATTAGCGAAGTAAATCCATAAAATTTACTACAAATATAATAGCATCTTAGGCAATAAATACGCCGTCTAGAGGCTATATAGCGTATATTTTTTATGAACAACCAGGCTAACACCAAGAACTCCCAGTCTGGCCGCTGGGTTGCGATTGATACGGCCTGACTGATTGCGTCACGACGTCGATGACAGAAATACTTAATGCAGCGCCTTGAAGCGCATGCGCTTCGGCTTCGCACCCTCTTCACCCAAACGGCGTTTCTTGTCGGCTTCGTACTCTTGGTAGTTGCCGTTGTAGAAGGTCCATTGGCTGTCGCCTTCGCAGGCCAAGATGTGGGTGGCGATGCGGTCTAGGAACCAGCGGTCATGGCTGATGACCATGACGGAGCCGGCGAACTCCAAGAGCGCGTCTTCCAAAGCGCGCAGGGTTTCCACGTCCAAGTCATTCGATGGCTCATCGAGCATCAAGACGTTGCCGCCTGCAATCAGGGTTTTGGCGAGGTGCAAACGACCACGCTCGCCACCGGACAAGGTGCCAACGCGTTTTTGCTGGTCTGCGCCGTTGAAGTTGAAACGGCCGCAGTAGGCACGGCTTGGCATCTGGAACTTGCCGACGGTCAAAATGTCGAGCCCGCCGGACACGTCTTCCCAGACGGTTTTGGCGTTTTCCAGGTCGTCACGGTGCTGGTCGACAAAGGCCATGTGCACGGTTTTGCCGATTTTGACTTCGCCGCTGTCTGGCAGTTCTTTGCCGGCGATGAGTTTGAACAGGGTCGATTTACCGGCACCGTTGGGGCCGATGATGCCGACAATCGCGCCAGCGGGAATTTTGAAGCTCAGATTGTCGATCAGCACACGGTCGCCAAAGGACTTGGTGACGTTGGTGAACTCGATCACTTCATTACCCAAACGTTCGGCCACAGGGATGAAAATCTCTTGCGTTTCGTTGCGGGCTTGGTATTCAAAGTCTGATAATTCTTCAAAGCGAGCCAGACGCGATTTGCTCTTGGCTTGGCGTGCTTTGGGGTTTTGGCGTGACCATTCCAGCTCTTTCTTCAAGGCTTTGGCACGGGCTTCTTCGCCTTTTTGCTCTTGCGCCAAACGCTCGCCTTTTTGCTCTAGCCAGCTGCTGTAATTGCCTTTCCATGGGATGCCGCTGCCGCGGTCCATCTCCAAAATCCATTCGGCCGCGTTGTCCAGGAAGTAGCGGTCATGGGTGATGGCGACCACGGTACCCGAGTAGCGCTGCAAAAATTGCTCCAGCCAATCGACCGATTCAGCGTCCAAATGGTTGGTTGGCTCGTCTAGCAGCAGCATTTCTGGCTTGGACAGCAATAAGCTGCACAGCGCGACGCGGCGCTTTTCACCTCCGGAGAGCACGCCGATTTTGGCATCCCAGGGCGGCAAGCGCAGCGCATCGGCGGCGATTTCTAGCTGGTGTTCGCTGTCCGTGCCGGCGGTGGCGATGATGGCTTCCAACTGGGCTTGTTCAGAAGCCAAGGCGTCAAAATCAGCGTCTTCATCACCGTACGCAATGTAGACCTCTTCCAAACGTGCTTTGGCGGCAAAGAGTGCGCCCATGCCCGCTTCCACGCTTTCACGCACAGTGTGCTCGTTGTTCAGCTGCGGCTCTTGTGGCAGGTAGCCAATTTGCAAGCCCGGCATGGCGGTGGCTTCACCCTCAATGTCTTTGTCCAAACCAGCCATGATTTTGAGCAGGGTGGATTTACCCGAGCCGTTCGTCCCCAAAACGCCAATTTTGGCACCCGGGAAGAAGCTAAGCGACACGTCTTTGATAATTTGACGCTTGGGCGGCACGATTTTGCCGACCTTGTTCATGGTGTATACGTATTGAGCCATTTTGAATTCTGTAGTTGCCTTGGTGAGGGCTTAAATTAACGAAAAGAAGCGCCATTGAATACTAAAATCCAATGCGCTAACCCTCCATTATCGCAGTTATCGGCAGTTAGACTGCCGAGTCAGATTTGAATCAAGTTCGAACGAAGAGCGTCACCAGCGGCTGGTCACCCACTTGGCGGCTCCAGTGGCCGTGGATGGCGGCATCAAAAGTTGCGCCTACTGGAACGGTATCGTCTGAATAAAACGAATCACCGGGCTGGAAAACGCGCGAACTGCCGTCTTGCAGCAAGATTTCCATGGTTCCGCCCAATATAAATACCCATTGTGGCGTGATGGTGCAGTGAAATTGGCTGCGAAACCCTACCGGGCTGTGGCGTACCTGAAAACCACCAGACGGTTGCAAAGTTGACAACATGGCCTGCGGATTTCCTTCTGGCAGTGGCAAAGCCTCTTCGCGGAATTTGGCGCAGCCATCGGTGTCAGTGAAGAGGATGACTTGAAGAAATGTTGAGTTTGGTGTTGGCATGTTAGTTTGGTATTATTTGCGAAATAGAGTGTCTAAATTGGCATCTAATCTGCGTATTTATTGCCTAATTTGCTATCGAAATAGTCGTAAATACATATTAAAAAGAGAGTTCTTTGTCGAAAGCGATTTGCACTTTCATGGATTTGCTTTTATCGCAGGCAAGCTTGAAGGCGTCTTCAGATTGGTCAAAAGCGATGATATCGGAGATGACGGGTTTACCGTCAATCAAGCCCTGGTTCAAAAAGGCCACCGCCACGGCAAATTCAGAGTGAAAGCGGAAAGTACCGCGCAGCTCAATCTCCTTAGCCACCAGCATATTCAGCGGTATTTGCGCATCACCACCCAAGCCGATGCTGACAATCACACCGCGTGGCATCACAACGGCCAGTCCTGCGCGTAAGGCTTTGTCGCTGCCAGAGGCTTCAAACATGACATCAAAGCTGCCTTTATTTACTGCGAATTTCTCTAATCCATCGGGTTCATTCGCCAGATTGAGCACCTCGTTTGCGCCCATTTTCAAGGCGCATGCCAGCGGCAAATCGGCCAAATCTACCGCCACGATGTGTGCCGCACCCGTACGGCGCAGCGCCGCAATCAGCAAAGCGCCAATGGGGCCGCAGCCAGTGACCAGCACCCGTTTGCCAAACACAGACCCAGCGCGGCTGATAGCGTGCAAGCCGACGGACAAGGGCTCAGCCAGCGCCGCTTGCGACAGCGGCAAATCATCCGCCACAGCATGCGCTTGGCTGGCGTCGATGATGAGAGATTCACGAAATGCGCCTTGAATGTGCGGAAACGGCATGGCGCTGCCGTAAAACCGCATGTTTAAGCAGTGGTTGTGCTGCCCTTTTTGGCAATATTGGCACATACCGCATGGGCGAGAAGGTGAAATGGCGATGCGTTGACCCAGTTTGAAGCCGTCACCACCAGAACAAATTAAACCTGAGCCAATCTCATCAATCCGACCTGATACTTCGTGCCCCAAGGCCATCGGTTCTTTCAGGCGCACAGCACCAAAGCCGCCGTGCTGAAAATAATGTAAATCCGAGCCACAAATGCCGCCAAAAGCAACGCGAATGCGCAATTGCTGAGCGCCTAAGACTTCGGGCGGTTGTTCTTCAAGACGTAAATCTTTGGGGGCGTGGCAAACAAGTGCGCGCATAGAAATCTCCAACCTAAATCAAAACTACAAATTACAAAGTTGCCAAAAGTCGTGAAGTCATTTCTACAGCGTAGATGTGACGCCACCATCAACATACAAAATATGCCCGTTGACAAAACTTGATGCATCACTGGCAAGGAAAACGGCCGCGCCCGTCAACTCTTCGACATTGCCCCAGCGTCTGTTAGGCGTGCGCTTGATGAGCCAATCGCTGAATTGCGGATCATTGACTAATTTCTCGTTCAATTCGGTTTTAAAATAACCTGGGCCAATACCATTCACGTTGATGCCGTGTGGCCCCCAGTCAATCGCCATGCCCTTGGTCAGCATTTTGACAGCGCCTTTGCTGGCGGTGTAGGGGGCAATATTGGGTCTACCCAACTCGCTTTGAACCGAGCAAATATTGATGATTTTGCCGCGTTTGCGGGGAATCATGGCTTTGGCAACGGCTTGTCCCACCAAAAACACGCTGTCCACATTGGTACGCATCAGCTCATGCCAGTCACTGGTTTTGAACTCTTCCAAGGGCGCACGGCGCTGCATGCCGGCATTGTTGATCAAAATATCAATCGCGCCTATGTGTTTTTCAATGTCATGCACGGCGGTATGTACTTCTTGCTCTTGCGTCACGTCGAAACAACGCGAATGAATCTTGAAGCCTTCGCTGCGAAGCTGGTCGGCGGCTGCGAGCAGTTTATGTTCATTGCGTGCATTCAACACAACGGTGGCGCCAGCTTGTGCCAATCCCCGCGCCAGGGCAAATCCAATGCCAGCAGACGAGCCGGTGATCAGGGCTAAGTGTCCTTCTAGACTAAATTGATTTTTCATCAGTATTCAAGCCAATCAATCGTAAGAATCAATCCAAGCGTTTACCCGTTTGCGCTTCGAAAATATGCGCTTTATTCGCATCGATATGCAGTTGCACTATATCGTCAGGCTTGGCATCTGTGCGGCCATGCATGACGGTGACAATTTGTGTGCCACCCACCTCTAACAACAGCTCGGTTTCCGCTCCGGTAGGTTCTACCACGATCACTTTGGCTGAAATACCTTGACCAGAATCTTTGATGCTGATATCTCCTGGGCGAATGCCGTAGCTTACGGTTTGTCCATCGCTGCCTTGGCTCACACGCTCTACAGGCCAATTCACACCCAAAGCTTCAACGACTGATCTACCATCAACGTTACGCAATTTTCCTTCAAACACATTCATGGAAGGTGAACCGATAAATTGTGCGACAAACAAATTGCCTGGACGATCAAACAACTCCAATGGTGTGCCTATTTGTTCAATGATGCCGTCATGCATCACCACGATACGGTCAGCCAAAGTCATCGCCTCAATTTGATCGTGCGTCACGTAAACTGTGGTTGTTTTCAGGCGCTGATGCAATGCTTTGATTTCAGCTCGCATGGAAACCCGCAGTTTCGCATCCAAGTTTGACAGGGGCTCATCAAACAAGAAGACTTTAGGGTCGCGCACAATAGCCCGCCCCATGGCGACACGTTGACGTTGACCGCCTGAAAGTTCACGGGGAAAACGATCCAGAAGCACATCCAAATTCAGAATTTTGGCCGCTCTATCAACGCGCTCATTCGTAATCGCAGCATCGGCTTTGCGCAACTTCAAACTAAACGCCATGTTATCCCGCACGGTCATGTGTGGGTACAGCGCATAGCTTTGGAACACCATGGCGATGTCACGGTCTTTGGATTCAAGGTCGTTAACAATCTTGTCATCCACGGCAATATCACCACCACTAATCTCCTCTAAGCCGGCCAACATGCGCAGCAAAGTTGATTTTCCACAACCTGAAGGACCAACTAGGACAACAAACTCACCGTCTTGAATATCAAAACTGATACCGCGAATGATCTTGGTTTTGCCGAATGATTTTTCAATATTTCGAAAGGATACGGATGCCATAATTTGTCTTCTATCAGTTTTAAATTTAAATATTTAGAAAATCGATGTGTAAAAAATCACTTAGCTTTTAAAACTTAGCTTTTTACGGCGCCAGCGGTTAAACCAGAAACCATATAGCGCTTAAAGGTGTAGTAAATCGCA
>CANKRG010000010.1 GCA_947485165.1 Comamonadaceae bacterium
AGCGAACACCGTGTCTTGATCAGCGGGCATAAAACTGTTATTTTCAGGTAAATCAACTGCCGTCCTTCCCGCGAAGGCGGGAATCTATCGTGGCGCTTGTGGATTCCCGCCTTCGCGGGAATGGCGGATGTGATAAATATTTAGGTTGAACTGTTAAAAATAGAAAAAATTTACCAAATAAGTTTTCAAAGAGAAATATATTTCCGTATAATTTCTCTTCATGTCACAAACTTTTAATTTCCCCACTGATCGCCGTATTGATATGGCTTGTTTAGGCCGGCTTGCTGTCGATCTATACGCGCAGCAATTTGGCAGTCGCTTAGAAGATGCGCGCAGCATGTCTATGTACTTGGGCGGCAGCTCGGCCAACCTGGCTTTTGGTGTCGCGCGTTTGGGGCTGAAGAGCGCCATGATTTCACGTGTGGGCAATGAGCAAATGGGGCGATTTTTGACCGAATCTTTGCAGCAAGAAGGCTGCGATACCAGCCAAGTGCAAGTTGACGAAGAGCGTTTAACAGCGCTTGTATTGCTGGGATTAAAAGACAAAGACACTTTCCCATTGCTCTTTGTGCGTGAAAACTGTGCAGACATGGCTGTGGATGCCCGCTTGATTGACGAGTCTTTCATCGCCTCGTGCCGCTCATTGGCCATCACAGGGACGCATTTGTCCACGCCTGTGACGCGCAAAGCTTCCATGACTGCGTTGGCGTATGCCAAGCGTCATCAGGTCATTCGCGTGCTTGATATTGATTTTCGGCCCGTGCTGTGGGGTTTGACCTCACGCGGCGCGGGCGACAACCGCTATGTGGCAGATGCTAATGTCACCAAACAATTGCAAGAGGTGTTGTCTGAATTTGATTTGCTGGTAGGCACAGAAGAGGAGTTCTTTATTGCCGGCGGTGCTAAAGGGACGAGCAATGATGATTTGATCGCCAGCTTACGTGCTGTGCGCGCGTTGAGCAAAGCGACATTGGTGGTTAAGCGCGGCGCACTGGGTTGTTGTGTGATTGAGGGCGATATTCCTGCAAATATCAATGATGCGCCCACTTACAAGGGTGAAAATGTTGAGGTTCTCAATGTGCTGGGCGCTGGTGATGCGTTCTTGTCAGGTTTGATGGCTAGCTTACTGCAGGGCAAAACCTGGGCAGAATCAACGCGGGTGGCCAACGCTTGCGGCGCTATCGTGGTGTCTCGCCATGCGTGCTCGGCAGCCATGCCCACGCCGGCTGAATTGGGGCATTGGTTTGGTGGCTCACGAAATCCGAAAGTAGATGCCGATCAACAGTTGGCGCATTTACACCGCGTCACAGCGGCAAGGCCAGATTGGAGCGAATTGTGCGTGATGGCATTTGACCACCGAAGCCAGTTTTTTGACATGGTACGTGAGGCTAGCGCTAATGAATCGCGCATTCCTGCATTGAAGAAATTATTGGTCAAGGCTGCTGAGCAAGTTGAGCATAGCCATCAGATGCAAGGTCACACTGGCGTCTTGATCGATGGCGGCGCTTATGGTGCAGATGCGCTGGCCAATGCCACGGGTCGAGGCTGGTGGGTGGGGCGACCGGTTGAGTTACCCGGCTCGCGCCCTTTGCGATTTGACGGCACGCGCTCTATCGGCAGTGCTTTGATCCATTGGCCGACTGAGCAAGTGGTGAAATGCCTGGTTCATTACCACCCAGACGATACGTTTGAATTGCGCTTGGAGCAAGAACAAAAAGTGCTGGAGCTGTGGGAAGCTACGCGCGCGAGTGGCAACGAATTGCTGTTAGAAATCATTTGCCCTACAGCGATGACGCCAGCTGGAACGCAAGATGCAGCGGTGCTGCGATCAATCAAACGTTTCTACAACATTGGGGTTAAACCTGAGTGGTGGAAGCTCGCACCCATGCAAACGCAGGGATGGGCAGAGCTAGCGACCTTGGTTGCTGAACGAGATCCGCATTGCCGTGGCGCGGTTATTTTGGGTTTGAACCAACCATTGCAAGTCTTAGCCGACAGTTTTGCATCAGCCACCAACCCTATTGTGAAGGGCTTCATGGTTGGGCGTACCTTGTGGGCATCAGCATCTTTAAGTTGGTTGAAAAACGAGATCGATGACGATGCGTTCGTAAAACAAGTCGCGCATAATTTTGCGACCTTGGTGGATGCTTGGCGCAAACGTCATTCGCATGTTTAGTCAATAATCATCACAAGTAATCAATTAAAACCGTAAGCTATGAAAATCATACGACTCACCATGACACAGGCGTTGGTGCGCCATCTTGCCGCACTGCGTGTTGAATTGAGCGATGGCACTGTAGAGTCTTATTGTGGCGGTGTCTTTGCAATTTTTGGGCATGGCAATGTGGCTGGTCTGGGTGAAGCGCTTTGGCAAAACCGTGCTGAGTTGCCGACTTACCGCGCGCACAACGAGCAAGGCATGGCTTTGGCGGCGATTGCTTACAGCAAGGCGCAGTTTCGCCAGCGCATCATGGCTGTCAGCACCAGCATTGGCCCAGGCGCGACAAATTTAGTGACGGCAGCTGCGGTGGCGCATGTGAACCGTCTACCCGTGTTGCTGTTGCCGGGTGATACATTTGCCTCGCGAGCGCCTGACCCTGTGTTGCAGCAGATTGAAAGTTTTCAGAACGGTGACTGGAGCGCGAACGACACCCTCAGGCCTGTGACCCGCTATTTTGACCGCATCACCCGTGCGGAACAAATTTTGACGGCATTACCCAGAGCCATTTCGGTGATGACAGATCCCGCCAATTGCGGCCCTGTGTGCTTGGCGCTGCCGCAAGATGTGCAAACGCATGCGTTTGATTGCCCGGTTGACTTTTTGCAACCGGAATTAATTCGTTTTCGCCGGCCACCTGCAGATCAGAGAGAGTTGGAACGCGCAGCCCATCTGCTTAAATCCGCAAAAAAACCGCTCATTGTTGCAGGTGGTGGCGTCCTTTACAGCCAAGCTTGGGAGGCTTTGCGTACTTTTGCGGAAATGCACGGCATACCGGTTGCTGAGACACACGGCGGCAAGAGCAGTTTGCCGTGGGATCATCCTTTGAATGTGGGGGGCATTGGTGTCGATGGCAGCCCAGCCGCCAATGCCTTGGCTGCAGAAGCTGATGTTGTGTTTGCGATTGGCACGCGCTTGCAAGATTTCACAACGGGTTCGCACGCTTTGTTTGCCAGAGCCAAGTTATTGAGTTTGAACGCACAAAGCTTTGATGCGTCCAAATGGCATGGCACCTCGCTGGTCGCTGACGCGAATGTGGGTTTGGGGCAACTTCATTCGGCGATGGGTGATTGGAGCGCCGATGTGCCCTGGACGCAGCACGCCAAAACATTGGCGGCGGTGTGGGTAAATCGTGTGACCGAGCTCACCACCGCCGTGCCCAAAGACGTGTTGCCCTACGATGCCGAGGTGATTGGCGCGGTGCGTGATTCGCTGAATGACAATCATGGCGACAGCGGTAAAAAAGACGTCGTCGTCTGTGCCGCCGGCACCTTGCCTGCTGAATTGCACAAGCTGTGGCGTGCCAGTTCACCTGGCAACTACCACGTGGAATATGGTTTTTCCTGCATGGGCTATGAGATAGCGGGTGCGCTAGGTGCCAAGATGGCGCGACCCGACCAAGAGGTCATCGTCATGGTGGGTGATGGCTCCTACATGATGATGAACTCTGAAATTGCGACGTCGGTACTGTTGGGTAAAAAAATCATCATTGTGGTGTTGGACAACCGGGGCTACGGTTGCATCAACCGGCTGCAAAACGCCTCAGGCACACCGAGCTTTAACAACATGCTGGATGACTGTGTGCCAGAGGGTGGTAGCTCAAGTCAAATCGACTTTGCCATGCACGCCAGAAGCTTGGGCGCACACGCAGTTCATGTTAAAGACATTGCAGAACTAAAAACTGCCATGGTCAAAGCACGTGAAGCGACGATGACGCAGGCGATTGTGATTGACACCACGCACACGCGCGTCACCGCTGACGGCGGCTGCTGGTGGGAGGTGGCTATTCCAGAAGTGTCTGAACGTGCAGAAGTGCGTGAAGCGCACCAGCGCTACGTGGGTGCTAAAACGGCACAACGACTTTAAACGTGATGCTAGCAAAAGCCATACAATTTTTATCTCCAAACTTAACCCAGAAAGAAATTTAAACCATGACTTGGAATGTACGCATCGGCATCAACCCTATCAGCTGGATGAATGATGATCTGCCCGCACTAGGCGGCGAGACTTTGCTGGAGACGGCTTTGAAAGAAGGCAAAGAGATTGGCTATGTGGGTTTTGAGCTTGGTAACAAGTTCCCTAAAGATGGCCCAAGCTTGAAAGCTAAATTGGACGAGTTTGGTTTGGCATGCGTTTCTGGTTGGTACTCCGGGTTTTTGGCAGAAGTGCCGGCTGGACAAACTGAGGCTGAGAGCGTTGCGGCAGAAATTGAGCGTTGTAAGTCACATATGAGCAAACTGCAATACAACGGCGTGAAAGTCGTTGTGTATGGTGAATGTGCGGGCACGATTCAGGGGCAGATTGATACGCCGGTGTCCAAACGCCCCCGTTTTGCCAGCGAAGCACTATGGGTTGCTTATGGCAAACGCTTGAATGCCTTTGGGGCACATTTGAAATCCACCTACGGCATCACTTTGGCTTACCACCACCACATGGGTGCTTATGTAGAATCGCCAGAGGATGTGGATCACCTGATGGCGGTGACTGACGCGCAATCCGTGGGTTTGCTGTACGATACAGGCCATGCCTATTTTGGCGGCGCAGTCGACCCACTCTTGCCACTTAAAAAACACATCAAACGCATCGTTCACGTGCATTGCAAAGATGTGCGTCCCAAAGTCATTGCACAGTCGCGCAACGATGGGTGGAGCTTTTTGACCGGTGTCATCAATGGCACATTCACCGTACCTGGCGACGGCGTGATTGACTATGAGGCTATTTTGTCAACGCTTAAAAATGCGGGTTATGAAGGCTGGCTGGTTGTAGAAGCCGAGCAAGACCCCGCAGTTGCGCCTAGTTATCAGTACGCTAAAAAAGGTTTTGACACCTTGCAAGCGATTGTTCACCGTTTGAACCAGGAGGCTTGATATGGTCAGCCCACTGCTTGCCAAAGCTGCCCCGCAAGGGCGTGAAATTGTTAACGTGACGCCTGAGCGCGCGGGTTGGACGCATGTTGGTTTCCGTGCCCTTCGTTTGAAAACGGGTGAGACTGAAACTTTGCAAACTGAAGGACGCGAGCTGTGCTTGGTGGTGTTGGCTGGGACAGTCGACGTTACGGTTGACTCGCAGACCTACAGTCATTTGGGTACGCGCAACAGCGTTTTTGATGAAATTTCACCGGCTGCCGTCTATGTACCCGCTGGTAAAACGGTCATCGTACGGGCTGAGCGTGACTCGGAAATAGCGCTCTGTACCGCGCCTGCGGGCAAAAATGACAACCATGAAAGCCGCCAGGTTCGCGTGATTGACCCTGCCAGCATGCGCCGCAGTGTGCGCGGTAAAGGTACCAACACCCGTTACATTTGCGACATTTTGCCGCACGACGACCCTAGGGCGGATCATTTGCTGGTTGTCGAGGTGGTCACGCCAGCCAGCCATTCGTCCAGCTACCCGCCGCACAAGCACGACGTTGAGCAACCACCGGTGGAAACCTTGCTGGAAGAAACCTACTACCATCGCCTTAACCCGCCGCAAGGCTTTGCTTTCCAAAGGGTATACACTGACGACAGAAGCATTGATGAAGCCTGCGCTGTGGAAGACCATGACGTCGTGATGGTGCCACGCGGCTACCACCCCGTCACCGCGCCGCACGGTTATGACTTGTACTATCTCAATGTGATGGCAGGGCCAAATCGATTTTGGGTATTCAAGAACGATCCAGCACACGAGTGGATGCTGAAGTAACACCGCCACCCATGTGTTTCTACTGCTTATTTAAGCTCTATATTTTGTAATTTTTTTATATTTCGAGGTTTTCATGAGTTCATCCACAATCACTAATATCGGTCACTACATTTCAGGCCAGCGAATCGCAGGTCAACACCGCAGTCAAGATGTTTTCAACCCCGCTACGGGAGCAGTAACTGGTCGCGTTGCATTAGCCGACAGTGCCGCAGTCGATGCCGCAGTCGCAGCCGCTCAAGCCGCTTTCCCTGCTTGGTCAGACACACCGCCGTTGCGCCGCGCACGCGTGATGTTCAAGTTTTTAGAGCTGTTGAACGCGAATAAAGACAAGCTGGCACACCTCATCACCGCCGAGCACGGCAAGGTGTTCACAGATGCACAAGGCGAAGTCGCCCGTGGCATTGACATCGTTGAGTTTGCTTGCGGTATGCCGCAATTGCTGAAAGGCGATTTCACCGACCAGGTTTCCACCGGCATGGACAACTGGACATTGCGCCAGCCGCTGGGCGTGTGCGCGGGTATCACGCCGTTCAATTTCCCGGTGATGGTGCCGATGTGGATGTTCCCGGTGGCGATTGCTGCGGGCAACACCTTTGTCCTCAAACCCAGCCCGATTGACCCGTCCGCCTCGCTCTTGATGGCCGATTTGTTCAAGCAGGCGGGTCTCCCCGATGGCGTCTTCAACGTGGTGCAGGGCGACAAAGAGGCGGTTGATGCGTTGTTGGTGCACCCTGATGTCAAGGCCGTCAGCTTCGTCGGCTCCACGCCGATTGCCAACTACATTTATGAAACTGGCGCGCACCATGGCAAACGGGTGCAAGCCCTAGGTGGCGCGAAAAACCACATGGTTGTCATGCCGGATGCGGATTTGGAGCAATCGGTGGATGCTTTGATCGGCGCAGCCTATGGTTCAGCGGGCGAGCGTTGCATGGCGATCTCTGTCGCCGTGCTGGTGGGCGACGTGGCAGACAAAATCATCCCCATGATTGCCGCGCGTGCCAAAACCTTGAAAATCAAAAACGGCATCCACTTGGACGCTGAAATGGGCCCTATCGTCACCCAAGCGGCGCATGAACGGATCACTGGCTACATCATGGCGGGTGAAATGCAGGGTGCTGATTTGCTGGTTGACGGCCGTCAATTTACGGGCAAAGACGCAGGTGAAGGTTCCGAAAATGGTTATTGGATGGGTGGCACGCTGTTTGACAACGTCACGCCAGACATGCGCATTTACAAAGAAGAAATTTTTGGCCCCGTATTGAGTTGCGTGCGCGTGCCCGACTTTGCCAGCGCGGTCGATCTGATCAACGCCCATGAGTTTGGCAACGGCGTCAGCTGCTACACCAGCGACGGCAATGTGGCGCGCGAGTTCAGCCGCCGCATCCAAGTCGGCATGGTCGGTATCAACGTGCCAATCCCTGTGCCTATGGCTTGGCATGGTTTTGGCGGCTGGAAACGCAGCCTGTTTGGTGACATGCACGCCTATGGCGAAGAGGGTGTGCGCTTTTACACCAAGCAAAAATCCATCATGCAGCGCTGGTCGTCAAGCATCGCCAAAGGTGCTGAATTTGTGATGCCAACTTCCAAATAAATTGACCCCACGCTTGTCACTGCGTGTATTGCGCTGCCCCCCTAGGGAGCCGCGCCTTGCTTGGGGCGGCCCGGCGCTGCGGCGTCAGCTAGCCGTTATCACTTTCGGGTGTAATACAGCCTATGTCTGAACCAATATTCGATTACATCATCATCGGCGCCGGTACGGCCGGCTGCCTGCTGGCCAACCGCCTGAGTGCCAATGCCTCCAAGCGCGTTTTGCTCATTGAAGCGGGGCGCAAAGACGATTACCACTGGATTCACATTCCCGTGGGCTACCTCTATTGCATCGGCAACCCACGCACGGATTGGCTTTACAAGACCGAACCTGACCCGGGTTTGAACGGTCGCCAATTGCGCTACCCACGCGGCAAGGTGCTGGGCGGTAGCAGCAGCATCAATGGCATGATCTACATGCGTGGTCAAGCGCGTGACTATGACCAGTGGGCCAAGCTGACCGGGGACGACACCTGGACGTGGGACAACGCCTTGCCGTACTTCAAACTGCACGAAGACCACTACAAAGGCGGTGATGCCTTGCACGGCGCGCGTGGTGTGGCGTCAGAGTTGCTCCCAGCCAATGGGAATGAATACCAAAAAGTTCTGCGGTATCGCCAAGCCGGTGGCGAATGGCGCATCGAAAAGCAACGCTTGCGCTGGGATATGTTGGACGCTTTCTCGGAAGCGGCGCAACAAGCGGGCATTCCTGCGACTGACGATTTCAACCGTGGCGACAACGAGGGCGTGGGCTACTTCGAAGTCAACCAAAAAAACGGCTGGCGCTGGAACACCGCCAAAGCGTTTCTACGTCCCACATGTTATGCCCGCCCGAATTTTGAAATGTGGACAGGAACGCAGGTCGCCAAGCTGGTGGTTGAAACACAAGCAGGTGCTGATGGCACACAGCAGCGCTGCACGGGCGTGCAGGTATGGAGTGGGACTGAGTTGGTGACAGTGCAGTGCCGAGGTGAGGTGATTTTGAGCGCCGGCAGCATAGGAACCCCCCAGATTCTGCAACTGTCAGGCATAGGGCCTGCTGCAGTGTTGCGCGGCAAAGGTGTTGATGTTGTGCATGACTTGCCGGGGGTGGGTGAAAACCTGCAAGACCACTTGCAAATCCGCAGCGTCTACAAAGTGAAGTCGCCTACCGGCATAGACATCAGCCTCAACACACAGGCCAACAGCTTGTTGGGCAAAGCCAAGATTGGTTTGGAGTATTTGTTCAAGCAAACGGGTCCCATGAGCATGGCTCCTTCGCAATTAGGCGCGTTCACCCGCAGCTCGCCAGATCAGCTGTATCCGAACATTGAATACCACGTACAGCCGCTGAGCTTGGACGCTTTTGGCGAGCCTTTGCACAATTTCGCAGCCTTCACAGCCAGTGTGTGCAATTTGAACCCCACCAGCCGTGGCAGTGTGCACATCAAGAGCAACCAGTTCACCGATGCGCCAGCCATTGCACCCAATTACTTGAGTACGGCTGAGGATAGGCAAGTTGCGGCAGATTCATTGCGCGTCACGCGCAAGATTGTGTCGCAAAGTGCGTTGGCCAAGTACCAACCTGAAGAGTTCAAGCCAGGCATCCAGTACCAAACGGACGAAGAGCTGGCAAAATTGGCTGGCGATATCGCCACAACCATTTTCCACCCCGTCGGGACGGCCAAAATGGGTGTGCAGCAAGATGCCATGGCGGTGGTCGATTCGCGCTTAAAAGTACATGGCATCGCCGGTTTGCGCGTCGTAGATGCCAGCGTGATGCCGCTCATCACCAGCGGCAACACCAACTCTCCAACCTTGATGCTGGCTGAAAAAGCCGCAGAGTGGATCTCCCAAGATGCGCAAAGCCGGTAATTGGTAATTCTTAGTGTCAAAAACAATCAAAAAGTAACCAAAGTGCGGGAAACTCCTAATACGAGCTGCGTGCTGTAGCGGTTAAATTACTGCCATCGTTAGCGGGTAAGCGCCAACACAATTGGTCAACTTACAGCCGCTACCACGAGGAGAGCAGGAGACAATTAAAAAGCACCTAGACACTAAAATCTTAGAAGTTCTAAGGCATCAAAAAGCACGGGCAGCGCCGGTGCTTTTTTTTTGCCTGCACAATACCCGCTATGGAATTATTTATCGTAACTGCAGCCTCGTTGCTGGCGGGCTTTGTCGATGCTGTTGTCGGTGGCGGTGGCTTGATTTTGGTGCCGGCTTTGTTTGCCGTTTACCCCACGGCGATGCCCGCAACCTTGTTGGGCACGAACAAGGGCGCCTCCGTCTGGGGCTCTGCCTTTGCGGCATGGCAGTACAGCAGACGGGTAGACATTCGTTGGCGTGTGGTGTTGCCTGGCATCGCGTTGGCGTTCTCGGGTTCTCTGCTGGGTGCTTGGCTCATCACCATAGTTTCACCAGATTTTTTGCGTAAAGGTCTGCCCGCTATCTTGTTGGGCATACTGCTGTACACACTGGCTAAAAAAGACTTGGGGCATAAACATGAACCACGTTTTAGCGGCAGATTGGAAATGTGGGCAATGGCTTTTGTCGGCTTGGTCATCGGGTTTTATGACGGGTTTTTTGGCCCTGGCACGGGCAGTTTTTTGGTGTTTATCTTTGTGCGTTGGCTGGGATATGACTTCTTGAACGCGTCGGTATCCGCCAAGTTGATCAACACCACGTCAAACTTTGCCGCGCTGCTGCTGTTTGTGTCCAAAGGCTTCGTCTGGTGGCATTTGGCATTACCCATGGCCATTGCCAATGTGATTGGCAGTTTATGGGGCGCACGCTTGGCGATGAAGTATGGCTCTGGTTTTGTACGGGTGATGTTTATCGTTGTCGTCAGTGTCTTGATATGCAAGACCAGTTATGATGCATACTTCAAATGAGTGCTGCAAAATATATAGCATTGTAGTCAATAAATACGACGGTTAAAGTTGGTTAATGGTCAATTTTTATTGATGTCTAAGGGTTTTGGAATTGATTTTGGCTTGCGTGCATTGGTGGCAACGACGTTTCTATTGGGCGCAACCACAGGAGCCTCCATCACGGCTTGCAGTGTCGGAACCAAAGGCACATCCGCAGCCATTCTAGGTTTGCCAATCGGTGCGCCACCTTTGCCGCTTTGCAGCGATGCCATGTCTTCCAAGCTGGGGTATTGGTTCAGCAGCCAGTAGTCAAAAATACGCCGCGTGATGGGGGCGGCACTGTCTGAACCAAAACCAGCATTTTCAACCACGATGGCCAAGGCAATCTTAGGATCATCAGCCGGTGCAAAGGCGATGTACAAAGCATGGTCGCGCTGGTGTTCTTCAAGGCGACCCGCATTGTATTTTTCGTTTTTACCAATACCGACCGCCTGCGCTGTGCCCGTTTTGCCACCACTGACATAGCCAGCACCTGCAAATGAGCGCACGGAGGTACCTTCTTGGGTGACGCCGACCATCGCATTGCGTATGACCGCGACGTTTTCAGGTGAAAAACCAAGGTTTTCAGGCGCTGTGGATGCGATGGCCTGCTTGGTACGGGTGATGGCGTCTTGTGTCGCAATCACGATTTTGGGTTTGTATTTCAAGCCGCCATTGGCTAAAGTCGCTGTGGCTTGGGCCAGTTGCAACATGGTGAAGCTGTTGTAACCTTGGCCAATGCCCAAAGAAATGGTTTCACCGGCGTACCATTTTTTGTGCTCGGGGCGCTTGTAGGCGTTGCGTTTCCAGTCGGTACTGGGCAGCACGCCGCGCACTTCACCATTGACGTCAATACCCGTGATTTGTCCAAAACCCAGCGGTTTCATGAAGTCATGCATCGCGTCCACGCCCAGCTCATTAGCCAAGGAATAGTAATACACATTGCTTGATTTCACGATGCTGCGGTACATATCTACTGCCCCCAAGCCGCCGTCACCATGGCTTCGGAAAGTATGGCCGCCGAATGTCCATGTGCCTGCATCGTTGATGATGGCGCTGGCAGAGCGTTTGCCGCTTTGCAAGGCCGCCATCGCCATGAAGGGTTTGTAGGTCGAGCCAGGCGGGTACGTGCCGCGCAAAGCACGATTTAACAGCGGTTTGTCTATCGATTCACTGAGCTCTTTCCAGCTCTCAGAATCAATGCCTTCAACAAACAAATTCGGGTCAAACGTGGGTTTGCTGACAAAAGCTAAAACTTCGCCTGATTTGGGATCCAAAGCCACTACCGCACCACGTCTACCACCAAACATGTCTTCAATCAACTTTTGCAGCTTCATGTCGATGGACAACATGATGGTGTCGCCAGGCGTGGCAGGGCTGCTGGCCAGTTTGCGCACAGCACGTCCACTGGCTGAAGTCTCCAAGTCTTCTACACCCGTGATGCCGTGCAGTTTTTTCTCAAAGCTTTGCTCGACGCCGAGTTTGCCCATGTAATCGGTACCGCGGTAATTGCCGTCGTCCTCGGATTCTTCCAGTTTTTCCTTGTCGGTTTGGTTGATGCGCCCGATATAGCCAATCACATGGCTGGCTGTTTCACCGTAGGGGTAATTGCGGTACAGCCGCGCTTTGACCTCCACACCAGGAAAGCGAAAACGCTGCGCAGAGAATTTGGCAACTTCTTCATCCGTCAAACGGGTACGCAGTGGTAAAGAATCCAAACCCTTGGACTCTTCCAGCAGTTTTTTTAGCCGTTTTTTATCGCGCGGATGAACCTCTATCAAACGCGATAAATCTTCAATGACTTGGTCCAAATTAGCCACTTTAGAGGGGGTGATCTCTAAGGTGTAAGCAGAATAATTGGTCGCCACCACAACGCCATTTCTGTCCAAGATCAAACCGCGGTTCGGCACCACAGGCACGGCAGTGATGCGGTTGTTGTCTGCTTGTTCTAGTAGGTCGTCGTGTCTGAAGACTTGTAAATAAATAAGCCTAGAGGCGAGCAAAAAAAAAGCGATGCAAACCAACAAGCCCGCCACCAACACGCGGCTGCGAAAGCGCGATAAATCAGCTTGAACGTTTCTTAATTCAGACATGGCAGGGTTTGTGTCGTTGTTTTACGCACATCCGACAGATGCTAGAGCGGTCGGTGCGCATCACGGTCGGGAGCGCGTCGCTGCGGGGCAAACAGCACAACACTGGCAAGAGGCCACAGCAAGGCTTCAAGCAAAGGTGCAAATGCCAGCGAATAGCCGGGAAACACACCGCCAGCGATGAGCCTCACAATCAATTCAAGGGCGTGCGATAGCGCAAACAAGGGCAGAATTTGGATGGCTTGTGAAAAGACGGTGTACCAAACCAAGCGGCGGTGAATCGTGAGTGCTAAAAAACTCAGAACGGTATATGCCAAAGCATGCTGACCCAGCATGGACGATTGTTGTACATCGAGGATCAAGCCCATGAAAAAAGCCGAAATCATGCCAATTCGGTGTGGTTGATGGATGCTCCAAAACACCAACACCAACGCTACGACATCAGGCATCCAAGGCGTGCGGCCAAACGGCAGCATGTTGAAAACCAAAGCCGCCATCAAACTGCCCCACATAAAGACGGCGTTGACGGGAAGTAGCAGCTGCTGGCCACGCGACATGATCATTTTTTCGCTCCCCGTTTGCCAGCGGGCAAAGTGGTTTCTTCCGTGGGTCGCGGTGCGTCCACCTTGGTTAAGGGGTTCAAAATCATCACATGCTTGGCACCCAAAACATTGGCTTTAGGCGCACATAGTATTTTTGCAAAACCGGAATCTGCGCGCCGCTCAATTTTTACAATCTTGGCAACTTGCAAGCCCGCAGGGTAGACGCCATCCACGCCACTGGTGGTCAACACATCACCCGCCAGCACATCAGCGTTGCCTGAAATAAAACGCAATTCAAGCACGTCCCCACTGGCCGAAGGATTGCCATACGCCACGCTGCGCACACCCGTGCGCGTGTTCAGCACAGGTGTTGTTTGCTCGCGGTCGATGATCATAGCCACTTCACTGGTTAATGGGAAGACACGGATGACTTGACCTAAAACGCCGAGCTCATCAATCACGGGTGAACCAAGTTGAACCGCATGCATGCTGCCCTTGTCGACAATGATCTTGCGCGAATAAGGGTCAATAGCGTCGTACAGCACTTCAGCCGCTTGTGATGGGGTGGAAAGCCTTTCTTTCAAGCTCAGGAGTTGGCGCAAGCGTGTGTTTTCAAGTGCCAAGGTTTCTACTTGGTTGGCGCGTTGAGACAGCCGCAGCAATTTTGAATGCGCGTCTTGCTCAGACAGTTTGAGGCTGCTGAGTTCATCAAGATATTTGAAGCCATCCTGTATGGCCACCACCGGTTTGAGGACGACATTCGCGATGGGACTAAGCACAGTTGCCAAGCTGACGCGAACAATTTTGCCAAACTCAAAGCGTTTGTCTGCCACCATCAAAAACAGTGCCAGCGCACTGAGCAAAAGAAGTTTAGAGAGTGATGTTGGCCCTTGTTTAAAAAAGGGCGGTGGTGTTCTGTCCAGCGAACCGTATCGCATAGGGTTGGCTTACGTGTGCATTTAGGTGGGCATCATTCCGAAGTGAAGATGCTTCCTAAGCGATCCATGCGATCCAAGGCGATGCCGCAACCACGCACCACGCAAGTCAACGGGTCTTCGGCGATGAAAACGGGTAGACCCGTTTCCTCAGACAGCAAGCGGTTCAGGTCACGCAAAAGAGCGCCGCCACCGGTCAGCATCATGCCGCGTTCGGCGATGTCAGCACCCAATTCAGGCGGCGTTTGTTCCAGCGCATTTTTAACGGCAGAGACGATGTTGTTCAGCGGGTCGGTCAGCGCTTCCAGCACTTCGTTGCTGGAGATGGTGAAGCTGCGTGGCACGCCTTCAGCCAAATTGCGACCGCGGACTTCCATTTCGCGCACTTCGCTGCCCGGGAAGGCAGAGCCGATGGTTTTCTTGATGTTCTCAGCGGTTGGCTCGCCAATCAACATGCCGTAGTTGCGGCGGATGTAGTTGATGATGGCTTCGTCAAACTTGTCGCCGCCCACGCGCACACTGCCTTTGTAGACCATGCCACCCAGCGAGATCACGCCGACTTCGGTCGTGCCGCCGCCAATGTCCACCACCATGGAGCCGGTGGCTTCTGAGACCGGCAAACCCGCGCCAATCGCCGCAGCCATCGGTTCTTCGATCAAATAAACGGTCGAGGCGCCAGCCGCTTCAGCAGCGTCTTTGATCGCGCGACGTTCAACTTGGGTAGAACCGCAGGGTACGCAAATGATGATGCGTGGGCTAGGGGTGAAAAAACTGCGCGGGTGCACCATTTTGATGAACTGCTTGATCATCTGCTCGGTGATCACAAAGTCGGCAATCACGCCGTCTTTCATCGGGCGAATGGCTTCGATGTTGCCTGGCACTTTGCCCAACATGGATTTGGCCTCGCGGCCCACCGCTTGAATCACTTTTTTGCCGTGGGGGCCACCTTCGTGGCGGATGGCGACGACTGAAGGTTCGTCAAGAACAATGCCTTTGTCGCGAGCGACGATGAGCGTATTGGCAGTACCTAAATCGATAGCCAAGTCAGTCGCAAAATAGCGACGAAAAGATCCAAACATAATAAAAAATTCCTCAAAAGCATGGCGTCTGCTTGGGTAGCACCATCGCTCTAAAACTGTAACTAAACTCAATATTGGGAGACAGCGTTAAATCGTGCAAATCCACACTATCTAGCCACCAAACACAGGATAATACCGTATCCGCATTGAAAACTCAGGGTTTTGCGCTCTTATTTGTATAATTTTGTTCTAGGCTATCAGCCGCTTTACCCGCTCTCACTATGTCATTAAGTTCCCAAGATATTGCCCGAATTGCCAACTTGGCCCGCCTTGAGCTCAGCCCCGATGAAAGCGCGCGTTTGCTTGTTCAGACCAACGATTTCTTCGCTATTGTCGAAAAAATGCGCGCCGTGGACACCACCGGCATCACACCCTTGGCACACCCGCTGGACACCATCCAAGCCATGTCGCTGCGCCTGCGCGACGACGTCGCCAGCGAGCCCAACAACCGTGAAGCCAACCAGCGAACCGCCCCAGCCGTCGAAAACGGCCTGTTTTTAGTGCCAAAAGTCATCGAGTAAGTCATCGAATAAGCCTGAAAAATCGAATATGTCCCCAATTTCCTCCCATCTTCATGATTTCACCGTCGCGCAACTGGCTGCCAAGCTGCGCGCCAAAGACGTCTCTGCCGTCGAAGTCACCCAGCATTTCCTCGCCCGCGCACACGCTGCCGACCATTTGGGGGCTTATTTGGCGTTCAACGACGACTTCAGCCTGTCGCAAGCCAAAGCTGCAGATACTCGTATTGCGGCGGGCAATGTTTCAGCTTTGACTGGCGTGCCCATCGCCCACAAAGACATTTTTGTCACCAAAGACTTCCCCAGTACCGCCGGCTCCAAAATGCTGGGTGGTTATTGCTCATCTTTCGATAGCACTATAGGCAATAAATTAGCTGACTCAGGCATGATTTCATTGGGAAAACTCAATTGCGACGAGTTTGCCATGGGCTCTGGTAACGAAAACTCCGCATTCAAGAAGGTTTTGAACCCCTGGGACCACGCCCGCATCCCCGGCGGCTCGTCTGGTGGCAGTGCTGCAGCGGTGGCCGCGCGTCTGACGCCTGCCGCCACCGGCACAGACACCGGCGGCTCCATCCGCCAGCCAGCCGCGTTTTGCGGCATCACCGGTATCAAACCGACCTACGGCCGCGCTTCTCGCTACGGCATGATCGCCTTTGCCTCCAGCTTGGACCAAGCCGGCCCGATGGCCCGCACCGCAGAAGACTGCGCCTTGCTGCTCTCCGCCATGTGCGGCCCCGATTTAGACCGCGATTCAACGTCGCTGGATGTGCCTGCTGAAGACTACAGCCGCGCCCTGAACGACAGCTTGGACGACCTGCGCATCGGGATTCCGAAAGAATTCTTTGGCGAAGGCTTGTCCGCCGACGTTCGTGCCGCCGTTGATGCCGCGTTGAAAGAATACGAAAAACTCGGTGCCAAACTCGTTTCTATTTCCCTGCCGCGCACCGAGCTGTCCATCCCCGTGTACTACGTCATCGCGCCGGCCGAGGCGTCCAGCAATTTGAGCCGTTTTGACGGTGTGAAATTCGGCCACCGCGCCCAGCATTACACCGATCTGAACGACATGTACAAAAAAACCCGCGCCCAGGGCTTTGGCGACGAGGTGAAGCGCCGCATCATGATCGGCACCTACGTGCTGAGCCACGGCTACTACGACGCCTACTACCTGCAAGCCCAAAAAATCCGCCGCATGATTGCGGACGATTTTCAACAGGCCTTTAAGCAATGTGATGTGATCGCCGGCCCCGTGGCTCCCACGGTGGCATGGAAGTTGGGCGAAAAGTCGGACGACCCGGTCGCCAACTATTTGGCTGATATTTTTACGCTACCCGCCTCACTGGCCGGTTTGCCCGGCATGAGCGTCCCCGCCGGTTTTGGTGCACACAACATGCCGGTCGGCCTTCAGTTGATTGGCAACTATTTCTCAGAGGCGAAATTACTCAATATGGCGCATCGTTTGCAGCAGGCAACTGACTTCCATTCACGCAAACCTCCTGCGCTAGCGGAGGGCATTTGATATGACAACGACTGCAACTCCCATCGAAACCACCGTCGAATCAGCCATCGACTTCAAAGACGACCGCCCGCTTGATCGCACTTTGCTGGTGCATGGCTACGAGGTCGTCATCGGCTTCGAAACCCATTCCCAGCTCTCCACCCAGAGCAAGATTTTCAGCCGTGCTTCGACCGCTTTCGGTGCCGAGCCCAATACGCAAGCTTGCGCGGTCGATCTGGCCTTGCCCGGCACCCTGCCAGTGATGAACAAGGGCGCGGTCGAGCGCGCCATCCAGTTTGGCCTCGCCATTGGCGCCCGCATCGCGCCACGCAGCATTTTTGCGCGTAAAAACTACTTTTACCCCGATTTGCCCAAGGGCTACCAAATCAGCCAGTTCGAGATTCCGGTGGTGCAGGGTGGTTCGGTTGAGTTTTTTCTCGATGCACCTGGAGCGTCTTCGGCAAGCTCAGAACGGGTGAAGAAATCCGTGCGTTTGGTTCGCGCCCACCTCGAAGAAGACGCCGGCAAGTCGTTGCATGAAGATTTTGTGGGTCAATCGGGCATCGACCTGAACCGCGCGGGCACACCACTGTTGGAAATCGTCACCGAGCCCGACATGCGCTCCAGCGCCGAGGCGGTGGCCTACGCCAAAGAACTGCACAAAATCGTCACCTGGATCGGCATTTGCGACGGCAACATGCAGGAAGGCAGCTTCCGTTGCGACGCCAACGTCTCGGTGCGCAAGCCCGGCGACAAGTTTGGCACACGGCGCGAGATCAAAAACCTGAACAGCTTCAAGTTCATGCAGCAGGCGATTGACTACGAGGTGCGCTGGCAGATCGAGCAGATCGAAGACGGCCACCCCATCGAGCAGGCCACCGTGCTGTTCAACCCCGACACCGGTGAAACCCGCGCCATGCGCACCAAGGAAGACGCCGCCGATTACCGCTACTTCCCCGACCCAGACTTGCCGCCGCTGGTGATTGCCGACGAATGGGTGGCACGCGTCCGCGCCGAGATGACCGAGCTACCGCGCGTGATGGCGGCGCGGTTTGTGGCGGATTTCGGACTGTCCGAGTATGACGCGACGCAGTTGACGCAGAGTAAGAAGGTGGCAACGTACTTTGAATCTGCGACGCAGATTAGTTGCGAAGCGAAATTGACAGCAAATTGGGTGTTAGGAGAAGTGTCCGCCTTTATCAATAAAAAAGGAATTGATATTGATGATGTGGAAGTGCCTGATCCAGTAGCGCTTGGATACGTTATCAAAAAGGTCGTCAGTGGTGAAATCAACGGTAACGGTGCTAAAACTGCATTCCAAGAGATGTGTACAAGGACACACAAGGGTATTTCCGATTTGGCAGATTTTGTGGATCAAATTATCAAAGATCGTGACCTCAAACAAATGAGCGACACCGGCGAGTTGGAAGCCATCATCGACACGGTCTTAGCGTCAAATGCAAAATCCGTCGAAGAATACAAAGCCGGCAACGCCAAAGCCTTCAACGCACTGGTCGGCCAAGCCATGAAGGCCACCAAAGGCAAAGGCAACCCGGCGCAGGTGAACGAGTTGTTGAAGAAGAAGTTGGGTTAATTCAGAGTCAAATTTGCTATCTTATTCATAGCTACTTTGGCAATAAATACAGTGGCTAGAGCCATAAAATGGCCTAGAAAATCGGTTTTAAACCGATTTACACCCCGTACCGATCCCGATACGCCTTGATCGCCGTCTCATGCACCTGCTGCGACGGGTCGGCGGTGGTAGCGAGGTAGTCCAGCAAATCCTTCAAACTGGCAATCGTGCAGACCTGCATGCCCAGCTGGTTGCGGACGAACTGCACGGCGCTGTAGGGCACGTCCACCACTGCGCCCGTTGCATCCTTTTCAGTCGCTTTTTCCTGTCGATCCAAGGCAATCGCCACCGCCGCTGGCGTCGCACCGGCGGCTTGGATCAGGGCGATGGACTCGCGGGTGGCGGTGCCGGCGGACATCACGTCGTCGACGATCAGCACGCGGCCTTTGAGAGGTGCGCCCACCAAATGACCACCTTCGCCGTGGTCTTTGGCTTCTTTGCGGTTGTAGGCGAAGGGCACGTTGCGGCCTTGGCGCGCCAGTTCCACGGCGACGGCGGCGCCCAGCGGAATGCCTTTGTACGCAGGGCCAAAAATCATGTCGAACTCGATGCCGCTGGCAAGCAGGCTTTTTGCGTAAAATTCGGCCAATTTGCCCAGTTTGACGCCGTCGTCAAACAAACCGGCGTTGAAAAAATAAGGGCTCAGACGACCGGCTTTGGTTTTAAACTCACCAAATCCCAAAACGCCGCATGCCAGGGCGAATTTGACGAAATCTTGCGCTAGATTGTTGTTGTTCAATTTGTTAGTCTTTATAAAAATGTAATTCGCATGTCCAAAACATTGTTCAAACTCACCAGTCTCAATCTCAACGGCATCCGCTCTGCCAGCAGCAAAGGCTTGGCCGCTTGGATTGAAAAGTCACAACCCCATTGTATTTGCGTCCAAGAGGTCAAAGCGCAGTATGCCGACGTGAAAGACAAGTTTGAAGAAATCGCTGGCATGAAAGGTTATTTTCACTTTGCCGAGAAAAAAGGCTACTCCGGCGTGGGCGTGTACACCAAAGAAACGCCGACCGAGGTGATTGTCGGGATAGGCAGCAGCCTAGAGTTTGCCGAATTCAATGCGGAGGGCCGCTACGTCGAGCTGCGTTTTGACACGCCGTCGCGCAAATTCTCCATCATCAGCTGCTACTACCCCAGCGGCTCGTCGGGGGAGGAGCGGCAGCAGGCGAAGTTTCGATTTTTGGCCGTGATCTACCCGCATTTGATGCAGCTTAAAATCGAGCGCGAGTTTATTTTGTGTGGCGACATCAACATCGCCCACCAAGAAGCCGATTTGAAAAACTACAAAGGCAACAAAAAAAACAGCGGTTTTTTACCGGAAGAGCGGGCCTGGATGTCGCAGCTGCTACACGAAGCCAACGGCGGTTTGAAAGACGTCTACCGCCTGCTGCAGCCTGACACAACGGAGACTTGCTACACCTGGTGGAGCAACCGTGGCCAAGCCTATGCCAACAACGTGGGTTGGCGGCTGGACTACCATTTGGCTACACCTAAAGTAGCACTTTTGGCCAAACATGAAGAAATCTATAAAGCCGAGCGCTTCTCAGACCACGCGCCTATCACGATCAGTTACGATTTTTCGAGCTTCTAAGCGCATTTGAGGCGATTTGACGACACGTTGCATGCAGCTTTGGAGCATGCTACAAACAAACTCATTTTTGGTAGCGTCGCCGTGTCTGTCTTGGCGGCTTGCACCGCCTACAAAGACAAACCGGCGGCAACCACCATCATCACCATAGACGATTACAAAAACACCATCATTCCAGCTACAAAAATTTGATGGTGGCACACTGACTGTATCCGTGGCTTTATGATGGCGGCATGAGCACCACTACAGCCAATTCAGTCGATCCTCAAATTTCAAAACCGCCCAAACGCACTTGGGCACAAACCCTCAAAGTCTATTTAGAGCCGCCCACGCTGCGCATGCTGCTACTGGGCTTTGCTGCGGGCTTGCCGCTTTTGTTGGTTCTAGGCACACTCAGTTTTCGCCTGCGCGAAGCGGGCATTGACCGCACAACGATTGGTTTTTTAAGCTGGGTCGGTTTGGCTTACGGCTTCAAATGGGTCTGGTCTCCCTTGGTGGACAGGATGCCGATTCCGCTGCTCACGCCGTGGCTAGGCCGCAGGCGCAGTTGGTTATTGCTATCGCAACTCGTCATCATGGCGGGTCTGGCGGGCATGGCGCTAACGAATCCGCAAAATGATTTGCAAAGCATGGTGTGGTTTGCGGTGGTGGTGGCCTTTGGCTCGGCCACGCAAGACATTGCGCTGGACGCTTATCGCATTGAATCCGCCGATGTGGATCGCCAAGCAGCCATGGCCAGCGCCTATATGACGGGCTACCGGATTGCGATGATTTGGGCAGGCGCGGGGGTATTTTGGGTGGCTGCTTTTGCTGAGGTTGCACCTGTAGCGTCCGTGGCCAGTGTTGCAGGTCAAGCCGCTAAGGTGGTTTACCAGCACAGCGCGTGGCAGACGGCGTATTTGGTCGTGGCGGCGTCCATGCTTTTAGGCGTCATCACCGTGTTTTGGTCGCCTAAACCGGCAGAACGCGCGTTTATTCCCGCTAAAAACGCCGCAGATTGGCTCAAAGGCGCCCTAATCGAGCCGTTTGCCGACTTCATCCGCCGTTACAAATGGCATGCCGCACTGATTTTGGCGCTGATCGCTACCTACCGCATCTCCGACGTCGTCATGGGCATCATGGCGAACCCGTTTTATGTCGATATGGGTTACACCAAGCTGGAGGTGGCGAATGTCACCAAGGTGTTTGGCGTCATCATGACGCTGGTCGGCGCGTTCATCGGTGGCGTGCTGTCCATGCGCTTTGGCGTGATGCGGATTTTGATGTTGGGCGCGGTGTTGAGTGCGGCCAGCAACCTGCTGTTCGCCTGGCTGGGCGGTCGCGGGCACGACTTGACGGCGCTGGTGTGGGTGATTTCGGCTGACAATTTGTCCAGCGGTATCGCCTCGGCGGCGTTCATTGCCTATTTGTCCAGCCTGACAAATATCAACTATTCCGCCACGCAGTACGCGCTGTTCAGCTCCATGATGTTGCTGTTGCCGAAGTTTATAGCGGGTTATTCGGGCAAATACGTCGACGCCTTTGGCTACACCGATTTTTTCACCGCCACGGCCATGCTGGGCGCGCCAGTGCTGCTGTTGGTTTGGCTGGCAAGCCGCATTAAAACGCCTGAAACTACGCCGGATTTGTCCAAAACCCCTGAAACCGGCATGCATCGCGTAAATGCTTAATTTATGTGCCAAATATGCCACTAGCTGACGTATTTATTGCCTAAATAGCTATAAAAATCATATCAAATTTATGGCAAATAAACCTATTTTTGAGATGTTTTAAGCAGTTTTACATAACTTTACCGCAGCTTTATCGACCAAAACTGACTCTAAGCGCATGATCAAACGTTATTACCGGCTCCACAGCTAAGCCGCAAATTTGTCGAAAAACTATGCAACAACAGCTTTTGATGATTGAAGACGACGCCCGCTTGGCCAGCATGGTCGGCGAGTACTTGCGACAAGCGGGCTTCGAAGTCGCCCACGCATTGGACGGTACCAGTGGTTTGGCTGCTCTGCAAAAAGCGCCACCCGCCTTGGTCGTGCTTGATTTGATGCTGCCCGACATGGATGGCTTAGAAATCTGCCGCCGTATCCGCGCACTGGGCGGCGCTGTGGCTAGAACGCCTATTTTGATGCTAACCGCCAAAGGCGATCCGATGGATCGCGTGATTGGCTTAGAAGTCGGTGCTGACGACTATTTGGCCAAACCTTTTGAGCCACGTGAACTCTTGGCCCGTATTCGCGCGATTTTGCGACGCAGCGCTGAATCGGTAGCATCCGCTGAACCAGACGCATCTCAGCCGATTTTGCGCTTTGGCAGCTTGGATATTGACCGCGATGCCCGCATTGTCAGCTTGTCCGGCAAAGAGGTTGATTTGACCTCTTACCAGTTCGACTTGCTGCTCGCGGTGGCTGAGCGCGCTGGCCGGGTGCTGACGCGGGACCAAATCATGGAAGCCGTGCGCGGCCGCGAGTTGGAGGCGTTTGACCGCTCCATCGACGTGCACATGGGCCGCATCCGCGCCGCGATTGAGCTGGATGCGAAGGATCCGAAGCGGATTTTGACGGTTCGCGGTGTGGGCTATGTATTCGCTAAACAACAAGATTGATGCGAAGTCAAATCCCCCTTTACAAGGTTTCGCCCCTTTTCCAAAGTGAGGAATAAGATGAATACCTCACCGCATCAACCCTTCTTCAATCGCCTCTACGTTCGCATTTGGTTGGCGGTGGTGCTGGCCGTCGCGGTGTTGATCTTCTTGGTCGGTTGGGCTTGGCGTGAGAGCGCAGAGCGTAAGCTGGCGGACTACAGCGCCTCGCCCGTGGTGCGTGAGGTGGTGGTGCGCAACGCCGCCGGCGAGGTCGTCGGCAGCGCCATCGCCGCGCCGCGTGTGCCGGGCATGGGTGCGGGAACAGAGTTTTCAGTCAAGCTGGACAAAGCCTTGGCCGCTGGTGAAGTCATGGGTTTGCAAATGCCACGGGCACGCCGCTTGAACCCGAAAACGGGCGAGTTAGAGCAGATTTCCCCGCAAGAATTGCGTGAACGAATGGGTCGCGCGGGTCGCATCAACAGGGCTGATCGGCCAGATCATCCATTCGGCCCGGGCGGCCCGCCCGGCGGCCCAGCGGACAAAAGCTGGTTCACCCCCCCCTTTGGCTTCGTCTGGATGCTGATGTTGGTCGGCCTCGCCGTGGCGCTGGGCACCTACCCGCTGATTCGCCGCCTGACCAAGCGCTTGAACACCCTCCAAAGCGGTGTGGAGCAATGGGGGCGGGGCGATTTGTCCACCCGCGTCAAGGTCAGCGGCAACGACGAAGTGGCCTTTTTGGCGGAACGGTTCAACACGGCAGCCAGCCGCATTGAAGCTTTGGTGGGTTCGCACAAATCGCTGCTGGCGAACGCCTCGCACGAGCTTCGATCACCCTTAACCCGCATCAAAATGGGGCTGGAGCTGATGACCCCCACGGTTGGCACTGACGTGTCCGCCCTGCCCCCCGAGGGGGCTAATTTCCCTAGAGGCGGCTCGTCGGGAAATTCAGCTACATCACGCATTTTTGATAAGCATAAAGACGAAATCAGCCGAAATATCAACGAGCTAGACCAGTTGATCGCCGAGATTTTGCTCGCCAGTCGCTTAGATTCGGCACAGGCGGATGTGGGCACGTTTGAGACGGTTGATTTGACCGGTTTGGCCGCGGAGGAATGCGCCAAATCGGGCGCAGAGCTGCAAGTACTGTCCGAATCCGCCATCGCCATACAAGGCGTGCCCAAGTTGCTACGTCGTTTGATGCGCAATTTGTTGGAAAACGCGAACCGTTATGCGATAAAAAGTACGGCTGCGGCAAGCGTTGAGCCCGTTGTGCTGACTTTGGCCATGGAGGGTGTTGGCGATGCTAAAACTGCTGTGTTGCGTGTGACCGACCACGGCCCAGGCGTGCCCAAAGAGCTGCGTGAACGCATTTTCGAGCCGTTTTACCGCGCCCCAGGCGCGAGTGAACGCGACGGTGGCGTGGGTTTGGGGCTGGCCTTGGTCAAATCCATCGCCCAGCGTCACGGTGGCAGCGTGCGCTGTGAGGCGGCGGCGTCAGGTCAGGGGGCTTGTTTTGTGGTGACGCTTCCGGTTTAAATCGCTTTCTGCGCGGCATAATCTAAGCATTCTCCGTTCGCCCTGAGCTTGGCTAAGGGTTCGTGTGAAGGCTTCGACAAGCTCAGCCCGAACGGATTTTGTTTTCAACAGGATTCATAAGCTATGGGCAACAGACTCTCACAAATCGCCACCCGCACAGGCGACGCTGGCACCACGGGGCTGGGCGACAACAGCCGCGTCTCCAAACACCACTTGCGCATCCATGCCATGGGCGATGTCGATGAGTTGAACTCGCACATCGGCGTGCTGTTGTGCGAGACGCTGCCGGATGGCGTGCGGCATGTGTTGGTTGAAATCCAGCACCAGCTCTTCAATTTAGGTGGCGAATTGTCGATTCCTGGCTTTGAGTTGCTTAAAAAAGAGGCGATTGTTGACTTGGACGACGCTTTGGAAACCTACAACGCGACTTTGCCCAAGTTAGCCGAGTTCATCTTGCCAGCTGGCAACCGCGCGGCCTCGCAGGCGCATGTCTGCCGCACCGTGGCGCGTCGGGCGGAGCGGGCTGTGGTGGCGTTGGGTGAGTCGGAAACCATCAACGATTCGCCCCGTCAGTACCTGAACCGGCTGAGCGATTTGATGTTTGTGCTCTCCCGCGTGCTCAATCGAATGGTGGTTGACGGTCAGGCTGGCGACGACGTGTATTGGAAAAGCGAGCGCTTGGCGCGGCAAAATGTTGCACCGGAAGATGTACTGGACGCATCAGCGGATGCATGAGAATCCGCACCACATACAGATTTTAATAGCTGGCATCAGCGTTGCCACACCTCCAAAAGCCAGCGCTCTGCAGTTTGCCTACACCTGCAACGTCAACTAGGCTTCCTCAGCACCACTTTGCTGCAGCGCCCACATTTGCGCATAAACGCCACCAAGCGATAAAAGTTGCGCGTGGTTCCCGCGTTCAACGATGTGGCCAGCGTCCATCACTAAAATCTCATGCGCATCAACCACTGTGGATAGCCTGTGTGCAATCACCAGCGTGGTCTTGTTTTGTGCCACGCTTTGCAGTTCGGCTTGAATGGCGCGCTCGTTGGCGCTGTCTAAAGCTGATGTGGCCTCGTCAAAAATCAAAATCGGCGGGTTTTTCAGCAAGGTGCGGGCGATGGCGACGCGTTGTTTTTCGCCGCCAGAGAGCTTCAGCCCACGCTCGCCCACCATGGTTTGGTAGCCCAAAGGGGTGCTGTTGATGAAGTCGTGAATGCGGGCTGATTTGGCCGCTTCTTCCACCTGTTCTTGCGTGGCGCCCGACCTGCCGTACGCAATGTTGTACGCCACGGTGTCATTGAACAGCACCGTGTCCTGCGGAACGATGCCAATGGCCTCGCGCACACTGGCTTGGGTCACGGTTTTGATGTTTTGACCGGCAATAGCAATCGTGCCCTGCTGCACGTCGTAAAACCTGAAAAGCAGCCGCGCCAGCGTCGATTTGCCCGCACCTGAGGGCCCGACCACAGCCACTGTTTTACCCGCAGGCACGGTAAAACTGATGCCGTGCAAGATGGGGCGGCTGGGCTCGTAGGCAAAATGAACGTTTTGGAAACTAATTTCGGGTGAAAATTCAGATGAGATGGCGTTTTGAATCTCTAAATTTGCTATATTATTTATAGCTGTTACGTCATTAAATACAACGGCTATAGGCGTATTTTGTACCTCTTTTTTAAGAATTTGAAGCGCTTGCGCACCGGGCGCGTCTGCAATCTCGCGTTCACGCTCCAAAAGGGTGAACATTTTGTCCAAATCGGTCAAACTTTGCTTGATTTCGCGGTAAATCACGCCTAAAAAGTTCAGCGGAATGTACAGCTGGATCATAAAAGCGTTCACCATCACCAAGTCCCCAAGCGTCATGCGGCCATCGACCACGCCTTGGGTGGCTCGCCACAGCATCGCTACCAAAGCAGTGGCGATGATGAGCTGCTGCCCGGTGTTGAGCATGCTCAACGTGGTTTGGCTTTTGACGGAGGCGGCGCGGAATTTTTCTAGGTTGTCGTCGTAGCGCTGGGCTTCAAACGCCTCGTTGTTGAAGTATTTGACGGTTTCATAGTTCAGCAGCGAGTCGATGGCGCGGGTGTGGGCTGCGCCGTCCAAGTCGTTCATTTTCTTACGAAATTGGGTGCGCCATTCGGTAATCGTCACGGTGTAGGTGATGTAAACAACCAGTGCCACCACCGTGATCCAAGCAAACCAGGCGTCAAATTTGACCGCCAAAAGCGTCAATACCAGCACCATTTCGATCAATGTGGGGGCGATGTTGAAGAGGGTAAAGCCAATCAGCGTGCGCACGGCGCGGGTGCCGCGTTCGATGTCACGCGTCATGCCGCCGGTTTGGCGCTCCAGGTGAAAGCGCAGGCTCAGGGCGTGCAAATGGCGGAAAACTTCGAGTGAAATACTGCGCGCCGCACCTTCGGTGGCTTTGGAAAAAACCAGTTCACGCAGCTCGGTAAACAAGCTTGTGGATAACCTCAACAAACCGTAGCCAATGAGTAAGGCAACAGGTACAACGAGCAACGCTTGTGCGCCCGTGCTGAGGTTGGGATTCATCGTATCCACCAGCTGTTTCAGCAGCAGCGGCACACCCACATTGGCCACTTTCGCGCCAATCATAAAGGTCAGCGCTGCAATCACACGCCATTTGTACCGCCACAGGTAGGGAAACAGCCTGGCTAACGTGCTCCAGTCGGAACGAGGTATGGCCGTTTGTGGTGTCGTTGCTACAGAATTGGGTGCAATATCTGCAGCATTAAGGTGACTATAACCGCGCATCTTGGATAATCTCTTTTTACAAATTTTGTACATCTACTTGTAACGCGCTTGCGTGGTTAGATGTACTTTTAACTATAGATTGTCTCTGATGTCCATGATTGCAAGCAACAGCCCTCAAAATTCTTCTTTGGCGCCCAATGTAGCACTGCCAATCGACAAAGAATTGGTGCTTAAGGTGATTCCCATGCCGGCGGACTGCAACGCCAACGGCGATATTTTTGGCGGCTGGGTGATGGCGCAGGTGGACTTGGCGGGCAGCGTTATTCCGGCCAGACACACGCAAGGACGCATGGCGACCGTGGCGGTGAATGAGTTTATATTTAAACAGCCCGTACGTGTGGGCGATATTTTGTCGTTTTTCTCAGCGGTCACCCGTATTGGTAGAACCTCCGTGACGGTCAAAGTTGAAGTCTTTGCGGAACGCTTCAGAAGCCAAGGTCGTTACATCAAAGTTACAGAAGCATTGGTTACCTATGTAGCCATTGACGATCAGGGACGGCCAAGAAAAATCGCTGATAAAAACGCGTAGAACTTGAAATCTACGGGAAATCCTGAATAAAATAGAGTTAAATACGAATGTAGCCGGCGTTCTTATTGCCTATCTTGCTATTTTATATGTAGCAAACCAGGTGGTGAATGCAACTTTGAAAAATTTACAACTTTGTAAAATCAGGCTTGCGTTTCTCTAAAAAAGCCCCAAAAGCCTCCTTGGCAGCGGGCTCGCTTAGCATTCGTCCAAAACTCTTGGCTTCGTCGCCTATGCTTTGTGCTACCAAAGCAGCTTGGCCTTTTTTCATGAGGCGCTTGGTCTCAATCAACGAGCTGACAGGTTTTGCGGCTAATTTTCGTGCAATCGCCTGTGCGTAATTGTTGGCTTCCAGGGGTGGCAGCACACGATTCACCAAACCCACCTCCAATGCGGCTTCTGCCATGAAGGGCTCACCCAAAAGCAGCGCTTCTGCCGCCCGGTGGTACCCCAGCATTTGTGGAACCAGCAAGCTCGATGCTGCTTCCGGGCATAAACCCAAATTCACAAAGGGCATGGAAAACGCGGCATTGTCGCCGGCATAAACCAGATCACAGTGCAAGAGCATGGTCGTCCCAACGCCCACGGCAGGCCCGCAGACAGAAGCTATCAACGGTTTCGTAAAACTGCTGATGGCGTATAAAAACCGCATAACCGGCGATTCTTGAGAGGTTGGTGGCCCTTTCAAAAAGTCTTCGATGTCGTTGCCAGCACAAAAAACGGCTTCATGCCCTTGGAAAACGACAACGCGCACAACCGAACTTGAATCGGCTTGCACCAGCGCATCCGCCATCGTGGCATACATGGCGCTTGAAATGGAGTTTTTCTTCTCTATTCGGTTGAAAGTAATCGTCATCACGCCCGATTCAACGTGAATCAAAATTTCGTTATTGGCGTTCATCTCGCTCATTGCAATGCTTCCTTTACAAAATCTAATCGGTCTTGACCCCAGAACATCTGGCCGTCAACAAAAAAAGTGGGCGCTCCAAAAGCGCCGCGCGACACGGCTTCGGTCGTTGTGGTTTTCAGCGCATCTTTTGTCGCTGGATCATTTGCAAGTGCCATCAGCTGTTGCGGATCAAAAGCAGCTTTATGCCATGCTGCACCCACGATAGCAGGGTCGTTCATATTCAATGCATCCACCCAAATAGCCTGAAACACCGCCTTGCAATAGGCTAAAAATTGCTCAGGGTGCTGTTGCTGCATCCCTGCAGCCCCGCGCATCAGCAGCAAGGTGTTGATGGGGAAGTGCGGATTGTTGTTGAACGGCACGCCGTAACGTTTTGCAAACCGCTTGAAGTCATCAAAAATATACTTGCCTTTGGCCGGTATCGTCGCCGGCGAATGGTTGCCCGTTGCTTGAAAAACGCCGCCTAGCAGCATCGGGCAATACATAGCCTGTGCGCCCGTTTCAGCTTCTATCCGTGGGATTTGGGTGAACGCCAGATAAGCAGCCGGGCTGCCAAAATCAAACCAAAATTCAAAAGTCTTCATCCACCGGTCTCCTTAAAACTTTTCCATGTAGGGGCGTAAATCAAGCTCGTGCGTCCAAGCATCGCGTGGCTGTTCGTGCAGCATCCAATACGCATCAGCAATGTGATCGGGGTTGAGAATGCCATCCTGATCTTTCAACGCGTAGCGCTCGGGAAAGGTATCTCGGATAAAGGCAGTATCAATGGCCCCATCGATGATACTGTGTGCGACATGGATACCTTGTGGCCCCAATTCGCGTGCCATGCTCTGCGCCAAGGCGCGTAGTGCCATTTTTGCACCAGAAAAGGCTGCAAAATTTGCACCACCACGCAGTGAGGCTGTGGCGCCGGTGAAAATAATACTTTGCCTACGCGCAACAGATGCGCGCGTGACCATCCGTTTAGCCACCTCACGCCCGTTCAAAAAACCGCTAAAGCAGGCCATCTCCCAGATTTTGAAATACTTGCGCGCTGTTTCATCCAACACGCTGCTGGGCGCATTCGCCCCGATATTGAACACCAGCACTTCAATCGGTCCGATGGTCGATTCGATCTGCTCAACGAGTGCGACAACTTCCTCTTCTTTCCGAGCATCACTGCCAAAAGCATGGCAAATACCATCTTCACCTTCAATCTTATCTTTGAGGGACTGAAGTTTATCGGCACTGCGCCGCGTTACGCAAGCGGCATAACCACCTCGCGCAAAGCGTCGGGCTATAGCGCTGCCCGTGGCATCACCCGCACCAATGATCAGGGCTACCGGAGTTGTACGCATGATTCGTTAGCCCTTTTGGTTTGTTGCGTGACTATCAAACGCGTTCAAAAATTCCTGCAGCGCCTTGCCCCATGCCGACGCACATGGTCACCATACCGTATTTGAGTTGCTTTCGGTGTAACGCATGTATCACGGTGGCAGAACGGATGGCGCCAGTTGCACCCAGCGGGTGACCCAAGGCAATCGCACCACCCATGGGGTTCACTTTACTGGGGTCAAGTTGCAAGGTATTCAATACGGCCAAAGACTGTGCCGCAAACGCCTCGTTCAATTCAAACCAGTCAATGTCGTCCTGTTTCAAGCCAGCATAGCGTAGCGCCGCTGGAATGGCCTCAATCGGGCCAATACCCATGATGTGCGGCGGTACGCCTTTGCTGGCAAAGCTGACAAATTTGGCCAGTGGCGTCAGTCCAAAGCGCTTGATCGCACTTTCACTCGCCAAAATCAGTGCACCTGCCCCGTCTGAGGTCTGCGAGCTGTTGCCCGCTGTGACTGAACCGCGCGCTGCAAACACCGTTTTAAGTTTACCCAGACCTTCAACCGTCGTATCAGGGCGTGCGCCTTCATCCAGGCTCACGGTGCGCGTTTTGAGGTTTATTTCGCCAGTTTCCAGGTTGGGTGTGCGCTCGGTCACTTCAACAGGGGTGATCTCATTCGTAAACTCACCCGCCTGCATGGCGGCTATCGCCTTCATGTGCGAGTGGTAGGCAAACTCGTCTTGTGCATCACGGCTGATTTTCCATTGATTGGCCACTTTCTCAGCAGTCAAACCCATACCATAGGCAATGCCGATGTTCTCGTCATGGTCAAACATGGCGGGCGACAACGAGGGGTTGTTACCCATCATGGGCACCATGCTCATGCTCTCCACGCCGGCGGCGATCATGACATCGGCTTCACCGACACGAATACGGTCTGCCGCCATTTGCACGGCAGACAGGCCGGATGCGCAAAAACGATTGACGGTGATGCCGCCCACGCTGTGTGGCAAACCGGCCAGCACCGCACCAATACGGGCGATGTTCAAGCCTTGTGAGGCCTCTGGGATGGCGCAACCGCAGATCAAATCTTCAATCGCCTGCGGGTCCAGCGTTGGGACTTGAGCCAAAGCGGCTCGCAAGGCTTTGACCAGTAAATCGTCTGGACGTGTGTTGCGGAAGACCCCGCGGTGCGAGCGTCCAATCGGGGTGCGCGTGGCGGCAACGATGTAGGCTTCTTGTACTTGTTTCATGGTGATCTTTCAGTCAGTTCATCAATTGCGAACAGGTTTGCCGGTTGCCATCATGCCCATGATGCGTTCCTGCGTTTTGGGGTGGGTGAGCAGGGCGCAGAAGGCTTGGCGCTCTAGCGTCATCAAGTATTCTTCAGTGACCAATGTGCCAGCGTCAACATCACCACCGCAAACCACGTTGGCAATCAGCGAGGCAATGTGGAAGTCGTGCGCGCTGATGAAACCACCATCGCGCATGTTGACCAGTGAGCCTTTGATCGTGGCAATACCGTTACGACCCGCCACTGCAAACGCACGCTTGTGCGGCGCGCGGTAGCCGCTTTTGAACAAAGCCTTGGCTTCGTTGATGGCCACAAACAGCAGCTCGTCTTTGTTGGGCACAACCACATCGGTGTCCAGCAGGTAGCCAATTTTGCGCGATTCAATCGCACTGGTACCGACCTTGGCCATGGCCGCAGCGGTGAAACCTTCAGTTAAAAACGGCACGATGTCTTTGTTGGTACTGGTGGATGCTGCCTCTGCCGCACGGCGCGCGATGTAGGTCAAACCGCCCGCACCAGGCACCAATCCGACGCCGACTTCGACCAAGCCCATGTAGCTTTCCATCGCCGCGACGCGCTTGGCGGAGTAGACCGCCATCTCGCAGCCACCGCCCAACGCCAAACCGCGAACAGCAGAGACAGTGGGCACGCTGGCATAGCGCAGTTTGAGCATCACTTTTTGCAGCTCATGCTCGACTTCGTTGATCGCACCCACGCCCGCCATCATGAAAGCTGGCAGCATGGCTTGCAGGTCTGCACCAGCCGAGAACATCTCGTCCGGTGACCAAATCACCAAGCCTTGGTAATCCTTCTCAGCCAAGTCCACAGCCAAACTCAGCCCTTCAGCCACATCCGGGCTGATCGCGTGCATTTTGGTTTTGATGCTGGCGATCAGTACATCATCGTCTAAAGTCCACAAACGAATCGCATCGTCTTCATGCACCGTCTTTCCAGCCGTCTCTGCTTTGACGGTGACAGAGCCCGCCACATCTTCCGGGAAGTACTGGCGTTCATAAACGGGCAAATTTCGGCGTGCAATGAATGTATGGCTTGACGCGCTCCATGAGCCTGCTGGCGTATGCACACCACCGGCCTCAGCCACCGGGCCGTTGAACACCCATGCCGGCAGCGGCTCTTTGCACAGCGCTTTGCCGGCGTCGATGTCTGCTTGGATCATGTTGGCAACGTTTGACCAACCCGCTTCTTGCCACAACTCAAACGGGCCTTGCTTCATGCCAAAGCCCCAGCGCAGCGCCAGGTCGATGTCACGGGCGGTCTCTGCCACGGTGTGCAAATGCACGGCGGCATAGTGCAGCTGGTCGCGGATGATGGCCCACAAAAAGCGCGGTTCTGCGCCTTCGGCATTGCGCAACAGTTTCAAGCGTTCAGCCGCTGGTTTTTTGAGCATGCGCCCCACCACCTCATCGGCTTTTTTGCCGCTGGGGACGTAGTCTTGTTCTGTAGCATCAAAACGCAAAATGTCACGGCCTGCTTTTTTGTAAAAGCCAGCACCCGTTTTTTGACCCAGGTTGCCCAGTTCAAGCAGCTTCGCCAGCACGGCGGGTGTCGCAAAGTTGCCGTAAAAAGGGTCGCTCTCCAGCGTTAAATTGTCTTGCAAGGTCTTGATCACGTGCGTCATGGTGTCTAAACCCACCACATCAGCCGTGCGGAAGGTGCCCGAGCTGGCGCGACCCAGTTTCTTGCCGGTCAAGTCGTCCACCACGTCGTAACTCAAGCCAAAGTTCTCCACCTGTTTCATGGTCGCCAGCATGCCGGCAATGCCGACGCGGTTGGCGATGAAGTTCGGCGTGTCATGCGCGCGCACCACACCTTTGCCCAAGCCGCTGGTGACAAAGGTTTCCAAATCGTCCAAAATCTGTGGTTGCGTGGTCGGTGTGTTGATCAACTCCACCAGGTACATATAGCGCGGTGGGTTGAAAAAGTGGATGCCGCAAAAGCGCGGTTTGAGGGCTTCAGGCAATGCCTCAGACAGTTGGGTGATGCTCAAACCGGATGTGTTGCTGGCCACAATCGCACCTTCAGCGATGAAAGGCGCTATCTTGTGGTACAGGTCGGTCTTCCAGTCCATGCGCTCGGCAATGGCTTCGATGATGAGATCGCAGCCTGTGAGCAAGGCCATGTGCTCTTCGTAGTTGGCCGCTTGAATCAGCGCGGCGTCTTCCGGCACGCCCAGCGGGGCGGGCTTGAGTTTTTTCAAGCCCTCAATCGCCTTCGTAACGATACCGTTTTTAGGCCCTTCTTTGGCTGGCAAATCAAACAAAATGACCGGCACCTTGCAATTGACCAGATGGGCTGCAATCTGCGCACCCATCACACCTGCGCCTAGAACGGCGACTTTTTTAACTTGAAATCGAGACATGACTTACTTTCGATAAATTTATTGCACACGCACCCAGGTCTGCGTGCGGCCCATACCAAGCACAGAGCCGCGCACTTCTAGCTTTTTGCCACCTTCAATCGGTGTCAAGCCAAGCGTGTAGTTTTTGCCGTTTTCAGGGTCTAAAATCTTGCCGTCTTCCCAAACGTCTTTACCATCGGCTTTTTTTGCACCTCGAATGATTTCTAGGCCAACCAACGGCTTGTCTTTTCGGTCATCTGTACATTCTTTACAGACAGCTTTTTGATTGACGTCTTTGCGCAGCAGTTTGTTGACCTTGCCATTGAGCACACCAGATGTTTCAGTGATGACAATTTCAGACTTGATTTCTTTGGTTTTGTCGTCAATCGTGTTCCATGTGCCAACAGGTGACATTTGGGCATAGGCAAAACCGCAAGTGCTCAAAACGGCGATGAATAGCGTGCGTTGCAACATAGTTTAGGCCAAGGCAGCATCTGTATCCAGCAACACCTTGCTGCCCGTGCGCGCCGTCAGCATCAAAGATGCTGTCTCAGGGAACAAGCGTGCAAAGTAGAAGCGTGCCGTTTGCAACTTGGCGACGTAGAACGGGTCTGTGTTGCCCGCAGCAATCTCGCGCAGTGCCACCTGCGCCATGCGCGCCCAGAAGTAGCCAAACACCAAGTGGCCCGCCACGCGCAGGTAGTCCACCGCGGCCGCTCCTACTTCGTCTGGGTTTTGGAAGCCTTTGAAGCCGATTTCGGTGGTGAACTTGGTCACTTTGTCACCCAAATACGCCAACGGGTTGATGAACTCAGCCATCTTCTCGTTGACCCCTTCTTCCTCCACCAAAGCCGCGATCAGTTTGCCAAATTTTTTCAGCGTGGCCCCGTTGTTGCCCAAAATTTTGCGCCCCAGCAGATCAAGTGATTGGATGGTGTTGGTGCCCTCATAAATCATGTTGATGCGGTTGTCGCGCACAAACTGCTCCATGCCCCACTCTTTGATAAAGCCGTGGCCGCCAAACACCTGCATGCAGGCATTGGTGGAGATATGGCCGTTGTCGGTGATGAAGGCTTTGACGATGGGCGTCAACAGCGACAACATCTCATCGCTGTCTTTGCGGGTTTTTTCGTCAGGGTGGTAATGCGCTTTGTCCAACAGCACGGCGCAGAATAAGGACAGCGCACGGCCACCTTCGGCGTAGGCCTTGGCGGTCAACAGCATTTTGCGCACATCGGGGTGCACGATGATGGGGTCTGCCGGCTTGTCTTTGGCCTTAGCGCCAGAGAGCGAGCGCATCTGGATGCGGTCTTTGGCATACGCCAACGCGTTTTGGTACGCCACTTCGGTCAAGCCGAGTGACTGGTTGCCCACGCCCAGGCGTGCCGCATTCATCATCACAAACATGCCCTGCATGCCCTTGTTCGGCTGGCCGACCAGGGTGCCGTAGGCGTTGTCGATGACGATTTGCGCCGTCGCATTGCCGTGGATGCCCATTTTGTGCTCCAGACCACCGCAATAGATACCATTGCGCTCACCCACCGAACCATCCGGCTTGACCATGAACTTCGGCACGATGAACAAACTCACCCCCTTGATGCCCGGTGGGGCGTCCGGCAGACGTGCCAGCACGAGGTGGATGATGTTGTCAGTCATATCGTGCTCACCCGCGCTGATGAAGATCTTGTTGCCGGTGATGCGGTAGCTGCCATCCGGCTGCGGCTCAGCCTTGGTGCGCATCAGGCCTAAGTCCGTACCGCAATGTGGCTCGGTCAAGCACATGGTGCCGGTCCATTCGCCACTGGTCATTTTGTGCAGGTAGGTTTTCTTTTGCTCATCGGTGCCGTGTGTGTGCAGGGCTGCGTGCGCACCGTGCGTCAGGCCGGGGTACATGGTCCACGCTTGGTTGGCCGAGTTCATCATCTCGTAAAAGCACTGGTTCACCACCAGCGGCAGGCCTTGGCCACCGAATTCTGGGTCACCGCTCAGCGCCGCCCAGCCACCTTCGACGTATTTGCCATACGCTTCCTTGAAGCCGGTTGGTGTGGTGACGGCATGCGTCACCTTGTCGTAGGTGCAGCCCTCTTCATCGCCGCTGATGTTGAGCGGGAAAATCACCTCAGACGCAAACTTGCCGCCTTCATCCAAAATCGCGTTGACGGTGTCCACATCAATGTCGGCATGGCGGGGGATGGTTTTTAGGTCGGCGGTGACGTTCAGCAGCTCGTGCATCACAAATTGCATATCGCGCAGGGGAGGGGTGTAAGTTGGCATAGCGGTAGCTCCTTGAAAACTCTTTAAAAGAGTAAAAAATTAAATGTGGGGAATAATTGTCTAAAAATAACTAAATCATATTGATTGGTGGGTTTTTATGTATGTTTAACCCCGTGTCTTGCCAAAATGTGGTTAAACCCAGCCATCGTACGGTCAGCCGAACCCGCATCCTTCAAAAACCGTGCCTCGTAGTGCAGCGCCAAAATCAGGCCGTGCAGTTCAAAAGCAATCTGGTTTTCGTCAGCATCTGCCGGCAAATGCCCCATCTCGCGGGCCTGCACAATGGCGCGGCGCACGGCGGTCAGCCAGGTTTTGACCGAGCTGGCCAGCGCATCGCGCACCGGGCCGGGCCGGTCGTCAAACTCCGCCGCCCCGCTGATGAAAATACAGCCCGACTGCACCTCACCCACCATCAGCCGCATCCAGTTGTCAAACATCACCCGCACCCGTGGCAGCCCGCGCGGAGCGGCCAGTGCGGGGTAAAACACCTCTTGCTCAAACTGGTTGAAATACTCGCGCACCACAGAAATCTGTAGCTCCTCGCGCGAGCCAAAGTGCGCAAATACGCCCGACTTGCTCATCTGCGTCACCTCCGCCACCACGCCAATGCTCAAGCCTTCCAGCCCCAGGTGTGCCGCCAGCCCCATGGCAGCATCCACAATCGCAGCTTTGGTTTGCTGCCCCTTCAGCATGGCGCGGCTCTCAGTCGCTGAGGCTGATTCAGCTGACGTACGGCGCAACGGTAACTTGGTGATTTGGGTCATATTAATTCGGTTAAATATAAAAACGAACGGTCGTGCTATTTTGCAGCATTGTATGACACTTGGGCGACTTGCGTTGCTTTTAGAGTGATTTTTCTAAGCCCAACACGGGAAAACCCGTGATTTGGCTGATTTTGAGGCAGTTAGGGGTAAATTCTGCTATATAAATAATAGCTCTTAAGAATTTAAATACGCTGGCTAGAAGCGTATTTAAGGGGTAAAAAAGGGGGCAAATTAAAAACTGTCTGCTTGGCAATTATTCAGCAAACGTCACCAAATTGCCGTCAACGTCTAAGACGGAAAATTCGCGCAAACCCCAAGGTTTCAGGCTCAAGGGGTCATTCGGGTGGATGACGCCCAGTTTGGAGTAGTTTGCAAACAGCGCCTCAATGTCGGAGACGTTGATCCTGCAGCCAGTGGCGCGTGGAACTGCGGCGTCTGTGCATAGCCAGAAGTGAATTTGTACGGCGTCTTGCTGCACGATGCCGTAATCGGGAAAGTGGGCTGATTTGGTAAAACCGAGCTTTTCAAAGAAGGCGATGCTGCGTTGAATGTCCAACGAAGCCAGTTTTGGGATGGCGCTGATGAATGCCATCAAAATTCCTTCTAAGCCACCAAGGCCAACGCGCCCCAATCCCCCACCTGATTCCCCAGCCCCGCTGGCACCAGCTCGCAAGTCGCAGTCAGCGCTGGCATTTTGCCGTGGATGACGGCTTGGAGTTTGGGTAACAGGTAGTCACGGTGGTGCCAAAAGACGCTGCCGCCTAGGCTGATGCGTTCCAGGTCCAGCGTCACGATCAGGTTGTACAAAGCCCGCCCCATATCCTCGCACAGGGCATCAATAATGGCTATAGCCGTCGCATTTCCTTCCTGAGCAGCTATTAAAAGTGCAGCAGAATCACCAAACCCTTGATCCGAAAAACGCCGTGGAATGGCGTTGCCGGCGACCAAAGCTTCCAAATCGCCAAGGTTGCCGCAGCCGCACAAAGCGTCGTGGTTGGTGCTGACAAACATGTGGCCCGCATGGCCGGCGTTGCCGTTTTTGCCGCGCAGCACGTGGCCGTCAACGCACAGCCCTGTGCCAATGCCGGTGCTCCAGGTCACATAGGCGCAGCTGGCCAGCGGTTTGCCGTTGTGTTGCAGCGCGCCCCAACGGCGCTCGGCTTCCAGCGCACCAATGCCGTCGTTTTCCACCCGAATGTGGCGCACGTGGGGGAAGTGCGCACGCAGCGGGGTTTCTAACAGGGCGGTTTGCCAGTTATTCGGTAAACCCCGCGCTTTGCCCGCCATGCCGCCGCAAATATTGGGGGCAGCCAGCTCGACCATGCCTTTGTTCAACACAAAAGGGCCACAGCTGGAGACGCCAACGCCATCAATATCTTGTTCTTTGAAGCCGGCCTCAGCGCAGCTTTCACCAATCATGCGGATGATTTGCAGTGCCAAAGCGTCGTTTTTTCCCTCTTTGGCCGTCGGTTCAACGCGTTTGGCGTGCAAACCAGCGCTGTTGGCCAGCGTCACTGCCACTTTGGTGCCGCCCAAATCTACGCAGGCTTTCAAGCCTGTCAGGGCGGTAAAAACGGAAGAGGACGGGGCGAAGTCAGTCATAAAACCTGTCGTGGACGTTTTGAAGGGGGCAAAAAAGCTTGTCTCTATTTATACAGCAAAGCGATGGCTAAATACACCGCAGTCGCCAAAAGAACCATGTAGGTAACTGGGATACGCCGCACTTTGCCAAACGCGCGAAATGTCAAATTACTGCTCAATTTGGTCCAACCCAGTTTTTCCAGCCACGGCAAACGCATGGAAAACAGCCAGCTGACGAACAGCACGGCAAGGATGGCGAAGAAAACCCAGCGCAGCATCATATTAAGTACCTCACAAGGTGTGCGTCCGGTCACCCGCGCTGAAACCCAGCGCATCCCACGGCTCGCCGGTGCAAAAGCCAATCACTTTGAACAATTCGCCCATTTCATGCTCGTTGATGAGTTTCAGGGCGTTGGCTTGATTCGGCAAATCCGCGTCTTCCAAAGCCACATGCAAGCCGCAGTTCAGCAAAAACCGCCCTTGGCTGGTGTAGCCCAGCGCGTTCAATCCTTCGTCCTGTGCCGCCACAGCCACGCCGGTGAAGTTGACGTGCGCGGTGATGTCTTTGCGCCCCACTTGCGCCAGCGGGTCGCCATCGGCCAGGTGGCCTTGGTGGCACATGACCGTGCCCATGTAGCGCTGCGGGTGGAAGTACTCAGCCTCGGGAAAGCCATAGTCGATGAAAAATGCGGCACCGCCGTGCTGACTGGCGCATAATTTATGCGCCAACGTCCGCATAAACGCCTCGGCTTGAGGGTGAATTTCGGTCAAATAGTCGTGCTCGCCCAAGATGTCTAGCGGCGGGCGCAGCTCGGTAGTGCGATCTTGCCAATCAAATTCATGCTCTGGTGTAACAATCACGCCGCGTTCGTACCAGCTGCCTTTCACGCGTGCCAGCAGCTTCACCGGCATCGCATCCAGCACCTCGTTGCCCACCACCACGCCTTGCATCGTGTCCGGCAGTTCGTTCGCCCAATGAACTTTGTCGCCAAACATCATTAGCGTTTCTTGCTGGCGCTGGCGCAGCGCACCGGACAAATCAACAATCGTGTAGCGGGTGACGGTCTGTCCCATTTGCTCTAAAGCGCCCAACAGTTGTTTGGCTAGAGCGCCAGAGCCTGCGCCAAACTCCCAAATTTCAGAAGTTTGCGTCTGTTGCAGCGCTTGGGCGATTTGCTTGGCTAGGGTTTGGCCGAAAAGCGGGGTGAGCTCAGGTGCCGTGACGAAATCACTGCCAGAGGCCACGTCTTTGCTCGGGAAAAGTCCAAATTTACGCAAATCATTGGCGTAGTAGCCCAAGCCGGGTGCGTACAGCGCCAGTGCCATGAAACGGTCAAACGGCAGCCAGCCACCGTTGGCTTGGAGGGTGGTTTCAATGTGGCTTTGCAGAACGAAAGCCGCAGAAGTGGCGGAAGTGGAGGGCATCGTTAAAATGGGTCTAATTCTCAAAAAGCTTTTTAAATCAAGCGATATTGTCCTGCATGTCTTCCTTTCATCACCAACCTGTCGTTTTAATCACGGGCGCAGCCAAGCGGCTGGGGCGCGAGATCGCGTTGACGCTGGCAAAAAACGGTTGGCGGGTGGCGGTGCATTATCGGTCTAGCGAACAAGATGCTATTAATACAATAGCAAGCTTGGCAATAAATACAAAAGCTACAGCTGAAAAAGTGGGTGTAAGCAGCTTGAATGACACAAATCACGCCAAATTCCAGTGTGATTTGAGCGAAGAATCAGACGTTCGCACTTTGCTGCCGCAGGTGATTGCCCACTTCGGCCGCGTCGATGCCGTGGTGAACAGCGCAGCGATTTTTGAGCACGATGCCGCCGCGACTTTCAGCTACAGCGCGATGCAGAAACACTTGGCGACCAACACCGGCGCAGCGATTGTGCTGTCGCAGGCGCTGTGCGCGCACGTGTCTGAGCGTCAAAAAGCGGGTGACACGACAGCCCAAGGCGCTGTCGTGAATTTGCTCGATCAAAAACTCTGGAACCAAAACCCTGATTTTTTCAGCTACACCCTGAGCAAAGCCGCATTGGAAGCCGCCAACACCATGCTGGCGATGGAGCTTGCGCCCTTGGTTCGCGTCATCGGCGTGGCGCCGGGGCTGACGCTGACCAGCCACATGATCAGCGATGAAAAGTTTCAAGAGCTGCACAAAATATCGCCGCTGGGGCGCTCGTCCACCGCGCAAGATGTGGCGGACGCTGTGCGTTTTGCGCTGGAAAACCGCTCCATCACCGGCACGACCCTGTTGGTCGATGGTGGGCAGCATTTGATGCGTTTTGCGCGCGATTTTTCAATGATGGATGGTGATAAATGACCTCAAATTCTGCAAAAAATACCCAAGGTCAACAGATTCTGACGCTGACCGGCCTGCGGTTTGACGCCAATTTGGGCATTTTGGAGCACGAAAAGCGTGATCCGCAGCCGATCCAGGTCGATGCCGAGTTGAACCAAGGCCTGCAGCCGCTGCTGCCGGGGGACGACGACATCAACCACGTGCTGGACTACCGCAAGGTGCGGCAGATCATCATCAGCGAATGCACGGCGGAGCATGTGAACTTGCTGGAAAGTCTGATCGGCAAACTCAGCCACCGCCTGATGCAGCTGCCCGGCGTGTTGGGTGTGCGGGTGAAAATAGCGAAATTAGAGATATTTGACGACTGCGAAGTGGCGATTCGCATTGAAACGGGGCAGTGGTGATATCACCGAAACCAATTGATATGGCTGGTTGAATTTTTAACTTTTCCCCGTTCGCCCTGAGGTATCGAAGGATCAGCGCGAACGGTTCAAACTTCACTAGAACACATCAGTAATATAGACATTTGGAGTAAATAAATGAGCGCAGTATGGGAAAAAATTGACGATATGGACGAAGTAGTCGTCGATAAAAAAGCAGAACGCAAAATCGAGCTGGAATCGCAAAAGCTGGAAAAACGCCTGTGCCGCAATGTCGGCCAGGCGATTGTGGACTTCAACATGATTGAAGCTGGCGACAAGGTGATGGTCTGCGTCTCTGGCGGCAAAGACAGCTACGCGATGCTGGATATTTTGCTCAAAATGCAGCAGCGCGCACCGATTCATTTCGATTTGATCGCTGTGAATCTGGACCAAAAGCAACCCGGTTTTCCCGACCACATCTTGCCCGAGTACCTGAAAAAGCTGGGTGTGCCGTACCACATTGAGAACCAAGACACGTATTCCATCGTCAAACGCGTGATTCCTGAAGGCAAAACCATGTGCAGCTTGTGCAGCCGCCTGCGTCGTGGCATTTTGTACCGCGTGGCGGAGGAGCTCGGCGCGACCAAAATCGCCCTCGGCCACCACCGCGACGACATGCTGCAAACCTTCTTTTTGAACATGTTTTTCGGCGGCCGACTCAAAGGCATGCCGCCTAAATTGGTCAGCGATTCGGGTAAACACATCGTCATCCGCCCGATGGCGTATGTGAACGAAAAAGACATCGTCCGTTGGGCGGCGCAGCAGCAGTTCCCCATCATTCCCTGCACGCTGTGCGGTAGCCAGCAAAACCTGCAGCGTGTGCAGGTCGGCAACATGCTGCGCGAGTGGCAAACCAAGTACCCGGGACGGATTGAGAATATGTTCAGCGCTTTGCAAAACGTCGTGCCGTCGCATTTGATGGATGGCAGCAAGTTTGATTTCAAAGGTTTGAAAGTGACCGGCGTGGCTGACCCTGAGGGCGACAAAGCCTTTGATGCGGATGAGTTTCCGGCTGCGGCAGCCAACTTTCCTGCCAGCTTGCAAGTCGTTCAGCTATGAGCATGGGCATAAACATGATTGAGCCCACGCGTATTGTGGCGATTCGCCACGGCGAAACTGCTTGGAATGTGGCCGTCCGCATCCAAGGCTATACCGATATTGCTTTGAACGCACGGGGTCGTGAGCAAGCACTGCGATTAGGCGCCGCAGTCGGCAAAAGCCATGCGGGCGAGCCCGTCCACGCCATCTACAGCAGCGATTTGAGCCGGGCGTTTGACACCGCCCAAGCGGTTGCCAACCACACGGGCTTAACCGTTAAACCCGATGTTGGTTTGCGCGAACGCACGTTTGGCATTTTTGAAGGCCACACCTTTGACGAAGTGATGCAAACACGCCCTGAAGACGCGAAACGCTGGCGCTTGCGCGAGCCAGACTATTGCCCCGAGGGCGGTGAATCCTTGCGCCAATTTCGTACGCGGATTTTGGGCTGCGTTGAAGCGCTAGCCATTCAACACCCGGGCGAGCAAATTGCCGTGGTCGCGCATGGCGGGGTGATGGATGTGCTGTACCGCGCCGCGACCGGCCAAAGCATCCAAGCCCAACGCACCTGGGCGCTGGGCAATGCGGTGATCAACCGTTTGCTGTGGACGCCAGCCGGTTTCACCCTGGTGGGCTGGAACGATACGGCGCATCTTGACAATGAAGCCTTGACGGAAACGTATTCCTAAAACACTGAACACGAACAAAAAGAGGAAAACATGCTCTGGATCAAAGCCCTGCACATCGTCTTCGTCGCCAGCTGGTTTGCTGGTTTGTTTTACTTGCCACGTATTTTTGTGAACTTGGCGATGGTGCCGGCAGATTCAGCTGCTGAGCGCGCGCGTTTGCTCTTGATGGCGCGTAAGTTGTACCGTTTCACCACTATTTTGGCCTTGCCAGCGTTGGTATTTGGCTTCTTGCTGTGGCTGTATTACGGCATTGGCAAAGGCCCCGGTAACGTTTGGATGCATGCCAAACTGGCTATCGTTCTGCTGGTGGTTGGCTACCACCACAGTTGTGGCGGTTTGCTGAAAAAGTTTGAAAAAAATGCACCTGCCCGTAGCCACGTTTGGTACCGCTGGTACAACGAGGTGCCGGTGATCTTGCTGCTCATCGCCGTGATTTTGGTCGTCGTGAAGCCGTTTTAAACCACAGCAAACATGTCAAGCCACGGTAAATCAAGTCACGGCAATACCTCAGCTTGGCCGCTTGCTTTGGTCTATATCGCCTTGGTGGTTTACGCCAGTTTGTACCCGTTCAGCGCGTGGCGCAACCAAGGTGTTTTGCCGTGGGCTTACCTCACGCAGCCTTTGCCCAAGTATTGGACGGGGTTTGACGTGGCCATCAACATCGCTGGTTACGCGCCCTTGGGTTTCTTGGGCGTTTTAACGGCCTTGCGCACGGGGCACGGCAAGTTTGCCGTCTTGGGCGTCACGCTGCTGGTGTTCACGCTGTCCATGTGTTTGGAGGGGTTGCAAAACTATTTGCCATCACGGCGTGCGTCTAATGTGGATTTATGGCTCAATGGTTTGGGAGGTTTGATCGGCGGGCTCAGCGCTTGGGCGCTTGAAAAGCTCGGCGCGATTGACCGCTGGAGCCATTTCCGCCGTACTTGGTTTGTGCCGCAGGCGCGTGGTGGCTTGGTGCTGCTGACTTTGTGGCCGATTGCCTTGTTTTTTCCTGCCTCCGTGCCTTTGGGCTTGGGGCAGGTGCTAGAGCGGGTTGAAGCCGCTTTGGGCGAAGCGCTGTCCGACACGCCGTTTTTGGAGTGGCTGCCCATGCGCACCATCGAGCTGCAGCCGCTGCTGCCTGGGGCGGAACTGCTGTGTGTGCTGTTCGGGGCGTTGATGCCTGTCTTGTTGGCCTACTCCGTGCTGCGCACGCGTTTGCAGCGCGGTATCTTCTTGGTGATTATTTTGATGCTGGCCGTTGCCATCTCCGGCATTTCAGCGGGTTTAAGTTATGGGCCAGAGCATGCCATGGCATGGTTGACGCTGCCTGTTCAGCTTGGCCTGCTGGGGGCGGCTGTGGCGGGGGCGTTGTGCCTGTTGTTGTCGGCCAGAAGCTGTATCGCCGTGCTGCTGCTGGCACTGGTGGCACAGCTGTTCATGCTCAACTTGGCCCCCGCCAGCCCGTATTTCGCGCAAACCCTGCAAACCTGGGAGCAGGGGCGTTTCATCCGCTTTCATGGCGTGGTGCAGTGGCTGGGTTGGTTGTGGCCATTTGTGGCTGTGGCGTATGTGATGGGGCGAATTTCGAAACCAAATGTCAATTGACGCTCAATTTAAGCTGAGAAGCCTCTGGCGGTAACTAAAATACAGCATGCTTGACAATAATTCCCTCACTACCATTCCCCCAGCACCTGCTGACAAACCGTACTACGAACGGCACATCTTTTTTTGCGTCAATGAGCGCAAAAACGGCGAAGACAGCTGCTCCCAACACCACGCCAGCGAAGGCTTTGAACACTGTAAAAAGCTGGTCAAACAAGCCGGTTTGATGGGCAAAGGCAGCGTTCGCGTCAACAGCGCCAGCTGCCTTGACCGCTGCGCTGGCGGCCCGGTCGCGGTGGTTTACCCCGAAGGCGTTTGGTACAGTTTTGTCGACAACCACGACATTGAAGACATTGTCGAATCGCACCTGAAAAACGGCAAAGTGGTCGAACGGCTGGTTTTGCCCGCAAGCATTGGCCGTTAAACCGATATAACCTGTTGATTTTGTTGAATGATTTGTCTGGGAAGCCATAAAATGGACTTCCGGGCTTTTTTGCAGGAAAAACAGCTTCTAGCCGGCGTATTATATATCTAAGCTGCTATTAAATATATAGCAAAAATGACATTCTTATTGTATGAAAAATTTACTCAAAACCACACTTATTAGCCTTTGCTTGTTCGCAGGCTTGTCTGCGCAGGCGCAAATGCCGACATCGATGATTGCGCCGCCCGAAGTCGCCGCCAAGTCTTACTTGTTGCTCGACGTCACGGCGAACCAAATTTTGGCCGCAAAAAACACGGACTCTCCCATTGAGCCAGCCTCACTCACCAAGCTGATGACGGCGTATTTGGTCTTTGACGCGCTCAAAGCGAAGAAAATCGACTTGAAACAGACCCTGCCCGTCAGCATCCGCGCCTGGAAAATGCCTGGTTCACGCATGTTTATCGACCCCACCATGCAAGTGCCGGTGGAAGATCTCATCAAAGGCATGATTGTGCAATCTGGCAATGACGCCACCGTCGCCTTGGCTGAAGGCGTGGGCGGCACCTTCGAGCGTTTTGTGCAGATGATGAACGAGCAGGGCAAGATACTGGGCCTGAAAAACACCGGCTACAAAAACCCCGAGGGGCTGACCGAGGCGGGTCACACCACCACGGCGCGAGATTTGAGCGTGCTGGCCACCCGTTTGATGCGCGACTTCCCCGAGTACATGCCCTACTACGCCATCAAAAAATACCGCTACGTCGGCACCCCTACTACCAACGACATCAACCGCAACCTGCTCTTGTTCCGCGACCCCACGGTGGATGGTTTGAAAACGGGGCACACCGAAGCTGCCGGGTATTGTCTGATTGCGACCGCCAAACGCGACTTTGCAGGCCTGGGGGCTGGCAATACCGTGGGTGGTAGGCGCTTGCTCGCTATTGTTTTGGGCACAGCCAGTGAAAATGACCGTGCCAACGAGGCGCAGAAACTCCTCAACTGGGGCTACACCGCCTTTGAAGCCGTCAAATTGTTTGACGCAGGCCAAGCGGTCGTTACCCCTAAGGTCTGGAAAGGGACAGAAAACACCGTCAAGCTGGGCCGACCAGAGTCCATTGTGGTGGCCGTTCCCGCAGGCAGCGCGGCGCGCTTGAAAACCAGTATTTCTAGAGCCGATCCGCTGATAGCGCCCTTGGCAAAAGGCCAACAAGTCGCCGTTTTGAAGATTTCACTGGACGACCAAGCCATGCTGGATGTGCCACTTTTGGCGCTAGATGCGGTGGCGCAAGCCGGGTTTTTGGGGCGCGCTTGGGATGCGTTACGGCTGTGGATCAAGTGAAAACCCAGATAAATTTGGGAAGTCTGTTATAGTAGAAGGCTTTTCGGAATTTTCCGAGGGGAAGGCGTCTTCGCTAGAAAGCATTAAAAAGCTACCTAGGGTTCGTCGTGAGGTCTCTGAGTCACGTCAGGGGGTCTCAAGTTAGCGCTTAGGCCATATTTGTGTGCCAAAAGCAATTTATACATACGTTTCTTATCGTTTGGGGACGTTTTTATTTTTAGGATGTTGCAGTGCCAACCATTAATCAGTTAATTCGACAAGGACGCGAGGTCGAGACCGTCAAGTCCAAGAGTCCTGCTATGCAGAACTCACCACAACGCCGTGGCGTGTGTACACGTGTGTACACCACCACGCCAAAGAAGCCCAACTCCGCTTTGCGTAAAGTTGCCAAAGTGCGCTTGACCAACGGTTTTGAGGTGATTTCATACATCGGCGGTGAAGGCCACAACTTGCAAGAACACAGTGTTGTGCTGGTTCGCGGCGGTCGTGTCAAAGATTTGCCAGGTGTGCGTTACCACATTGTGCGTGGCTCGCTCGATTTGCAAGGCGTGAAAGACCGCAAGCAATCGCGCTCCAAGTACGGTGCGAAGAAGCCTAAGGCTAAATAAGCTAAATAAATTAGCAAATGTATTTCGGTGCTGTTATTTGCGTGGCGCAAATAAGCGGCGTAGTGATTCCAATACCCAATATCGGGTACGAATCGAGTAAGTGAGGGTCTTATGACCCATTGATGCGAATAGTTCGCGTCCACTGAAGCAAGATATAAGAGGTGAAACCATGCCACGTCGTCGCGAAGTCCCTAAACGTGAAATTCTGCCGGATCCTAAATACGGCAACATCGAGCTCGCTAAATTCATGAACGTGATCATGCAAGGCGGGAAAAAAGCAGTCGCAGAGCGCATCGTTTACGGTGCTCTGGACTTTATTGAGAAAAAATCTGGCGGCAAAGACCCGGTTGAAGCGTTTGCAATCGCCATCAACAACATCAAGCCTATGGTTGAGGTGAAGTCTCGCCGTGTTGGTGGTGCAAACTACCAAGTGCCAGTTGAAGTGCGGCCTGTGCGTCGCTTGGCTTTGTCCATGCGTTGGCTCAAAGAAGCGGCTAAAAAACGTGGCGAAAAATCCATGTCTTTGCGCTTGGCGAATGAGCTGATCGAAGCGACCGAAGGTCGTGGCGGCGCGATGAAGAAGCGTGACGAAGTTCACCGCATGGCAGAAGCCAACAAAGCGTTTAGCCACTTCCGTTTCTAAGAGCGGCTACTGCACAAGCCTCATGCGTCGTTGGTTTTGCTTGCCGTGCTTGTTGCACTGTCAGCGCAAAACCGTCTAGCCTGAGACTTGCTCGCTACGCCGCTTGGTTCGCGTCACAGTTTTGTGATGTGCGAGCGGCGGCTAGTTATTTGAATTTAGAGCAACAAAGGATTTATTATGGCTCGCATTACACCTATCGAGCGCTATCGCAATATTGGTATTTCAGCGCACATTGACGCTGGTAAAACCACCACGACTGAGCGCGTACTTTTTTACACTGGCGTGAACCACAAAATTGGTGAAGTTCACGACGGCGCGGCCACCATGGACTGGATGGAGCAAGAGCAAGAGCGTGGTATCACGATCACCTCTGCAGCGACGACCTGTTTCTGGAAGGGTATGGACGGTTCACGTCCGGATCACCGCATCAACATCATCGACACCCCTGGCCACGTTGACTTCACGATTGAAGTTGAGCGCTCTATGCGTGTGTTGGACGGTGCTGTCATGGTTTATTGCGCCGTGGGCGGCGTGCAGCCACAGTCTGAAACCGTGTGGCGTCAGGCTAACAAGTACAAAGTGCCGCGTTTGGCGTTTGTGAACAAGATGGACCGTACCGGTGCCAACTTCTACAAAGTCGTTGAAGGAATGAAGCTGCGCTTGAAGGCGACACCTGTGCCTATCGTGATTCCTATCGGCGCTGAAGAAAATTTCACCGGCGTGATTGACCTCATCAAAATGAAGGCCATCATTTGGGACGAAGCTTCCCAAGGTATGAAGTTTACCTACGAAGAGATTCCTGCTGACTTGTTGGCAACGGCTAAAGAGTGGCGCGAAAAAATGGTTGAAGCTGCGGCTGAAGCCACGGAAGCGTACATGAACAAGTACCTTGAAGAAGGTGACTTGACTGAAGAGGAAATCATGGACGGTATTCGCAAGCGTACTATCGCCAGCGAAATCCAGCCCATGTTGTGCGGTACAGCGTTTAAAAACAAAGGCGTACAACGCATGTTGGACGCTGTGCTTGACTTCATGCCTTCGCCAGTTGACATTCCGCCTGTTAAAGGCGTTGATGACGACGAGCAGCCTGTGGTGCGTAAAGCGGACGACAGCGAGAAATTCTCTGCGTTAGCGTTCAAATTGATGACCGATCCATTTGTGGGTCAGTTGACTTTCGTGCGTGTTTACTCTGGCGTCTTGCAAAAAGGCGACACCATTTACAACCCTGTGCGCGGCAAAAAAGAGCGTATCGGTCGTATCGTGCAAATGCACGCCAACGAACGTCAAGAAGTCTCTGAAATCCGTGCTGGCGACATCGCTGCTTGCATTGGCTTGAAAGACGTGACCACAGGCGAGACTTTGTGTGATCCATCAGCGATTGTGACGCTTGAGCGCATGATTTTCCCTGAGCCCGTGATTACGCAGGCGGTTGAGCCAAAAACCAAGGCTGACCAAGAGAAAATGGGCATTGCTTTGCAACGTTTGGCGCAGGAAGATCCATCTTTCCGTGTGAAAACCGACGAAGAATCCGGCCAAACCCTGATTGCAGGCATGGGTGAGCTTCACTTGGAAATTATTGTTGACCGTATGAAGCGTGAGTTTGGCGTTGAAGCCAACGTGGGCAAGCCACAAGTGGCCTACCGCGAAACGATTCGCAAGACCATCGAAGATGCCGAAGGTAAATTCGTGCGTCAATCAGGTGGTAAGGGTCAGTACGGTCACGTTGTGCTCAAAATCGAGCCCAATGAGCCGGGTAAAGGCATTGAGTTTGTGGATGCGATCAAGGGCGGAACGGTTCCTCGTGAATACATTCCTGCAGTTGAAAAAGGTATCAATGAAGCGGTGACACAAGGCGTGTTAGCTGGATACCCGGTGGTTGACGTCAAAGTTACGTTGCATTTCGGTTCATACCACGATGTTGACTCAAATGAATTGGCGTTCAAAATGGCTGCCATCTTTGGTTTCAAAGAAGGTTGCCGTAAAGCAAGCCCCGTGATTTTGGAGCCCATGATGGCGGTTGAAGTTGAGACGCCTGAAGACTACGCTGGTAACGTGATGGGCGATTTGTCCTCACGTCGCGGCATGGTTCAAGGCATGGAAGACATGGTTGGCGGTGGCAAAGTGATCAAAGCTGAAGTGCCATTGTCAGAAATGTTTGGCTACTCGACAACGCTACGCTCAATGTCTCAAGGTCGTGCTTCCTACACCATGGAATTCAAGCACTACTCTGAAGCACCGCGCAATGTGTCTGAAGCTATCATGGCTTCGCGCACAAAGTAAGTAGTTTTAAGCTGTCTGCGACGATGTGCCGCCCTGTTCCCGTGCGGGGCGAATCAGCAATATCGTGCAAACATTAAACCAATACACGGGAATGTTCTTTTATAGGATTCAAAATGGCAAAAGAGAAATTTGTACGCACCAAGCCCCACGTGAACGTCGGCACCATTGGTCACGTTGACCACGGTAAAACCACACTCACAGCGGCAATCACAACA
>CANKRG010000011.1 GCA_947485165.1 Comamonadaceae bacterium
AAGGCAAAGAAATGGTCATGCCAGGCGACAACGTGTCGATCACCGTCAAGTTGATCAACCCGATTGCGATGGAAGAAGGCTTGCGCTTCGCGATTCGTGAAGGCGGCAAGACCGTCGGCGCGGGTGTGGTGGCTAAGATTATTGCTTAACCGCAAATAAAGCAAAGGAATCATCATGGCTACCAAACAAAAAATCCGCATCCGCCTGAAGGCATTTGACTACAAACTCATCGACCAATCGGCCGCTGAAATTGTGGATACAGCAAAGCGCACCGGCGCGATTGTCAAGGGCCCAGTGCCTTTGCCAACACGCATGAAGCGTTTTGATATTTTGCGTTCACCGCACGTCAACAAAACCAGTCGTGATCAGCTGGAAATCCGTACGCACCAGCGTCTGATGGACATCGTCGATCCTACGGATAAAACTGTTGACGCATTGATGAAGCTCGATTTGCCAGCTGGCGTCGACGTTGAAATCAAGCTGCAATAAAGTCAATTTAAGAAAAATTGAAAGAAATCTGTACAAATCCTAAATATTTTTACTTGGGGTTTGTGCAAAAAGATCAGAATTAAAGAAAGTGCTTGCTTGCAAAGGCGAGTTCATTCTATAATCTGTGGCTCTGTGTATTTAGGCGTGCATTCGTGCGTGTTTAATGTGTAATTTACAGCATAGAGTTTTATTAACAGTCTTTCACGCAAAAACGTTGTGGCCAATTGAAGTCGCAACGGTGGAAGTAACGGAGAAAAACATGAGTCTGAGCAATTCCTTAGGGTTGCTGGGGCGCAAGGTTGGCATGATGCGCCTATTCACCGATGACGGGGACGCTGTTCCTGTGACGGTAGTAGATGTGTCAAACAACCGTGTGACTCAGATTAAAACCATTGAGAATGACGGCTACGTTGCCATGCAGGTAACGTTTGGTTCACGCAAAGCATCGCGCGTGACTAAGCCGGCAGCTGGCCACCTTGCGAAAGCAGGCGTTGAAGCCGGTGAAATCATTCAAGAATTCCGTGTAACAGCTGAAGCTGCTGCGCAATACGCACCTGGCGCTGTCGTGCCAGTGTCTGCTGTATTTGCAGTGGGTCAAACCGTGGACGTGCAAGGCACTTCCATCGGTAAAGGCTTTACCGGAACCATCACGCGTCATAACTTCAAATCACAGCGCGCGTCGCACGGTAACAGCCGTTCGCACAACGTGCCTGGTTCGATTTCTATGGCTCAAGATCCTGGTCGTGTGTTTCCTGGTAAGCGCATGTCGGGTCAAATGGGTAACGTGACCAAATCTATCCAAAACCTTGACGTGATTCGTATCGATGAAGCGCGCCAATTGCTGTTGATCAAGGGTGCAATCCCTGGTTCAAAAGGCGGTTTTGTGACGGTTCGTCATGCCATTAAAACAAAATCAGCTGGCTCTATTGCTGCAGCTGCTGCCGCCTTGGCTGCTAAGGGAGCGAAATAATGAATATCGAACTCCTGAACGACCAAGGTCAAGCATCGTCAACATTTGACGTGCCTGAAACGGTGTTTGGCCGTGCTTACAACGAAGACTTGGTTCACCAAGTGGTTGTGGCATTTCAAGCCAATGCACGCCAAGGTACACGCGCTCAAAAAGATCGCCGTACCGTCAAGCACTCGACCAAGAAGCCGTTTGCACAAAAAGGTACGGGCCGCGCTCGTGCTGGTATGACATCCTCGCCAATTTGGCGTGGCGGTGGTCGTGCATTCCCTAACAGCCCAGAAGAGAATTTCACACAGAAGATCAACAAGAAAATGTACCGTGCTGGTATGGCTTCGATCTTCTCGCAACTCGCGCGTGAAGGCCGTTTGGCTGTGGTGGATTCGCTCAAAGTTGACTCCCCGAAAACTGCAGCTTTGGCTGCAAAATTCAAGGCAATGAATTTGCAATCCGTTCTCGTGATTGCAGATGAAGTTGATGAAAACTTGTACTTGGCATCACGCAATTTGGTTAACGTCATGGTTGTAGAGCCACGCTACGCTGACCCTGTGTCTTTGGTGCATTACAAGAAAGTCATCGTGACTAAAGCTGCCATCGAAAAACTCAAGGAGATGTTCGCATGAGCCGCATGAATCCTACTAAGGCAGAATGCCAATTCGATGAAGGTCGTTTGATGAAGCTCTTGGTTGCGCCAATCGTGTCTGAAAAGGCAACGATGGTCGCAGACAAAGGCAATGTCGTGACTTTCAAGGTGCTGCAAGACGCAACCAAGCCTGAAATCAAAGCCGCTGTGGAATTGATGTTCAAGGTGGAAGTGCAAGCAGTGAATGTGATCAACACCAAGGGCAAATCCAAGCGTTTTGGCAAATCAATGGGTCGTCGCGACAATGTTCGTAAAGCCTATGTGATGCTCAAACCTGGTCAAGAGCTGAACCTCTCTGGGGAGGCTGCGTAATCATGGCTGTCATTAAAATGAAACCAACCTCACCAGGCCGTCGTGGCGTGGTGAAGGTTACCCGTGACCACCTGTACAAAGGTGCGCCTCACGCAGCGTTGTTGGAGCCGCAAATTCAAAATGCGGGTCGTAACAACAATGGTCATATCACTATTCGCCATCGCGGCGGTGGTCATAAGCACCATTACCGTGTGGTCGACTTTGTGCGTAACAAAGACGGCATTCCGGCAAAAGTCGAGCGTATTGAATACGATCCTAACCGTACAGCACATTTGGCATTGATTTGCTATGCTGACGGCGAGCGTCGTTACATCATTGCGCCGCGTGGCTTAGAAGCTGGTGCTTCCATCATGAGCGGTGCAGAAGCCCCGATTCGTGCTGGCAACACTTTGCCAATTCGCAACATTCCAGTCGGTTCAACGATTCACTGTATCGAGATGCAAATCGGCAAAGGCGCGCAAATCGCACGTTCAGCTGGCACCTCTGCAACCTTGCTCGCTCGCGAAGGCATTTATGCCCAGGTGCGTATGCGTTCAGGCGAAGTGCGTAAGATTCACATCGAATGTCGCGCAACCATCGGTGAAGTCGCCAACGAAGAGCACAGCCTGCGCCGTTTGGGTAAAGCTGGTGTCAAGCGTTGGATGGGTATTCGTCCTACCGTTCGCGGTGTGGTTATGAATCCTGTTGATCACCCACACGGTGGTGGCGAAGGTAAAACTGGCGAAGGCCGTCATCCTGTCGATCCTTGGGGTAATCTCACCAAGGGTTACCGTACCCGTAGCAACAAGCGCACCCAGGTTATGGTTGTGTCGCGTCGTAAGAAATAAGGGGAAGGCACATGACTCGCTCACTCAAAAAAGGTCCTTTTGTTGACCACCATTTGATTGCAAAGACGGAAAAAGCCGTTGCAACCAAAGATAAAAAACCGATCAAGACTTGGTCGCGTCGTTCTATGGTTTTGCCCGATTTCATCGGCTTGACCATTGCTGTGCACAACGGCAAACAACACGTCCCTGTCTATATCACTGATCAAATGGTTGGCCATAAGTTAGGTGAGTTCGCGCTCACCCGTACTTTCAAAGGTCATCCGGCTGACAAAAAAGTCGTGAAGAAATAAGGAAAGACCATGGAAACACGTGCAACCCTACGCGGCGTGCGTTTGTCGGTCGACAAAGGCCGTCTGGTCGCTGATTTAATTCGCGGCAAAAAAGTTGACCAAGCATTGAATGTCTTGCAGTTCACGCAGAAAAAAGCTGCTGTGATCATCAAGAAAGTGCTTGAGTCCGCTATCGCTAACGCCGAACACAACGACGGTGCTGATATTGACGAATTGAGGGTGAAAACCATCTACGTCGAACAAGGCGCTACGCTCAAACGTTTCACCGCGCGCGCCAAAGGCCGCGGTAACAGCATCAGCAAACCCACGTGCCATGTGTACGTGACTGTTGGCAACTGAAAGGCCTGAAGACATATGGGACAAAAAATCCATCCAACAGGCTTTCGCTTAGCGATCAGCCGTAACTGGGCTTCTCGTTGGTACGCCAACAACCGTGACTTCGCTGGCATGCTGGCTGAAGACATCAAAGTACGTGAGTACTTGAAGGTCAAACTGAAGAATGCTTCTGTATCACGCGTTTTGATCGAACGTCCAGCTAAAAATGCTCGCATCACCATTTTCTCGGCTCGTCCGGGCGTTGTGATCGGTAAAAAAGGCGAAGACATCGAAAACTTGAAGCGTGATTTGGCCAAGCAATTGGGCGTGCCAGTCGCAGTCAACATCGAAGAGGTGCGCAAGCCTGAAATCGATGCCAAATTGATTGCTGATTCGATCACCCAACAGCTCGAAAAACGTATCATGTTCCGTCGTGCGATGAAGCGTGCTATGCAAAACGCAATGCGTTTGGGCGCTTTGGGCATCAAGATCATGTCATCTGGCCGTTTGAACGGTATTGAAATCGCTCGTTGCGAATGGTACCGCGAAGGTCGCGTGCCACTTCACACTTTGCGTGCTGATATCGACTACGGCACTTCTGAAGCACAAACCACTTACGGCATCATTGGCGTGAAAGTTTGGGTTTACAAAGGTGACACCTTAGGCCGTACTGACTTGCCAGCAGTGGTAGACACCCCGCGTCCAGAAGACGACCGTGGTGGCCGCCGTGACCCACGTGGTCCACGTCGTGACGCCCGCCCAGGTTCAGATCGTCCAGCAGGTGACCGTCCAGCCGTGCGCGCACCACGTCGCATCGTCAGCGCCCCCGCAGAAGCCAACGCTTCTGTTACCCCAGGTGTTAGCGCAAGCGATGCACCGAAAACTACCGTTAAGCGTGTTGCTAGTAAAACAGCCGCGCCTGCCACTGCACCAGCAGCGGCTGACGGTAAAGGAGAATAATTATGTTGCAACCCGCTCGCCGGAAATACCGCAAAGAGCAAAAAGGCCGTAACACCGGCGTCGCTACTCGAGGAAGCTCGGTCGCGTTTGGTGATTTCGGTCTGAAATGTACCGACCGTGGCCGTTTGACGGCACGTCAGATCGAAGCCGCACGTCGTGCGATTTCTCGTCACGTCAAACGTGGCGGTCGTATCTGGATTCGTGTGTTCCCTGACAAGCCAATTTCCCAAAAGCCTGCCGAAGTGCGTATGGGTAACGGTAAAGGCAACCCTGAATACTACGTCGCTGAAATTCAGCCCGGTAAAATCGTGTTTGAAATCGTTGGTGTGCCAGAAGAGTTGGCTCGTGAAGCGTTCCGTTTGGCTGCTGCCAAGCTGCCTTTGCGTACGACTTTTGTAGCCCGTCTGCTCGGCCAATAATTCAGGAAAACTCATACTATGAAAACAACTGAACTCCGCCAAAAAGACGTTGCTGGTCTGCAAACTGAAGTCAAAGCTTTGCAAAAAGCCCACTTCGGTCTGCGCATGCAAAAAGCCACGCAACAACTCACCAACACCGCTACGCTGCGTTCTGCACGTCGCGACATTGCTCGCGCGAAGACCATTCTTGGTCAACAGCAAGCAGCTGCATCTACAACCGCCAAATAAGGAGCAACTAAATGACGGAAGCTAAAACATCCCTCAAGCGCACCTTGGTTGGCAAGGTGGTCAGCGACAAGCGTACCAAAACAGTGACTGTGCTGATCGAGCGCCGTGTTAAACACGAGCTCTATGGCAAGATCGTTGGAAAATCCAGCAAGTACCACGCCCATGACGAAAAGGGCGAGTACAAATTGGGTGATACCATCGAAATTACCGAAAGCCGTCCCATTTCTAAAACTAAAAACTGGGTTGCCACCCGTTTGGTTCAGAAAGCTATCGAAGTTTAAGGAAAACCAAGTTGAAGCCTTATTAGACTTCAACTGAATGTCCCTATAAAGCGGCTCACTATGTGAGCCGCTTTTGTTTTTGATGGCTTGTTTTTGCGACAATACAGCCTCGTTTGAACAGTCTGAACTCATTTGAATTCAGGATGGAAGAGCGCGGCATACATTTTTTACTTTAGAAGGAAGCATCATGATCAAAGTCGGCGATACCCTACCCACAGCAACACTCATGGAGTTCTCAGACGTTGAAGGCGAAGGCTGCAGCCTCGGCCCGAACGCGGTAGACGTTAGCAAAGCCGCTGCAGGTAAAACCATTGCCTTGTTTGCTTTGCCAGGAGCTTTTACGCCTACATGCTCGGCCAAACATGTACCTGGCTATATCAATACCCTAGAAGACTTCAAAGCCGCCGGCGTTGACGAGATTTGGTGCGTCAGCGTCAACGACGCTTTCGTGATGGGTGCTTGGGCACGCGATCAAAAAGCCGTCGGTAAAGTGCGCATGTTGGCTGATGGCGATGCTGTTTTTACAAAAGCAACAGGTTTGACGCTGGATTTAAGCGGCAAAGGCATGGGTTTGCGCAGCAGCCGATACTCTATGCTGATCAAGGATGGCAAAGTAGCTACTTTGAACATTGAAGCCCCAGGTAAGTTTGAAGTGAGCGACGCAGCAACCATGCTCGCACAAGCTAAAGCGTAAATTTCGCACGTTCGAAGCTCTAGATTGCTGCTATTTTAGTAGCAATCTAGACAATAGATCTGCCGACTAATTGCTTATTTTAAAGATCAACTTTAAGATAATGTGCCCCAGCCAAGGGGTTGTGGCCGACCGAATGCAGCTGGTCACCCTGGCCTTTGAGATGGCGAAGCATATTGCTGGGTGCATAAATAAACGATGCGAAACGCGACCATCTACCTCCCACGATGCCCCAAACCAGTCTAAACAACAACAAAGTCAAAACGCAGTAGCCAAACCTGAAATTTGGAAAGAGGGTGCCAAATTCAAGGAATCGTATGAGAAATTAATGGCTGAGACGTCAAGTTAGAAGCAGCTGCAAAATCGGGTAATTTAGACAGCATCAAAACCGCCTTTGGCGCGACGGGTGGCTCTTGCAAAAACTGCCACGACTCGTTCCAAGTTAAAGCGAATTAAAGCGAATTAAAGTAAATTGATTCTAAAAAGTGCTTGTTGCTATAATTTAAATAGCGCTTTATACATATAATACGTCGGATACAGCCATATTTTAGTTAAACTATGGCTGTATTCGCTGCTGGACTGTGTTTGTCAGTAATAGTAGGTTTCAAGACGCCGCTAAGAGTTTTTCAATCAACAGATGCAGCTCTGCAAAGTCAGGCTCACCCACATAACGTTTCACGATTTGACCTTGTTTGTTGACGATGTAAGTTGTAGGCGTTAGCTTCACTTCATCCCACGCTTTGGCCACAGCGCCCGTGTTGTCGATGGCGACTTTGAATGGTAATTTGCGCGTTTCAGCGTAGTTGACCACATAGGCTGGTGGGTCGTAGCTCATGGCTACGGCCACAGTATCGAACCCTTTGGTTTTGTATTTGTCGTAAGTCGCGATCATTTTCGGCATTTCCGCCACACACGTGGTGCAGCTGGTGGCCCAGAAGTTAACCAGAGTGACTTTGCCTTTGAGGCTGGCGGTGTTGATTTTTGAGCCATCTAGCAGGATAAAGGTAGATTCTGGTGCTGTCGTCAGACCCGTGCCCACAAAAACATAAGCACCTATGGCCACAATGACAGCGGCTACACATGCATAGGCAAATTTGTTCAATTTATTCATAATGGCTATTTTCTCAGACATCGCAAGACTTGTGCTACAGTTGACACCATGCAAATCGCGAAGTTCAGCTTCTTTTACTTTTATTTTTGGTTCTCAGTCCCCGGCGGACGAGAGGCAATTGCTTAAGTAAACCCCAAGCAAACCCTTCTCGAGCAAACCGCCAGACAACAGTCTTGGCGGTTTTTTTTTGCCCGTCTACTTTTTCTCAGTTTTATTTATTTTCAACAGTTTTACAGGAGTGATGACATGACAAACACCGCCAACGAGCCTTGGTATCCAAAAAACGTTCACAGCAATGACAGAACCAGTCAAACCGACGACGAACGCATCAAGGACATCACCGTGTTACCGCCCCCAGAACATCTCATACGCTTTTTCCCGATTCAGGGCACAGCCGCTGAATCATTGATCAGCCACACCCGCCAAACCATCCATGACATCATGGTCGGTAAAGACGACAGGCTTTTGGTTGTCATGGGGCCATGTTCGATTCACGACCCTGTAGCCGCGCTCGAATACGCAAAAAAGTTGCTCGCTCAACGTGCGAAATATGCAGGCACGCTTGAAATTGTCATGCGCGTGTACTTCGAAAAACCACGTACAACGGTGGGCTGGAAGGGCTTGATCAACGACCCCTACTTGGACGAAAGCTACCGCATCGACGAAGGTCTGCGCATGGCGCGTCAGTTGCTCATTGAAATCAACCGCCTTGGCTTGCCTGCAGGTAGCGAGTTTTTAGACGTTATTTCACCGCAATATTTGGGCGACTTGATCAGCTGGGGAGCAATAGGCGCACGTACGACTGAAAGCCAAGTTCACCGCGAGTTGGCATCAGGCATTTCTGCGCCGATTGGCTTCAAAAATGGTACCGATGGCAATATCAAGATCGCGACGGATGCGATCCAGGCGGCAGCTGGCGGCCACCACTTTTTGTCTATCCACAAAAATGGCCAGGTGGCAATCGTACAAACCAACGGCAATCCAGATTGTCACGTCATTCTGCGTGGCGGCAAAGCGCCCAATTACGATGCAGCCAGCGTGGCCGCAGCCTGCAAAGACTTGGTCGCCGCCAAACTGCCGCCAACTTTGATGGTCGACTGCAGCCACGCCAACAGCAGCAAACAGCACGAGAAGCAAATCGAAGTTGCCAAAGACATCGCAGCGCAGCTCAGCAGCGGTTCAAAAAGCGTCTTCGGCGTCATGGTTGAAAGCAATTTGCAAGCTGGCGCGCAAAAATTCACCCCAGGCAAAGACCAGCCGTCCGTATTGACCTATGGCCAGAGCATCACAGATGCTTGTATTGACTGGGACGATTCGGTTGGCGTGTTGGAAACGCTCTCACAAGGCGTGCTGGCGCGGCGTAAATTAGGTTAATGCGAGTAAAAGCTAAGCGGCCAGCCAAGCGCTGAACTGCTTCGCTTCACTGACTTCTTTAGCCGCCTTGAATTGCCAAGTCCGCTCTGCAGACTTGGCCGGCCAGTTCAAGGTTAAATGAATGAGCCGCTTGTCACGCGCAACAATGGCGGTGATTTTTTGGCTTTTTGCCGCTTGCTCGGTGATGTACTGCGCCAAGTCCTCAAGTTTATGAATCCGCCAGCTTTGAGTATTGCTTCCTGCGCCTAGAGTGATGCCTAACCATTCATCGCCTGCAGCAAAACCAGCCTTTTCCGCAGCTCCGCCACTAAGCACGACTTTGATGTTGATGCCGCCGGCTTCTGCTACACGCAAACCCAAGCGCTGCTGAAGCTGAGCCGGCTCATCAGAAACGACCACGCCGTGCTTGACTAACAACTCCCGCACCGGTAATTCGCCTGTGCCGTGCACCCATGCTTTGATTTCCTTAGCAAATGAGCGTCCACCAAGCTCTTCAAGAACGGTTGCAAAATCGCGTTCAGACATAGGGCCTGCTTTGCAGCGTAGCCACAAACCGCGCATCACGTCATCTAGCGTGGTTTTGCCTTCTGCACGCAGTGTCAAGTCAAAGCACAGCGCCACCAAAGCGCCTTTGGTGTAGTAGCTCACCGTGGCGTTAGCCGTGTTCGGCTCAGGGCGGTAGTATTTCACCCAAGCGTCAAAGCTGGCTTCAGCCACGGCCTGCACTTTGCGGCCAGGTGTTTGCGCCACTTGGTTGGCGGTTTTGCAGAGTAGGTCTAAATACTGTGCATCGTCTAGCAAACCTGCTCGTCGCAGCAGCAGGTCGTCGTAATAGCTGGTGAAACCTTCAAAAAACCACAACAGCTCTGTGTAATTTTCTTGAGAGTAGTCGAATTCCGCAAACTCTTTAGGGCGCAGTCGCTTGACGTTCCAGGTGTGGAAATATTCGTGGCTGATCAAGCCCAGCAGCGTGGTGTAGCCAACGGGTTGTTTGGCTTGCCCAAGGCGCGGTAAGTCTTGTCGCTTGCAAATCAGCGCTGTGGAATTGCGGTGTTCTAAGCCGCCATAACCATCATCCACAGCATTCAGCATAAACACGTAATTTTTAAACGCTGGTTTTGAAGACTTACCATGCCAAAATACGATCGCAGTGGCACAAATTTTTTGCGTGTCGGCTAATAATTTAGCGCCGTCAAATGTAGCTGTCGCACCCGCCACCACAAAGCGGTGTTTCACGCCGCGCACAGTGAAACTGTCACTCCAAAATGTGCCCAATTCAAACGGGCAATCAACCAACTCATCGTAATCGGCAAATGCGTAACTGCCAAAACCTTGCTTGTTAATCTTTAGTGGCGTGGCAGCCGTCGCAACCTGCCAATTGCGCTTGCTTGAAAGCGACTTCAGTTCCAAAACGTGAGCCGTGTCTTCTTGCCCTTCAACGCGTAAACACATGCTTGTGCCGTTGAAGAAGCCACGCGCATCGTCTAGCCAGGCAGTACGCACTGAATTATCAAGCGCAAACACTTGGTAGGTGATCAGCAAGGGCTTCGAAGAGTCGCAGTCTAATTGCCAAGAGCATTTATCCGATTGCACGGCATCCACGCGCTGTTTGCCTTGAAAGGCGGTGAGCTTTTGCAGGTTTTTAGAAAATTCCCGTACCAAGTAGCTGCCTTGAATCCATACCGGCAGCGACACATGCTGCGTGATGGCTGGCTCGGCGATGGTGAGCGTGACTTGGTAAAGATGCGCGTTCAGGTCAAACAGCTCGATGCGGTAGTGAATTTGGGCTTTGGCTGGGGATTTTTGGCTTGTCATAGCTCTGGAGAATACCTCAAACACATGCGTATGAGCTGATCTTGTGCAGCGGAAACAAAAAAGCGCTGAATATCGCTATTCAGCGCTTTTAGAGGTGATGTGAAATTTAGGCCGTTAAATCAACTGTTTTCGCGGGCTTTTTCGGGTTCATACATCTCGCTTTTGCCAATCACTTGGTGGTTGCCAGAGTCGCTAACACCAAGGCCTGGCGGTAGCTCAGTGTGTCTGAACCCCAAACCGTGGCAAAACCTTTGAAATTATCATTGGCGCCGTTGTTCAACGCTAAAAATAAAGCGACTGCAATGCGTGCTAATTCCATGTAAAACGACTAGCAGCAGGCCGCAGCATTGCCGCTGGTGCTGGTGCTCGTGTCGTAAGGGATGGAAGTTCCGCAGCCCGTAAAGATGCCGTAGTGGCGGTTGAAGTTGCCGAGAAACTCAAAATGCGGCGCAAATCGTGTGTCTTGCAGCATCCGCCAAGTGTTTCCACACACTGGAAAGACACGTCCTGCCTCCATATCATGGTGTTTATCGAGTGCGTATTTGTCTGGGTGCTCTGGAATAGTGCCTTTGTAAATCACGGCTTGGCCATAGTCCTCGCAGGCGGTTTCTAGTTCAGCAATTTTGAACAGCCGATAGGTCGCTGAATAAAAGCGCAAGTTGCCTGCACGTACAGCCAGCACTGGGTCGGTAATTTCTAAAGGTCTGTCGGTGGTCAATCGCGGGTCAGCAAAGCCATGTTGCTTAGACAGACGTAGAAAGTCGTTCCAATACAACGCGCCACCCAGACATTCTCCGTAAAGTACAGGGTCATTCCGCACAGCGGTGGGCACTCGGCGGTCAGCATACACATCTGAAAAGAAAAATTCACCACCTGGTTTGAGCAGGCGGTGGACGCCGCGCATCACCGCATCTTTGTCGGGCGACAAGTTGACCACGCAGTTGGAGACGATGACATCGAAGCTTCCTGCTTCCAAGTTCAAATCTTCCAAGCGTTCGATATAGCCCTGCATGAATTGCACGTTATCAAAGCCAAACACTTCAGCATGGTGCTTGCGGTGCTTTTCAGCAATGGCAAGTTGCTCATCGGTCATATCGACGCCAACAACTGAGCCAGTGGGTCCCACAAGTTGCGCCAAGGCATACACATCTCGTCCAGAACCGCAGCCCAAATCAAGCACGCGGCACCCTTTTAGCAAAGGTGGGCAAACCAGCCCGCAGCCGTAGTAACGCGACAGCACGTCTGGGTGAATTTTGCTGAGCAAAGGTTTCAGCCATTCTGGAATGGTGCTGATGTCGCAGCAAGCACTGGTTTTAAGATCGCTCGTGTTTTGAAGTTGGCGGCCATAATAGTCTTGAACAATGTCGTACATGGTGTGTTGCTGTTAGGTTGCTAGGTTTAGGTAGCCCCACTCAGGGGGTAAATAATGTAAATCAGCGGTTTCGTCAATGTCGTGCAAAGTGGACAATACTTTAGTTTTCCAGCCAAGTTGCTGCATCCTTTTTAGCGTTTCTTGGGCTACTGTGCGGGTACTCCAAAGCATATTGTCGAATGGCGTTGCGTTAAAATTTTTCAATCCCAGCAGTGCATAGCCACCGTCATAAGTTGGCAACAGCGAAGCATCGTAGGCCTGCAGGGCTTGCGCCGCTTCATGCAATGTAAACACATCAATGGCTGGGCAGTCTGTGCCAATCAGTAAGGTTGCCTCACCATGGCGAGTCGTACGAGCAACTGCGCGAGCCATACGCTGACCTAGATCGCCTTCACCTTGCGCACTCCAGATAACATTACTTGGTAAATCCAAGTTTTGCCAAACAGAATCAGCCGGGTCAGGCGTGGCGCAGATTTCAACACTGCCGAGCTTAGACGCCAAAGCGGTTGCTAATGTGTGATGAAGCATCTTCTTCGCCAACTGCGCTGCCCCTTCTGCACCCAAAGCTAGCATCAACCGCGTTTTGGCAAACCCTGCAACAGGCGCTTTCGCCATGATCACAATACGAATCGGCATCATGCGTACAACTCCGCTAATTTCTTTGGGTTCTGACCCCGCCAATACGCCCAACGCAAACGCCACATTAAGAAAATCGTCGTCCACACGCCTCGGGCTTCCCAGCGCCGGCCTGAGGTGATGACGGGTGAGGAAATACACACAGGACGAGACATCTGGCGTAAACGCCGTGAAACTTCGATGTCTTCCATCAACGCCTGCCCAGGGAAGCCACCTATCGCTTGAAAAGCGCCTCGCGTCATAAACATCGCTTGGTCACCTGTGGCGATACCCGTTAGGCGGGAGCGCCAATTCATCATGAGCGCCACAACGCCTAACATCCAAGGCTTGCCAGCAATGCGCACGTCAAAGCGTCCCCAGCACACATTGCCAACCAAACCGGATGTGATGGCGGCGAGTGCATGCACCGGCAATTGCGTATCGGCATGCAAAAACAGCAATACATCGCCCGTGGTTTGCGCTACTCCCGCGTTCATTTGCCATGCACGGCCTTTGGCTGAGTTGATGACGCGCAAGCCCGCATCCTCAATCAAAACCGTCGAGTTGTCTGTGCTGCCACCATCGACAAAAACAAGTTCAAAGTCAGGGTTTGCAGTTTCTTTCAGCGATGTTAAATCGCGTATCAAGCGCGGCAAAACCAGCGTTTCGTTGAAGACGGGAATAACAATGGCAATCTTCATACTCTCAACCATGCTGCTTATCAAGCAGGCAATGCTCCCGCGCAACTGCTGCCTTGCCCAGCGGTACAGCCATAGCAGTGGTCAGCCACACGAATGGGCTTTCCATGCAAATCGTTACTCAACAAATCGCGCAGGTGCGGGCGGTTGATGGTCGTCGCTTCGGCGTTGATTTCGGTGGGAATGGCCAGTTCAAGCTGCTGGTTAAAGTCGCAGTCGTACAGGTAGCCTTGCCAATCCACGCTCACCGTGCTGCGGCACATCACATGATCTAAATTTTCGGCTAAAAAATTGTCGTGCAGCAATTGCATATAGGGTGCAAAGGTTTTTTTGGAAATCAGCATCGACCCAAAGCGTTTGATGGGCATGTTGGTCAAGGCAAACAACTCGTTGAACACAATGCCAAAGTGCGCGAAAAGCTCGCGTTTGTAGTCCGCTTGCAGGCTGCTTTGATTCGGTGGCAAGCTAGGGCCTTGCGGGTTGTAGACCAAATTCAAGATCAAATCCGTGCCCGGTTGGCCGTAGCCCAAGGCATTGAGCTTTTGCAGCGCAGCAATGCTCAGGTCAAACACACCCTTGCCGCGTTGTTTATCCACGTTTTCTAGGGAGTAGCACGGCATAGAGGCAACAATCTCAACCTTTTGCGCCGCCAAAAATGCTGCCAAATCTTCTTGCCCAGGTTCAAACAAGATCGTCAAATTGCAGCGGTCGATCACCCGCACACCTTGCGCGCGCGCTTCAGCCACAATCCGCTTGAAGCCTTGGTGCAGTTCAGGCGCACCGCCGGTTAAATCTAGGGTTTCAATACCGCGAGCTTTAAGCACTTGGCTGATCATGTCAATCAGCCCATCGTGCATCATCTCCGTGCGGTGCGGCCCTGCGTCAACATGGCAGTGCACGCACGATTGGTTGCACAGATAGCCCAAATTGACCTGCAGGGTGCTCAGGCGCTTGCGCGTCAGCGCGGGGAAGTTGGTGGCTTGAAGCAACGGTAAAGTGGCGTGCATGTATTTCCTGTATTTCTAGCTGTATTTTCTAAGAGTGTTCTAAACTTAGTCGCACACATTGCACCTATATTACAGGGTCTGGCATTTAAAGTTACATAGTCGCAAAGTCGATAGGGATAAATTCATCATGCAAAAAACTTTGGTTGGCGTTATCGGTGGCAGTGGTTTGTACAACATGGATTCGCTGCAAAACGCGACCGAGCACCACCTCGATACCCCATTTGGCAAACCCTCAGATGTTGTCGTCACGGGCCGCATTGATGGCGTGGGCGTGGCCTTCATCGCTCGGCATGGACGCGGGCACCGCTTGATTCCCTCTGAAGTGCCCTACCGCGCCAATGTTTACGCCCTCAAACAACTGGGCGCGAAGTATCTGATCTCCTTGTCGGCCGTCGGCTCGCTCAGCGCAGACATGAAGCCGTTGGACATGGTGTTGCCCGACCAGTTTGTTGACCTCACCAAGCGCCGCGACAGCACCTTTTTTGGCAACGGTGCGGTGGCGCACACCTCACTGGCAGAGCCGGTTTGCCCCAGTTTGGTTGATGTGTTGGCCAGAGCCGTTGCGCAAACGCACCAGGACGTCAATATGGGCGCAGATTTTGTCCTGCATCGCGGCGGCGCTTATGTGTGCATTGAAGGCCCGCAATTCTCCACCATGGCCGAATCGCACTGGTACCGCAGCATGGGTGCCAAAGTGATTGGGATGACCAACATGCCAGAAGCCAAGCTCGCCAAAGAAGCACAAATGGCCTACGCCAGTTTGGCGATGGTGACAGATTTTGACTGCTGGCACCCGCGCGAAGCACATGTCACCGCCAATGCCGCCATTGCCAATTTGATGAAAAACGCGGGTTATGCGCAGTTGATCGCCGCTGCCGCAGTACGTTTACTTGGGGCTGAAAAACCGGTGTCTGCAGCACACACGGCGCTGGCCACATCGTTGGTGACGCAGCCAGCGGATATGGCGCCTGAGGTGCTGGCGCGTTTGCAGGTTCTTTGGACCGATTGAGCTTGTTCGTTGATCAGGCTCTGTGAAGTTTTAGCTTTTACCGTTCGCACTGAGGTATCGAAGGGTCAACACACTCGGGGACGCTTCGATACCTCAGCGCGAACGGTTCAAACTTATTTTGCCGCCGTCAGCATCTTCTCAACCTGAGCCGCGTCAATCGCACCCGGCACGCGTGTGCCGTCTACAAAAAACATGGTCGGCGTACCGGTGATTTTGTGTTTTTTGCCAAATTCGACGTTGCGCGCCACGGCTGCCGTGTCGCAGGTGGCGGGCACCACCGCTTGGTCGCGCACCATGTAGTCTTGCCACGCTTTGGCTTTGTCTTTGGCGCACCACAGGTTGTTGGATTTGGTCACTGAATCGGCACCCAAGATAGGGTAGAGAAACATGTAAAAAGTCGCATTGTCCACTTTTTGCATCTCACGCTCAAAGCGCTTGCAATAGCCGCAATTCGGGTCTTCAAACACCGCAATCTTGCGTTTGCCATTGCCGCGCACGATGGTGAAGGCGTCTTTGATGGGCAATGCCGCAAAGTCAATTGCACTTAATTTGTTGGTGCGAATTTCGGTCAGATCGCTACGCGTTTTCGTGTCGATCAGGTTGCCTTGGATCAAAAAATTGCCTTCAGCGTCGGTGTAAAAAATCTGTGTGCCGTTGACGCGCACTTCGAACAAACCATCCATCGGCGTTTTGCTTATTTCTTCAATCGCCGGCAAATTGGGTAAACGCTCTTTAAGATTTTTGGTAATGACGGCATCTTGCGGCGTAGCCGCAAAGGCGCCAACGCTATACAGCAAGCCTGCGACTAAATACGTCAATAAATGAGCTGAGAATTTTTTAAATGCCAACATGTATGAATCCCAACTAAATAAAACTAAAACTTAATCTAAAAACGGAAAACTATCTTTACAACCCGATGGTTCTCTATAGCCCCATCGCCCGCTTCGTCACCCACTGCTTCAAACCACCACTGCGCTCAAAACTCTGCATGCCCCAGTTGCGCAGCGCCTGCAAGGGCGATTCGCTTCTGGCAAACAGCTGCTGCAGCCCATCAGTCACCGTTCCCAGTGCAAATGCGTCTAGCTTCCTCGCCCGTTCATAACGTCTGAGCAGCTTGATATCGCCGACAGATCGCCAATATTCCTTGCCCCGAATACAACCCAGCACATTCGCCAGCTCCGCCACATCCGCCAGCCCCAAGTTCAAACCCTGGCCAGACAGCGGATGCACCGTGTGCGCCGCATCCCCTGCCAGCGCCCAACTTCCCAATACAGGGTGTTTTCCCACCCATTTGCTCGCCCGCGCCAGTTGCAGCGGCCATACGGCGCGCTCACTGTACAGCGTCATCTCGCCCAAAGCATAATCACTGCGGGCCGCCACTTCTGCGGCAAATGCTTCACTGCTCAACGCCATCAAGGCTTTGACGCGCTCCTCATCTACAGACCAAACCAGCGCCACAGAGTTCCCCGGATGCGTCTGACTCGGCTCAGAAAGCGGTAAAAACGCCAAAATATCGCCATTTTTGAACCACTGCAGCGCTCGGTTGTTGTGTGGCAGCGTGCCCGTCAGCCGTGCCGCAATCGCGTGCTGGTGGTAAGGTGTCACGTCAAACTCCACACCCAACTCGTCCCGCGTCACACTGTTTTTGCCTTCGCAAATGACGGTTAAATCACGGCGAATGGCGGTATTTGAATCTTGTAAGTGATCACTCGCTGCCTGTTCAACCACCGTAATCAGGGGCTGATACTTCACCGCCTGCAGCAATTGCGCCTCCAAAGCCGGTACATCCACAATCCAAGCCAGCGCTTCAGACCCATGTTCCGCAGCATTGAAATGAACCCGCCCCGTCGTGTCGCCATGCACCTGCATGCCTAAAACCGGCGTGGCATGAGCGGCGTCAGGCCACACGCGCAAAGATTCAAGCAAGGTTTTTGAAGCCGCGTTCAACGCATAGGCTCTGACGTCGCTGGCAGATTCTGGCTTGGGCGCACCAACTAAAACCACCCGAAACCGCTCCTTAGCCAGCAACAACGCCAACGTCCGCGCCACAATGCCAGAACCTTGAATGCAAATGTCGTGATGAGTGCTCATATAGGCATTGTAAAAGGTTACGGGAAACCTTTGGGGATTGTGATTTTGCTATGAATTTAATAGCTGTTTATGTAATAAATACGCCGGCTAGAGCCTAAAAATAGGATGTTTTTATCGTGTAAAATGGGTTATGACCTCCAAATACCCAACCCAATACGACGTTCGCGCAAAAATCGCCCAACTTTTCATTTACCCCATCAAATCTTGCTGCGCTATTGAGCTGAAAGAGGCTGTTTTGACGGATACGGGGCTGGATTTGGATCGGGCTTGGATGGTGGTTGATGAAAACGGCGCGTTTTTGACGCAGCGCGAGTTGCCGCGCATGGCGCTGATTCAGCCGGCCTTGACCAGTTTTGACATGATCGTCAAAGCGCCAGGTATGTCTGCGCTGAAGCTGGCGATTGACGAAGTGGCCGAGCCTGTCACCGTGACGGTGTGGGACGACACCGTCAAAGCCTTCGACATGGGCGACGAGGCGGCTTATTGGTTCAGCGACTTTTTGAACCAAACTGTCCGCTTGGTGCGCTTTGACCCCGAGCAAAAGCGCCTGTCCAGCATGACTTGGACCAAGGGCATCGAAGCCCAAAACGGCTTTGACGACGGTTTTGCGGTGCTGGTGACCAGTGTGGCGTCGCTCAAAGTGCTGAACGACAAGCTCGTCGCCGCCGGTGAAAAAGCCATCACCATGCAGCGCCTGCGACCGAATGTGGTGCTGACCGGCATTGACGCCTACGACGAAGACCGCTTAGACACCTTGCACATCACCACCCAGCAAGGCGAGGCGCAACTCAAACACGTCAAACCCTGCGCCCGCTGCTCGATTCCAGACGTGGATCTGCAAAACGGCAAGCAAGGCACCGCCGTGGCCGATATGCTGCAAAGCTACCGCGCTAACCCGTTGATGGACGGCGCGGTGACTTTAGGCATGAATGCGATTGTTTTGGCAGGCGAGGGCGCGAGCCTGCGCGTGGGGCAGGCGGTGGGGGCGAACTACGTGTTCTAAAGTCCGTTCGGGGCTGTTTTTAGAGGTAAAACCGTGAAAACAGGTAAAATAGAGCATAAATTGGCACCTAGCCTGCGTATTTATTGCCTATAATGCTATAAAAATTATAGCAAAATCAGTATCTTTCAATATTTTTGAAATCATTTAGGAATTTTCGAGCATGAAATGCGGAATTGTGGGCTTGCCCAACGTCGGTAAATCGACCCTGTTTAACGCCTTGACCAAGGCCGGTATTGCCGCTGAAAACTACCCGTTTTGCACCATCGAGCCGAACGTCGGCGTCGTCGAAGTGCCAGACCCGCGCCTGCAAAAGCTGGCCGCCATCATCACGCCTGAGCGCATCGTCCCCGCCATTGTCGAGTTTGTCGATATCGCTGGTTTGGTCGCAGGTGCCAGCACCGGTGAAGGTCTGGGCAACAAGTTTTTGGAGCACATCCGCCAAACCGACGCCACCATCAACGTGGTGCGCTGTTTTGAGGACGACAACGTCATCCACGTCGCCGGTAAGGTCGACCCGATCGACGACATCGAGGTGATCCAGACCGAGCTGTGCCTAGCCGATTTGACGGCGGTTGAAAAAGGTTTGCATCGCGTCAGTAAATTAGCGCGTTCGGGCGACAAAGAATCGGCCAAACTCGTGCTTATTTTGGAGAAATGCCAAGCTGCGTTGAATGACACCAAGCCCGTGCGAACGATTGATTTCAGCAAAGAAGAGCACGTGCTGTTGAAGCCATTCTTCCTCATCACCGCCAAGCCCGCCATGTTTGTGGCCAATGTGGCGGAAGATGGCTTCACCAACAACCCCATGCTGGACCGCCTGACCGCCTACGCCACCGCGCAAAACGCGCCCGTGGTGGCGATCAGCGCCAAAATGGAAGCCGAAATGGCCGAGATGGACGACGAAGACCGCGCCATGTTTTTGGCTGAGCTGGGCCAGGACGAGCCGGGTCTGGACCGTTTGATCCGCGCTGCCTACAAGCTGCTGGGCCTGCAAACCTACTTCACCGCTGGCGTGAAAGAAGTGCGTGCTTGGACGATTCATGTAGGCGACACCGGCCCGCAAGCGGCTGGCGTGATCCACACCGACTTCGAAAAAGGCTACATCCGCGCCCAAACCATCGCTTTTGACGATTACATCGGCTTCAAAGGCGAGCAGGGCGCCAAAGACGCCGGCAAAATGCGCGCCGAGGGCAAGGACTACGTCGTCAAAGATGGCGACGTGATGAACTTCTTGTTTAGCCCTTAAAGTAATTACCGCACCTAAATTTGCCAAGCTAGCCTAAAAACAGCTATAATTTCAGGCTCGGTCGTATAGCTCAGTTGGTTAGAGCGCAGCATTCATAATGCTGAAGTCGGTGGTTCAAATCCACCTACGACCACCAAACCATAAGAAGAACTTAAAAGCCTTTGATTCGCAAGAGTCAAAGGCTTTTTTTCATGGTGAATTTGGTTTATTTATGGGCGTTTGCCAATGGAGACCGATTCCCGCACCCATGTTTTGGACTGTTCGCTCAAGCTCAGCCCCAGCCCAGGCCGGGTCGGCACCAGCATGCGACCGTTGTTGATTTCTATGCGTTCATTGAACAAAGGCAGGTAGCAGGAGGAGACCTGAATCTAGGCGATGCGGTCGTTGGTGTGGTTGGGGATGCTCGTTGTCATGTGCTTTGCCTTTCAGTTTGCAGTTTTATTAAGTCACCGGGGCTGGATTAAATAAAACCAGCGCGTTGTGCAGCTTCCAGTGCTCGGCCCAGGTTTTTTTGCGGCCGCTGGCCACTTCCAGCATGAGGTGAAACATCTCCCAGCCCACGTCTTCAATGGTTTTGCTGCCGTCGGCGATGGTGCCGGCGTTGATGTCCATCAAATCGTGCCAACGGCGTGCCAAGTCAGTGCGGGTAGCAACTTTGATGACGGGGCACTCGGCCAAACCATACGGCGTGCCGCGCCCGGTGGTGAAAACGTGCAAATTCATGCCAGCCGCCAGTTGCAGCGTGCCGCAGATGAAGTCGCTGGCAGGCGTGGCGGCGTAGGTCAAGCCTTTTTGCTTCAGCTTTTCGCCTGGCGCGAGCACGCCGGTGATGGCGGCTGAGCCGGATTTGACGATGGAGCCCATCGCTTTTTCAACAATGTTGGACAAGCCGCCTTTCTTGTTGCCCGGCGTGGTGTTGGCGCTGCGGTCAACCTTGCCGCGCTGCAGGTAGGCATCGTACCAGGCCATCTCGCGGATCATCGCTTCCGCCACTTCAGGGGTGGAGGCGCGGGCGGTGAGCTGGTCGATGCCGTCGCGCACCTCGGTGGTTTCTGAAAACATCACGCTGGCACCGGCACGCACCAGCAAATCGGTGCAATAGCCCACCGCCGGGTTGGCGGTCACGCCTGAAAAGGCATCGCTGCCACCGCATTGCACACCGACCACCAGCTCACTGGCAGGCACGGTTTCACGCTGGCGTACATTCAAGCGTTGCAAGTGGGTTTCAGCTTGGCGCATGATGGCGTCGACCATGGACATGAAGCCGACGTGGGCGTCGTCTTGCAGGCAAACGACGTCCAATACGGACTCAGCCTGGCGTTCGTCAACGATGGCAAAACTACCCGGCGGCATCAATCGCTCAGGTTGCAGCTTTTCGCAGCCCAAGCTCACCACCATCACTTCGCCGCCAAAGTTCGGGTTCAGGCTGATGTTGCGCAGCGTGCGGATGGGGATTTCTGCACCCGGCGCGTCAATCGCCACACCGCAGCCGTAGCTGTGTTCCAGCGCGACAACATCATCAACGTTAGGAAATTTGGGCAAAAGTTCGACCTTGATGCGTTGCACAGCAAAATCTGTCACAGCGGCCACGCACTGCACGGTTTGGGTGATGGCCAAAATGTTGCGCGTACCGACCGAACCATCGGCGTTGCGGTAGCCTTCAAAGGTGTAGCCCTCAAGTGGCGGCTGTACAGCTGGTTTGACGGTGGCGATGGGCAGGTTGTCCAGCTCGCGGGCATCGGGCATGGTCAACAAGCGCTCATGCACCCAGCTACCAGCCGGAATGTCTTTCAGTGCGTAGCCAATCGGAATGCCGTAGCGCAGCACCGGCGCATCCATCGCTAAATCTACCAGCGCCACTTTGTGGCCTTGCGGGACTTTGTCTTTGAGTACCAAGCCGTTGGACAAAACAGTGCCAGCGGGCAGTCCACCGTCATTCGCGACGATGGCCACGTTGTCGCTGGGGTGCATGCTGATGGTGAGCGGTAATGTTTGGGTTGGCATGACTTGCTCCTGCTGAAAGGGAAAGTTGAAATCTATAAAACTGGAAACTATTTGTGGTCTACGTAAAAATCTATTATGATAGACATCAGACAACTGATAACTTAGAATTATAAACGAATGACTAATATATGAGTATGACCCAAATCTCAAATAACACGCCAAAAATCACCAGCTTACGCGCCATTCCCGTCGCGGGCCGCGACAGCATGTTGCTCAACCTGAGCGGCGCCCACGGCCCGTATTTCACGCGCAATATTTTGATCTTGACCGACAGTGCGGGCAACACCGGTGTGGGCGAGGTGCCAGGCGGTGAAAAGATTCGTCAAACGTTGGAAGATGCGGCTGCCTTGGTGGTCGGGCAATCTTTGGGCAATGTGCAAGACATGCTGCGTAAGGTACAAAACCAGTTTGCCGACCGCGACAGCGGTGGCCGTGGCCAGCAAACTTTCGATTTGCGCACCACCATCCACGCGGTGACGGCGATTGAATCTGCCTTGCTGGATTTGCTGGGCCAGCACCTAGGCGTGCCCGTCGCGGCCTTGTTGGGTGAAGGCCAGCAGCGTGATGCGGTCGAAATGCTGGGTTATTTGTTCTATGTCGGCGACCGCAGCAAGACCAATTTGCGATACAACAGCGAACCCGATGCCGACAACAACTGGTCACGCGTGCGCCATGAAGTCGCTTTGACGCCCGAAACCATCGTCCGCCAGGCCGAAGCCGCGCACGAGCGCTATGGCTTCAACGACTTCAAACTCAAAGGCGGCGTGTTGCGCGGCGAAGATGAAATTGCCGCTGTCACCGCCTTGCACGAGCGCTTCCCGCAAGCCCGCGTCACGCTGGACCCGAACGGCGGCTGGTTGTTGAAAGACGCGATCCGCCTGATGCGCGACATGAAAAACGTCGTCGCCTACGCCGAAGACCCGTGCGGCGCGGAAGAAGGCTTCTCTGGCCGGGAGGTGATGGCCGAGTTCCGCCGCGCCACCGGTTTGCCGACGGCGACCAACATGATCGCGACCGATTGGCGTCAACTGAGCCACGCACTGTCGTTGCAATCGGTCGATATTCCGCTGGCGGATCCGCATTTTTGGACCATGGCCGGCTCGGTGAGGGTGGCGCAAACCTGCCGTGATTGGGGGCTGACCTGGGGATCGCATTCCAACAACCATTTTGACGTGTCGCTGGCGATGTTCACCCACGTCGGTGCTGCCGCACCGGGCAAGGTGACGGCGATTGACACCCACTGGATCTGGCAAGACGGTCAGCGTTTGACCAAAGAGCCGCTGCAAATCAAAGGTGGCTTGGTGCAAGTGCCGAAAAAGCCGGGCTTGGGCGTAGAGCTGGACATGGTGGAGGTTGAAAAAGCGCACCAACTCTACAAGCAGCACGGCTTGGGCTCGCGCGACGACGCCACGGCCATGCAGTATTTGATTCCCAACTGGAAATTCGACCCCAAACGTGCAGCGTTTGATAGATGACGGCCCCGCGTTCGATAGATAACAACAAAATTTTTAGGAGCAACACCATGAGAGAAAACCGCTTACGCACCATCTGGCAATCAGGCGGCGCTGTCACCAATGGCTGGTTGGCCATTCCCAACAGCTTTTCCGCTGAAACCATGGCGCACCAAGGCTGGGATTCGCTGACCATCGACATGCAGCACGGCATGGTTGACTACTCGACCATGGTGCCCATGTTGCAAGCCATTTCTACCACCAACACCGTGCCCGTGGTGCGCGTGCCGTGGTTAGAGCCCGGCATTTTGATGAAAACCTTGGACGCAGGCGCTTACGGCGTGATTTGCCCCATGATCAACACCCGTGAAGACGCCCAAAAGCTGGTCGCCTACACCCACTATGCACCGCAAGGCACACGCAGCTTCGGTCCAACCCGCGCCTTGCTCTACGGCGGTGCCGATTACGCCAAGCATGCGAACAACACCATCGTCACCTTCGCGATGATTGAGACGGCCCAAGCGTTGGACAATTTGGACGATATTTTGTCGGTCGAGGGGCTGGACGCTATCTACATCGGCCCATCCGATTTATCCTTGGCCTTGGGTTGCACCCCCACCTTTGACGACTTGGATCCCAAAGCCGCAGAAGCGGTAGACCATATCCTGGCACGCGCCAAAGCGCACGGCATCGTGGCGGGTATTCACAACGGCGCGCCTGAAGCCGCGTTGAAACGCATTGCCAAAGGCTTCCAGTTTGTCACCGTGGGCTCAGACGCACGTTTGATGGCCGCTGGCGCGCAGGCGGTGATGGCGAAGATGCGTGCTGTGTCTGCGCCCAAAGCAGCTGGTGGCTATTAATCAAAGCAAAGCAAAAATTCACACTGTATTTGTACTTTAATTAATCAAGAGAAAAAAGGAGAGCCACAATGAAAATCGGATTTATAGGTTTAGGCATCATGGGCGCGCCGATGGCGCAGCATTTATTGGCAGCAGGACACGAGTTGTTTGTGCCCAAACGCAGCAAAGTACCCGAAGCTTTGAGCGCGGCCACGGTCTGCGCCACCAATGCAGATGTCGCGTGCGCTGCAGAAGTCATCATTTTGATGCTGCCAGACACGCCCGATGTGGACAAAGTGTTGTTCGGTAAAGAAGGCGTGGCTGAAGGATTGAAGAGCGGGGGAGGTAAGGGCAAGGTCGTCATCGACATGAGCTCGATTTCCCCCATGGAAACCAAGCGCTTCGCACTAGCCATCAACGAGTTAGGCTGTGATTACCTGGACGCACCCGTCTCCGGCGGCGAAGTCGGCGCCAAAGCCGCTAGCTTGACCATCATGATTGGTGGCGACGAAGCGGTGTTTGAACGCATCAAACCGCTGTTTGAATTGATGGGCAAAAACATCACCTTGGTCGGCGGCAATGGCGACGGCCAAACCACCAAAGTGGCGAACCAAATCATTGTCGCGCTGAACATCGCCGCCGTAGGCGAAGCCCTGCTGTTCGCCAGCAAAGCTGGTGCCGACCCTGCGCGTGTGCGCCAAGCCTTGATGGGTGGTTTCGCTGCCAGCCGCATTTTGGAAGTGCATGGCGAACGCATGATCAAGCGCACCTTCAACCCCGGTTTCCGCATTGCCCTGCATCAAAAAGACCTGAATCTGGCCCTCGCAGGCGCAAAAGCCATGGGTGTGGCACTGCCGCAAACAGCGTCTGCCGCGCAGCTGATGCAGGTTTGTGCAGCGAATGGTTGGGACCAGTTGGACCATTCGGCACTGGTTAAATCGCTGGAGTTGATGGCGGCGCATGAGGTGGCCACGGCATAATACGATCCCTGTTTCACTGATTTGAGCCCGCCGACCATGGATTTACCTGCCCACCAACTGTCCATGACCGTGCTGATGACGCCCGACACCGCCAATTTTTCGGGCAACGTCCACGGCGGCACGATTTTGAAGCTGCTGGATCAAGTCGCCTACGCCTGCGCCAGCCGGTATGCAGGGCGTTACGTGGTGACGTTGAATGTTGACCAAGTGATGTTCCGCCAGCCCATCCACGTGGGCGAGTTGGTGACGTTTTTGGCTTCGGTCAACCACACCGGCATCTCGTCCATGGAGATCGGCATCAAGGTGATTGCCGAAGAAATCCGCACCCGCGAGGTTCGCCACGTCAACAGTTGCTTTTTCACGATGGTGGCGGTGGATGAAGCGCGCAAACCCGTGCCGGTGACGCCGCTAAAGCCGACATCCGTTGAAGACAGACGGCGTTTTGCCGCTGCAGAGGTGCGCAAAGAGATGCGTCGCGAGCTGGAAACGCGCTTTGCCGCCATCCGTGCGATGCAGTAGTTTTTAGGCGTTTCAGCCGGTGCTGCGGTAAAATCGCAGTCTTACTATCAAATATCAGCCGCTGGATATAAACCAGTCACTGCTGCACTTATGACAAATTTCACTTTTCAAAAGTTAATTCAAAAGCCATTTTTTTCTATACTATTTATAGCTATTCAGGCAATAAATACGTCGGCTACAGCCCAAATAATGCGTCATTTTCCGGATTCTGCCGTGCGCGGGAATATCGCTTTCAAATCGCCACCCCAAATCGAGCTGGACGGCAAAGCTGACCGCCTGTCGCCCGGTGCGCGGATTCGCGACGAGCAGGGCATGCTGGCGATGACGGGTGCGTTGGAAGGCAAAGAATTTGTGGTGAATTTCAGACGCGAAGCCGCGACTGGGCTGGTGCATGAGGTGTGGTTACTCACCGCTGAAGAGGCAAAAGTGAAGTTGGCTGGAGAAAAGAAATGAGTGCGGAAATGAGAGAAATTATGAATCCTGTCAATGACTTAGTATCTTCCAAAAAAGTATTCATTAAAACCTTCGGTTGCCAAATGAACGAGTACGACTCCGACAAAATGGTCGATGTGCTGCACGCCGCCGAGGGCTATGTCGCCACCCAAAACGTCGAAGAAGCCGATTTGATCTTGTTCAACACCTGCTCCGTGCGTGAAAAAGCGCAGGAAAAAGTGTTTAGTGATTTAGGTCGTATCAAGCACCTGAAAGCCAAGGGCGTCAAAATCGGCGTCGGCGGCTGCGTCGCCAGTCAAGAGGGTGCAGCCATCATCGCCCGCGCCCCGTTTGTGGACGTGGTGTTTGGCCCGCAGACTCTGCACCGCTTGCCTGAGCTGCTAGCAAAAAGAGACTTGCTGGCACGACCACAGGTGGATATTAGTTTTCCCGAAATCGAAAAATTCGACCACCTACCACCCGCCAAAAACAACGGTGCCAGCGCGTTTGTGAGCATCATGGAAGGCTGCTCCAAATACTGCAGCTACTGCGTCGTGCCCTACACGCGCGGTGAAGAAGTCTCGCGTCCGTTTGAAGACGTGCTGGTCGAAGTGGCCGGTTTGGCCGATCAGGGTGTCAAAGAGGTCAATTTGCTGGGTCAGAACGTCAACGCCTACCGCGGCAAGATGGGTGATTCAGGGGAGATTGCCGACTTTGCAACGCTGCTGGATTACGTCTCCGAGATCCCCGGCATAGCCCGCATCCGCTACACCACCAGCCACCCGAACGAGTTCAGCCAGAGCCTGATCGACGCTTACGCGCGCTTACCGAAGCTGGTGAACCACCTGCATCTGCCGGTGCAGCACGGCTCCGACCGCATTTTGAGCGCCATGAAACGCGGCTACACCGCGCTGGAATACAAAAGCACCATCCGCAAACTGCGTGCGATTCGCTCCGACATGGTGCTCAGCAGCGACTTCATCGTCGGCTTCCCCGGTGAAACCGACGATGATTTCCAGAAGATGATGAAGCTCATCAACGACGTGGGTTTTGACACCTCCTTCAGCTTCATCTACAGCCCGCGCCCCGGCACCCCCGCCGCCGCGCTGCATGACGACACGCCGCACGCCGTCAAACTGGCGCGTTTACAGCACCTGCAAGCCACCATCGACGCCAACGTCACCCGCATCAGTGCCAGCCGACTGGGCACGGTGCAGCGCGTCCTGGTCGAAGGCCCTGCCCGCAAAACCCCCAACGCCCTGTTCGGCCGCACAGAATGCAACCGCGCCGTGGTGTTTACGGGGCCAGATCGTCTGATTGGGCAGTTGGTGGACATCAAAGTCACTGACGCGCCGCAGCGCATGCTGCGCGGTGAGGTGGTGACGGCTGAGGTGTAACACTGGGGTTGCAACGAAAACGACTAGATTGCTACCATTTAAATAGCAGTATAGGAGATAAATACGACGATTCCAGGCTAAAACGGCATTTTCGGCATGCCCTTCATGCCGCCCATCTTTTTCATCATCTTCATCATCCCGCCGCCGCTCATCTTTTTCATCATGCCCTGCATTTGCTCAAACTCATTGAGCATGCGGTTGACTTCCTGCACCTGCACGCCCGCGCCACCTGCGATACGGCGTTTGCGGGTGGCTTTGATCAGGTCGGGTTTGCGGCGCTCCAGTGGGGTCATGCTGAGGATGATGCCTTCTTTGCGGCGCATGTCCTTTTCGGCCCGGCCCATGTCGACCTGACCGGCTTTGGCGGCCATCGCAGCGGGGAGCTTTTCCATCATGCTGGCCAAACCGCCCATTTGCTTCATTTGCTGGAGCTGGCTCAAAAAGTCGTTCAGATCAAAACCTTTGCCGCTTTTGACTTTTTCGGCCAGTTTTTGCGCGGCAGCCACGTCTACACCCGATGTGACCTGCTCCACCAGCGCCAAAATATCGCCCATGCCCAGCACGCGGCCGGCGTGGCGTTCGGCGTCGAAGATTTCCAGGCCGTCGAGTTTCTCCGACGTACCGGCAAATTTGATGGGTGCGCCGGTGATGTGCCGCACCGACAGCGCCGCGCCGCCGCGCGAGTCGCCGTCCAGCTTGGTCAAAATGATACCCGTCAGCGGCAGCGCGTCTTTAAAAGCCTTGGCGGTGTTGATGGCATCCTGACCCTGCATGGCGTCAACCACAAACAGGGTTTCAATCGGGTTCAGCACCGCGTGCAGCTCGCGGATCTCGTTCATCAGCACCTCGTCGATACCCAAACGACCGGCGGTATCGACCAAGAGCACGTCGAAATGGTGCTTTTTGGCGTAATCGAGCGCGGCAAAGGCAATGTCACGCGGTTTTTGGTCGGCGCTGCTGGGGAACCACTCGGCCCCCGCTTGCGCGGTGACGGTTTTGAGCTGCTCAATAGCGGCGGGGCGGTAGACGTCACCAGAAACCGTCAACACCTTCTTTTTGCGTTTTTCAATCAGGTGCTTGGCCAGTTTGGCGGTGGTGGTGGTTTTACCGGCACCCTGCAAACCAGCCATCAAGATCACGGCAGGTGGCTGGGCGGCAAGGTTCAGTTCGCTGACAGTGGCGCTGCCGATGTCGCTGCCCGCCATGGTGGCGACCAGTTCGCGGTTCACCACCGCCACCAGTGCTTGGCCGGGGCTGAGCGAGCCGACCACCTCCTGGCCCATGGCTTTGTCTTTGACCCGGGCGATGAAATCGCGCACGACAGGCAGGGCGACGTCGGCCTCCAAGAGCGCCAGGCGGACCTCGCGCAGCATGTCCTGCACGTTGGACTCGGTCATGCGGGCTTGGCCGCGCATTTGTTTGACCAGGAGCGAGAGTTTGTCGGTGAGAGCGGAAGCCATAGGTATTTAATTCTGTAGGTCGTATAAACTGTAGGGATGATTCTAGCGAATGCAGCAGCTTATTCTCTTACCAGTCTATTTCTAGGCTTAGGCGCTGCCGTGGCTTACGCAACGCCTGCACTGGCTAGCGCACGCTTGAGTGCAGCAACCACGCGCTTGTTGCTTTGGTGCGCTTGGGGTTTGCATGGCATGGCGGTGCTGTGGAGCTTGTTTGGTGATATTCCGCATTTCGGCTTTGCGCCTGCGTTGTCCGTCACCGCCTGGCTGGGGCTGACGGTGTATGCGGTTGAGAGCTATATGTACCCCAAATTAAAGGCGGTTTGGGCGTTTGCGGGCATTGGTGCTATAGCCGTGCTGCTCGCTTTGGTGTTTCCAGGTCAAATTTTGCACAGCGCAGCATCCAAATGGTTACCCGTTCATTGGGCTTTGGGTTTGGCGTCCTATGGTTTGTTTGCTGTTGCGGTGGCGCATGCTTGGTTGATGATGCGGGCAGACTCGCAGATGCGCTTGTCACCCAGCAGCATGTCTGCCACGTCCAGCGGTTTGCCGCTGCTGACCCTGGAACGATTGACGTTTCGATTCGTGACCGCAGGATTTGTTTTGCTGACGGCGACGCTGTTGGCAGGCTGGCTGTTCAGTGAATCACTGTATGGCGCTGGCAAGGTCTGGAAGTGGGATCACAAAACGATTTTTTCGGTGCTGTCTTGGCTGGCTTTTGCGGTGTTGATCGTCGGCAGGGCGGAATTTGGCTGGCGTGGGCGCACGGCTGTCCGGGTGTTGTACATCGGCTCGGGTTTGCTGTTACTCGCATACGTGGGTTCGCGCTTTGTGCTTGAAATGGTTTTGGGGCGTGTGGCATGAAGTATTTGGTGGTCTTGCTCGTGATTTTTGTCGGTGTGTGGGTGTGGCGCAGCAATCGCATCGCTATCAATAAAGACAGGCAAGAAAATTTCGACAGAGAAGCTGAGCGCCAGCAAGCTAAAAAAACCATGGTGGCGTGCGCCCATTGCGGCGTCCATTTGCCGCAAATCGAGGCTTTGGCTGCCCCGAGTGCTGATTTGCGGTCGCAATTGTGGTTTTGCAGCACGGAACACCGGCAGTTTGGCGCTAAAAAAGCTGAATGATTGCTGATAAATGCATCACACCGAACAAGCCCATGATGTCCCCATAGCCCTGTTTGACAAAGGCTGGTATAAGTTTGCGCGGCCTTTGGCATCACCTAACTTTGGCGCGAGGCCTGCAAATACTCAGATAAGTTTAATCGTCATCCACGCCATCAGCTTGCCGCCTGGGCAATTCGGTGGCGACGAGGTGCAACAGCTGTTTACAAACACTTTAGATTGGGATGTGCACCCGTATTTTGAGCAAATCCGAGGAGCCCAAGTGTCCGCGCATTTTTATATCCGCAGAAACGGCGAGTTGTGGCAGTTTGTGAGCTGTGATGATCGCGCTTGGCATGCGGGGCAATCCAGTTATTTGGGTAAAGACAACTGCAATGACTACTCAGTTGGCATAGAACTCGAGGGCTTGGAAGGTGATTCTTTTGAAGCTGCACAGTACGAAAGTTTGACCAGTGTGTGTGCTGCGTTGCAGCAAAACTACCCAATTGCGCATGTGACAGGCCACGAACACATCGCACCGGGTCGAAAAGCCGACCCGGGCGCTCAGTTTGACTGGCTGCAAGTGCGCAGAGCATTGTGAAATATTGGCTCGTTGCTATCATTAAATAGTGTGTAAAAACAGAGCATTTTTATCGAAATTGATGTAAACTGAAATCTTGAAACAACACTATAGGTAGTGTGTAAAGTGGCAGTAACCACTACATATAGTGTTTCAAAATTTTTGTCAATGCTGTTACTCCTTAGAAAATAGTTGGTAAGCCAGCAGCATTGAAAGTGTGTTCATCATTAAAATAATAGTCACAAAGACAAGAGGATCATTACCTATGCAGCAAGCATCCACATCTCCAGAATCAGCGCGCACAACGTTCACGCCGCAGTCGCTTTTTCAAACCAGCCCAGCACAGGGTGTAGACCGCGCTGACGACAGCGCCGGCCAAACCTTAGACCACTACCAAATCATTCGTCGGAATGGCGCTGTTGTGCCGTTTGAGCCCAGCAAAATTGCCGTGGCGGTGATGAAGGCATTTTTAGCGGTACATGGAACGCAAGGTGCGGCATCGGCCAGCGTGCGCGACACGGTGGATGGTTTGACGCAAGTCGTCATTCGCGCCTTGATGCGCTCACGCCCTGGTGGTGGCACCTTCCATATTGAAGACGTGCAAGACCAGGTTGAATTGGGTTTGATGCGCGGTGGTCACCACGAAGTCGCACGTGCCTATGTGTTGTACCGTGAAAAGCGTACGCAAGAGCGCGCTAAAGTGGTTGCCGAAGAGGCGCCGCCAGCGCCGGTGCTGCATGTCATGGACGGCGGCCAGCGCGTGGCTTTAGACATGGGTCGTTTGATCGGCTTGATTGAGTCTGCTTGCGCTGGCTTGGGTAAAGACGTGCAAATGGCACCGATTTTGGCTGAAACACTGCGTAATTTATACGATGGCGTGCCAATTGACGAGGTCTACAAAGCCTCCATCATGGCAACGCGCACGTTGATTGAAAGCGAGCCTGATTACACCTATGTCACCGCACGTTTGCTCTTGCACACCATCCGCCGCGAAGTGCTGGGTGGTGAGGTGGCTCAAGAGGAAATGGGTGTTCGTTATGCTGAGTATTTCCCGAAATTCATCAAAAAGGGCGTTGAGAACGAGCTACTTGATGAGCAGATGTTGCAGTTTGACTTGGCGCGTTTGGGTGCCGCCCTCAAGCCGGAGCAAGATTTGAAGTTTGACTATCTAGGATTGCAAACCCTGTATGACCGTTACTTTTTGCACGTCCGCAAAACCCGTATCGAGCTGCCACAAGCGTTCTTCATGCGCGTGGCCATGGGATTGGCACTGCAAGAAGCCGACCGCGAAGCACGTGCGATTGAGTTCTACGAGGTGCTGTCGTCGTTCGACTTCATGTCCAGCACACCGACGTTGTTCAACAGCGGTACACGCCGCTCACAGCTGTCGTCTTGCTACCTGTCTACCGTGCCTGATGATCTGGACGGCATTTATGAGTTGATCAAAGAAAACGCCTTGCTGTCCAAGTTTGCTGGCGGTCTGGGCAACGACTGGACCCGTGTGCGCGCTTTGGGTGCGCATATCAAGGGCACCAATGGCGAATCGCAAGGTGTGGTGCCGTTCTTGAAGGTGGTGAACGACACAGCCGTCGCCGTGAACCAAGGCGGCAAACGCAAAGGTGCGGTCTGTACCTACTTGGAAACATGGCATCTGGACATGGAAGAGTTCTTGGAGTTGCGTAAAAACACCGGCGACGACCGCCGCCGCACGCACGACATGAACACCGCCAACTGGATTCCTGACTTGTTCATGCGCCGTGTGATGGAAAAAGGTGAGTGGACCTTGTTCTCGCCTAACAACGTGCCTGATTTGCACGACAAATTTGGTCGCGACTTCGAAACAGCCTATGTGGCCTACGAAGCCCAAGCCGCACGCGGTGAAATAGCCCCTTCCAAAACTGTTCAGGCCGCAGATTTGTGGCGCAAGATGCTCACCATGTTGTTTGAAACAGGGCATCCGTGGATCACGTTCAAAGACCCGTGCAACATCCGTTCGCCGCAACAGCATGTTGGCGTCGTTCATTCCAGCAATTTGTGCACTGAAATCACCTTGAACACCAGCGATACCGAAACCGCGGTTTGCAATTTGGGTTCTGTGAACTTGATGCAGCATTTGAAGGATGGTCAGTTGGATCACGTCAAACTGAAAAAAACCATCACGACCGCGATGCGCATGTTGGACAATGTGATTGACATCAACTACTACGCTGTGAAGAAGGCGCGTGATTCCAATTTGAAGCACCGCCCGGTAGGCATGGGTTTGATGGCGTTCCAAGACTGCTTGTACGAGATGCGCATCCCCTACGCCAGCCAAGCTGCGGTGGAGTTTGCTGACACCTCAATGGAAGCCATTTGCTACTACGCCTACTGGGCGTCCAGCGATCTGGCCAAAGAGCGCGGCAAATACGCCAGCTACAAGGGCTCGTTGTGGGACCAAGGCATCTTGCCGTTGGATACCTTGGACATGCTCGCAGAAGAGCGTGGCGGTTATGTTGAGGTGGATCGTTCATCGACAATGGACTGGAACGCGCTGCGCAACAAAATTGCACAAGACGGCATGCGCAACTCCAATTGCGTGGCGATTGCACCTACCGCGACTATTTCCAACATCATCGGTGTGGATGCCTGTATCGAGCCTTGCTTTGGCAACTTGTCGGTCAAATCTAACTTGTCTGGCGAATTCACCGTGATCAACGGCCGCTTGGTGCATGACCTCAAACGCCTCGGCTTGTGGGATGACGTGATGGTGGTTGATTTGAAACACTACGATGGTTCATTGCGCCCGATTGACCGCGTGCCGCAAGACATCAAGGCCTTGTACTCCACTGCGTTTGAAGTTGAAACGACTTGGATCGTGGAAGCTGCAGCCCGTCGCCAAAAATGGATTGACCAAGCACAATCGCTCAATATTTACATGGCAGGCGTCTCTGGTAAAAAACTGGATGACACCTACAAGCTGGCATGGTTGCGCGGTTTGAAAACGACGTACTATTTGCGCACCGTCGGTGCCACGCACGCTGAGAAATCAACTGTGATGAATGGCCGTATGAATGCGGTGTCTTCGGGCGGTGATAGCTCGGCTACTAAAGGTATGAGCGCCTTGGATGCCGCAGCTGCTGCAGCACAAATGCAACTGAGTAGCATGCCTGCAACTGACATTAAATTTTGCGGTGTAGATGATCCAACTTGCGAGTCGTGTCAGTAACTAAAAATGTTTAAAATTTTTTGATAGAAATTTTGAAAATATCGGTGCAAAATCGCAACACATTGCTATAGAAATTGAATGAGCACTTTCATTTTTTTTCTATAGCTTTCATAATCTACACATTGGAACAAATATGCTAACCTGGGACGACGAAGTTAAGTCTTCACTGCCGACAACACAAAGCCGTGGTTTATCAATAAACCACGCGGATGAGCGTCCTCTTTTTTCGTCTGCTATTCCAGCGCAGACCGGCGCACCGCAGTTAATGGTCTCTGCGCAAGCTTCTGTGATGAACCAAACCAGCAGTCAAACTGGCTCACCAAGTACGGCTTCTGTTTCTGACTCTACTCCAGTGCCCGCTGTTCACAAGCGCATCAACGCGGCAGACAAGCGCATCATCAATGGCCAAACCGATGTCAACCAACTGGTGCCATTCAAATACAAATGGGCGTGGGAAAAATATTTAGCCACTTGCGCCAACCATTGGATGCCGCAAGAAGTCAACATGACGCGCGACATTGCTTTGTGGAAAAGCCCGAATGGGTTGACGGAAGACGAGCGTCGTTTGGTGAAACGCAATTTGGGTTTCTTTGTGACAGCGGACTCGTTGGCTGCTAACAATATTGTGCTGGGCACGTACCGTCACATCACTGCGCCAGAATGCCGCCAGTTTTTGCTGCGCCAAGCGTTTGAGGAGGCGATTCATACCCACGCTTACCAATACATCACCGAGTCGTTGGGGCTGGATGAAGCTGAGATTTTCAACGCCTACAACGAAGTGCAATCGATTCGTGACAAAGACCAGTTCCTGATTCCTTTCATCGATGCCATCAGCGATCCCTTGTTCAAGACCGGCACACATGAAACCGATCAAACCTTGCTGAAGTCTTTGATTGTGTTTGCCTGCCTGATGGAAGGCTTGTTCTTCTACGTCGGTTTCACGCAAATTTTGGCGTTAGGTCGTCAAAACAAAATGACAGGTGCAGCTGAGCAGTACCAGTACATTTTGCGTGATGAGTCTATGCACTGCAATTTTGGTATTGATTTGATCAACCAGTTGAAACTGGAAAACCCGGGCTTGTGGACGCCAGAGTTCAAAGTCGAAATCAAAGCCTTGTTTTTGAAAGCTGTTGAGCTGGAATACCGCTATGCTGAAGACACCATGCCGCGTGGCGTGTTGGGCATGAATGCGTCCATGTTCAAAGGTTACCTGCGTTACATTGCCAATCGGCGTGCCGTACAGATTGGTTTGGAAACCTTGTTCCCGAACGAGGAAAACCCGTTCCCGTGGATGAGCGAAATGATTGATTTGAAGAAAGAGCGTAACTTTTTTGAAACCCGTGTGATTGAGTACCAATCAGGCGGCGCGCTTTCTTGGGATTAAGTGATTGGTAGATTTGGAATTAGAAATTTGAGGTGATTGTAGAAACTTGCATGCAAGACTGATATTGGCCAAAGAGCTGAACTGTCTTGTGTGCTTACCCTGTTCATGCTGCTGCAGCGCACGATGGTGTGATGCAACAACATGAATCGCTTTGTGTATAAAAATACAAGCACGAAGTGCTCTTTGACATGTAAACAAGGAGAAAATAATGGCAACTGCGAAAAAACCGGCCGCTAAAAAGGCCCCTGCGAAGAAAGCTCCTGCTAAAAAAGTAGCAGCTAAGAAAGCCGCTCCAGCGAAAAAAGCTGTAGCAAAGAAAGCTCCGGCTAAAAAAGTCGTCGCTAAAAAAGCGCCTGCTAAGAAAGCCGCTCCAGCGAAAAAAGCTGTAGCTAAAAAAGCGCCTGCTAAGAAAGTCGCTCCAGCGAAAAAAGCTGCAGCTAAAAAAGTACCGGCTAAGAAAGCTGCCCCAGCGAAAAAAGCTGTAGCTAAAAAAGCGCCTGCTAAGAAAGCCGTCGCCAAAAAAGCACCAGCGAAGAAAGCTGCTGCTAAAAAGCCTGCTGCCAAAAAAGCCAAGGCGCCAGCCAAGAAAGCCGCGAAAACACCCGCTGCCAAGCCTGCCCCTGCCACTGCGGCTCAAACAACGTTGAACCCGCAAGCTGCTTGGCCTTTTCCGACTGCGAAAAAGCCTTGATGCAGATAAGTCAATTGACTTAGAGCTTTGCTTTAAGCCGTTGTGCTTTCAACCCGATGCTGCAAAGCATCGGGTTTTTTTTGTTGTCTAAATTCATAAATATTGCTATATATATAATAGCAATTAAAGCAACAAATACAAAGGCTAGAGACTTAAATAATTAAAATTTATTTGGTAGTTTTGACCGCCACGCTGTGCGATCTTGAGGGCGCCCAATTGGTTGCCAAGCTTGGCGCATTGAGCCAATGGCCAGCCTTTTTCCAAACCAAATAAGAGCGCACCTCTAAACGCATCGCCACAACCTGTGGGATCCACCACACTGCTGGCAACCACTGGTGCAACGACGGTTTTCTCGCCATCCACCCAAACTTCACAGCCATGCTCGCCTAAAGTGACAATCAAGCCTTTCACTTTTTTAGAGATTTCAGCACTGCTTAGGCCTGTTCTATCACACAGCATCTTGCCTTCGTAATCGTTCACGGTGACCCAAGTCGCCAAATCGATGAAGTGCGCTAAATCTTTGCCGTCAAACATCGGCAAACCTTGGCCTGGGTCAAACACAAAAGGAATGCCCGCTGCATTGAATTGCTCAGCATGATCTAACATCGCATCGCGACCGTCTGGCGACACGATGCCGATTTTGACGTCATCGCGGGGTGCTATTTTTGTGATGTGCGCTTGCATCATCGCGCCAGGGTGAAAAGCGGTGATTTGGTTGTTATTGGTGTCCGTCATGATCATGGCTTGTGCCGTGTAGGTGTCGCTCACCTCGCGGACGTACTCAGTGCTCATGCCCAATGCAGCGATGCGTTTGGCGTAATCTGCGCCATCGCTGCCTACAGTCGCCATGATCAACGGTGTTCCGCCCAGTTGCTTCAAGGCATAGGCGATATTGCCTGCACAGCCACCAAATTCGCGTCGTAGCGTAGGCACAAAAAATGAGACATTCAAGTTGTGTATTTGATCGGGAAGGATTTGATCGGCAAATTTACCTTCAAAATTCATGATACTGTCAAAGGCTAAAGAGCCACAAATAATTGCTGCCATATGCGTTAAGGTCTCAAGTTGCGTTAAAAATAGATGTTTAAAAGTCGGCTTACGGTGATGTCAAGGGTAAAAAAGAAAAACTCGGTAGCCAGAAACAGGCGGCATGTCTGGGTTAGACGTCACCGCCAATTTCATCTCACCCGTCCAATCACCGTTAGCCGCAAGCGCAGTGCTATTGAAGCCGAAGTCTTTTGCTAGCAAGACTCGCCGCAAAACGGGTTTATCGCCAGCTTCTGTCAACGTTAATTCAACAGCTGGCATGGCCACAGGTATGTCTGAGCTGTTTTTCAAAGTCAGTTTGAGGGCAAAAACTTGAGCTGATGCGGGTTCACCTGCTGTAGTTTGCGCTTTTTGAAAACTTGAGCTGTCGATTTTGAAGGCATCGATGTTTTTAAATGGCTCAATTTTGCAGCCTATTGCTTGGCAAAGAGATTCAAAACTCGTTTTGATCGCTGGGTTAGCTGCGGCAAGGTGGTTGCGCTGGCTAAATACCACTTGGAAAAATAACAGGCCAGCTAAAGCCACACATGCTGCACGCAGACTGGTGATAACGTTTCTTTTTAGCCAAAAAGCCTTGTTTTTTGCAACACGGACAAATGAAAGATCTGTCTCTGTTTTATCTGGATGAGGTGTAAAAGTGACATTAGTCGGCGTATTTATTGCCTGAGGCGCTATATTGTCAGGAGTAATTTGTACGTTTTCACTCGGCAAGCCTACTTCCGGCACTCTAGCCTGCTGCCAAGGGTCAGTTTTATCAGTTGCTTCCGCTGTTGTAGCCGCATGCGCAGCTGCATCAAAAACCTCAGCGCAACGGCCACACCGTACCCAACCTTGTGATACTTTGAGTTGGTCTGGAACGATTTTAAAAACCGTATCGCAGGCGGGGCAGCGTGTTTTGAGGCTCATGAAAACGTAATAAAACGCATGAAGACGGATGCAGACACGCTATAGCGTAGCGGTCATCAAAATCCAGCCATCTTCCGTGTCAGACACGGCAAGCTTGCAATAGGGCGCGTAGGCCAATTTCAACTCTTCCTCTTGGCGTGCCAAGATGCCAGCCAAAACCAAAGAGCCACCTTTTTCAACACGGGCACACAGCAGGGGGGCTAAAACTTTGAGTGGCGTAGCCAAAATATTGGCAAAAACGGTTTGATAGCGACCGCTTACTTTGTCTGGCAGACCTGATTTCAAAGACACGTGATTCGCTTCGGCGTTTAAAAGTGTGGACTCAACCGCTGCTAAATCAATATCGACCGCATCAATGTAAACCGCCCCAAACTTGGCCGCTCCAATGGCCAAGATACCAGAGCCACAACCGTAGTCAAGCACGCGTTTGAACTTGTTTGCCGTGTCGGGTTGCTTGGCAATCCATTTCAAGCACATGCGCGTGGTCGGGTGGGTTCCTGTGCCAAAGGCCAAACCTGGGTCGAGCCGAATCACTTGTTTCGCAGCCGCAGGCGGCTCATGCCAGGTTGGCACAATCCAAAATTCAGGTGTAATTTCAACTGGCTCAAACTGCGATTGCGTCAAACGCACCCAGTCCTGATCAGCCACTGCGACAACGCCCAACAGCGTACAAGCAGCAAAGAAATCTTGTGCAGCCAGTAAAGTTGACGCTTCACGCGCCTGACCTTCGGTGCTGAAGAGGGCGGTCACGCGGCTGCGTTGCCAGCCACCTTTGGGTGGCGGCATATCGGGTTCGCCGAATAAGGCTTGCTCAGCATCGGTCGCTGCATCAGCGTCTTCCACCGACACGCTGAGCGCATCGAGGGCTTCTAAGGCGTCACTGAGTTCATCAATATGCGCCTCTGGGCACATGATTTTGAGTTCAAACATGAATGTGTGCAGTGGATGAAGAGGTGCAAGCTCAGCGTTTATGCTGCAGCAACCACTCTTCGAGGTAATGAATATTGGTACCACCCGCCATGAATTTGGCATCCACCATCAAATCACGGTGTAACGCAATATTGGTGTTGATACCTTCGACCAGCGTTTCCGCCAAAGCCGTACGCATGCGTGCAATCGCTTGTTCGCGGGTGTCCCCGTGCGTGATGATTTTGCCAATCATCGAATCATAGTTTGGAGGCACAAAATAGTTGGTGTAAATGTGCGAATCTACCCGCACACCCGGGCCACCTGGCGCATGCCACATGGTGATTCGGCCTGGAGATGGCGTGAATTTGTAGGGGTCTTCAGCGTTGATGCGGCACTCAATCGCATGGCCGCGCATTTCGACTTGCTTTTGTGTGAATGGCAATTTTTCACCCGCAGCCACCATGATTTGCGTCTTCACAATATCGATGCCCGTCACCATTTCGGTGATGGTGTGCTCGACTTGTACGCGGGTGTTCATTTCGATGAAATAAAACTCACCGTTTTCGAACAAAAACTCAAACGTGCCCGCACCGCGGTAGCCAATTTTTTTACACGCAGCGACACAGCGCTCACCGATGCGGTCAATCAGCTTGCGTGGAATGCCCGGTGCTGGTGCTTCTTCAATGATTTTTTGGTGTCTACGTTGCATGGAACAATCGCGGTCGCCCAAATACACAGCATTCTTGTGCTTGTCAGTCAAAATCTGGATTTCAACGTGGCGTGGGTTTTGCAGGAACTTTTCCATGTAAACCGCCGGGTTGCCGAAGGCTGCGCCAGCCTCGGCTTTGGTCATTTGCACGGCGTTGATCAATGCCGCCTCAGTGTGCACCACGCGCATGCCACGCCCACCGCCACCGCCAGCGGCTTTGATGATGACGGGGTAGCCGACAGATTTCGCAATGCGACGCACCATCACAGGGTCATCCGGCAGTTCACCTTCTGAGCCCGGCACACACGGCACACCCGCTTTGATCATGGCTTGTTTGGCAGCAACCTTGTCGCCCATGATGCGGATGGATTCAGCCGTAGGCCCAATAAATTGGAAGCCACTTTTTTCCACGCGCTCAGCAAAGTTGGCGTTTTCGCTCAAAAAGCCATAGCCAGGGTGAATCGCTTCAGAATCTGTCACCTCTGCCGCAGAAATAATCGCTGGCATATTGAGGTAACTCAAAGCGGAGGCCGCGGGGCCAATACAGACGGCTTCGTCGGCTAATTTGACGTATTTGGCGTCTTTGTCGGCTTCTGAGTAAACCATCACTGCCTTGACGCCCAGCTCACGGCAAGCGCGCTGAATGCGCAACGCGATTTCGCCTCGGTTCGCGATCAGAATTTTTTTGAACATATTAGGCAATCACCACCATCGGTTGGCCATATTCAATCGCTTGACCGTTCTCGCACAAAATTTGCGTCACGGTGCCCGACATATCCGCTTCGATTTCATTCAAAATCTTCATGGCTTCGATGATGCAGACCGTGTCACCCACCTTGACGACGTCGCCAATTTCCACAAAAGATTTCGCACCTGGGCTAGCCGCACGGTAAAACGTGCCAACCATCGGCGATTTCACGCTATGACCAACAGACACCGGCTCAACCGCTGGAATCGGGGCAACTTCACCGATGGAAGAGCTCACGGGCGCAGCATATTGCATGGGTTGCTGTGGGCTGTGGTGCATGACATTTTGCACATAAGGCGCGTTGCCGCCGCCTTTCACAATACGTACCGTACCTTCAGCTTCCGTGATTTCCAATTCTGTAACATTGGAGTCTGATACCAAGTCGATCAAGGTTTTGAGTTTGCGTAAGTCCATACAAATATGCCTCGTGTTTTTTAAGAATTGCAATTTAACCTAAATCTAAGTTAAAAACGGTTATTTTTGGCTAACTTGCAATAATTAACGTTAATTTATAATAAAAAAAAGAGTTCGAGTTATTTTTAGACGGCATTTAGCCAAATATTCAAATCATCTTCGCTCAATTTCCCCATTTTACGCTGCATCACGTGTCCATCAGCAGCCAACATCACGGAAAACGGTAAGCCGCCAGCAAGGTTTCCCCATGATTTACTCAGTGCGATGCCAGATAAATCGGTGATGGCTATGGGAAAAGTAAGCGGTAATTTTTTCAAAAAAGTACGCACTGCATCTGGCTTGTCGGCCGCTAATCCGACAATTTGCATGCTTTTAGCTTTGTTTTGGTTGTAGAAGCGTTCTAATAGAGGCAATTCCTCAACACAGGGTGGGCACCACGTCGCCCAAAAATTGATGAGCAGCGGTTTGCCTTTTAACGATTGCATAGCGAGCTTGCCGCCATCTGGTTTATCAAACTGCATCTGCCAGAGATCGTCCAAGTCGCCAGTTATCGGCATGCTAGGCGTTTCCGCCTGCTCCTGTTTGCTTTGCCAATAAGCAGCACCAGCGCCAGCCATTGCAGCGGCGACTGCTGCGCCAACAGTCAATAGATGTCGGCGTTGCGTTAGCGGTTTAGAAGAGTCGTTCATAAAGTCGTATCAATTTTCAATCAAGAGTTTAGCTAAAGCCGCTAAATCCCCACGCGGCGCACGCCCTTCGCTGTCTGGCTTCAAAGCGCCACGCAAATCAGCGTAGTCATAAATCATCAAATGCACACCAATGTCGGTATTTAAAGCTTTGCAAGGTGCGTGGATGCTCAGCGCTTCAACTATACCCCCATCAATCCCCTTGATGGATCGGGCAATATAGTCAGCGCGGTGGTCGATCAAGGCAATTTCGGCTGATTTGGGGTCATCACAAAAGAGCGCAATATAGATGTCGGATAGCTTGGTCGCCGTGCCATGCCAAACCGAGCCGCCCAAATACGGTCTGAAATCAGCCATGCGCTGCATCCAAATCAGTGCCAGCCGCCGCAGCGTCTCTAATTCCGCCGGCTGCGTATCGGCGCAAAACAAAGCAATGTAATCGCGCACTTCTGCTTCCACCTCGTCGTGACTGGGTAATTCCGTACGCAAAGGCAGGCCGAGCTGTTTGACGGCTCGGCGTTTGGCTGCGCCGTAGTCCAAACCTTCCTCAACGACAAGTCTAGCCGCCGTGATGGAAATTTCAGAGGCCATATTGCCAGCGATAATAGAGTCATGCATATTCATATTTTAGGCATTTGCGGCACCTTCATGGGCGGTGTGGCCGCGTTGGCGCGTGAGGCGGGGCACAAAGTCACCGGTTGCGACGCCGGCGTCTATCCGCCCATGAGTGACCAATTGCGCGCTTTGGGCATTGATTTGATTGAAGGCTTCGGAGCAGATCAGTTGGCACTCAAGCCCGATGTTTTCGTCATTGGCAACGTTGTCAGCCGTGTTCACAACGCCGACGGTACCCCCAAGTTTCCGTTGATGGAAGCGATTTTGGATGCCGGTTTGCCCTACATCAGTGGCCCACAGTGGTTGGCTGAAAACGTGCTGCAAGGTCGCCACGTCTTAGCCGTAGCTGGCACACACGGCAAAACGACGACAACCTCCATGTTGGCGTGGATATTAGAGTGCGCTGGCTTTAAGCCGGGCTTCTTGGTAGGCGGTGTGCCTTTGAATTTTGGCGTTTCAGCGCGATTGGGTGAAAAGTATTTCGTGATTGAGGCGGATGAATACGACACCGCGTTTTTCGACAAACGCAGCAAATTCGTCCATTACCGCCCGCGCACCGCAGTTTTGAACAATTTAGAGTTCGACCACGCAGACATTTTTGACAGCTTGGCGGCGATTGAGCGCCAGTTCCACCACTTGGTGCGCACCGTGCCCGCGTCTGGTCGCGTTGTTTACAATGGTGCTGAGGCCAGCTTGCAGCGTGTTTTGGACACGGGCTGTTGGAGTGAGCGTGTGAGTTTTGGCGGCAGCTCAGACGTTGCAACGCATTGGATGGCAGAAGGCAGTCCAGATGATTTTAAAGTGCTATTAAATAAAGAGCAGCTTGGACAGGTTTCATGGCGTCTACAGGGTGTTCATAATCAATATAATGCTTTGGCAGCCATCGCGGCGGCGCAGCACATCGGCGTTGCGCCCAGCGTCGCTGCAACAGCTTTAGACAGCTTCGAAAACGTGAAACGCCGCATGGAGGTGCGCGGCACAGCGGCTGGTGTGACGGTTTATGACGATTTTGCACATCACCCCAGCGCCATTGCCACAACTTTAGATGGTTTGAAGCAGCAGTTGGCGAAATCAGCGAATATAGGCCGAATCTTGGCTGTTTTGGAGCCGCGCAGCAACACTATGAAGCTAGGCACCATGAAAGCGCAGCTGGCAGACAGCTTGAAAGACGCTGACCTCGTGTTTTGCCACAGCGGTGGTCTGGGTTGGGATCCGCGTGTACCCCTGGCTGTGATGGGAAAGCGTGCCCAAGTGGCTGATTCTATTGAAGAATTGTTGAGTCAAATCATGCAAGCTGTACAGCCGGGTGACACCATTGTGTGTATGAGCAACGGCGGTTTTGCTGGCATTCATGGCCAGTTGTTGGCTGCATTGCAGGCAAAACAAAACTGAGCGTTACCGGCTTCACTGGACGGGCAAGTGTCTTAATTATGCAGCCAATTGCTGCACAGTTGAATGGAACCGCGCCGCGTAAGTTGCAGGTGCAATATTGTTGATTTTGGAGTTTGAGTTCACCGCGTTCATGTTGTTCTGTCCATTCACGCAGTGATTTGGTGGCTATATAAAGCTCTCGAGCTGCTTCGGCATGTGTCAAACCGTGCTCTGTGACTAGTTTGATGGTTTCTAACTTAAATTTCACTATTTGAAAATTAGCGACTCGCTACTTCAGTTGGCTGCGGGTTACTCAGAGCATCCCTAGAGGACATTAACTCAGCGACTCCCAGCGCTCCATAGCGGCCAGCAACAGCTCATCCAGCTCCGCATCGCGCTGCGTCAGCTGCAGAGCCAGTGCGGGGTCGCTGCTGTAAATGCTGCCATCGGCCAGCTTGGCACGTACTTGTGATTGTTCTACTTCTAAAACTTCAATTTTCTTCGGCAATTCGTCCAAATCGCGCTGTTCTTTGAAGCTTAATTTACGTGCTTTGGTCAGGTTTTTTAGCGCGCCTGTGGATGAGTTGGCACCCGTGGCGGGTGCATTGAAGATGTTGATTTGCTCGGAGTGCTCACTATTTAATAGCAATTTAGGCAATGAATTCGCCGGCTTGAGTGCTTTTTTGGCATCTAAAGTGGCGTTTTTGGCGGCAATCTCCTTGGCGCGCTTGCTTTGCACCAACCAATCTTGCACGCCGCCCTCGTACTCGCGCCACTGGCCGTCACCCTCGTAGGCGATGGTGCTGGTCACAACGTTGTCCAAAAAAGTGCGGTCGTGGCTGACTAAAAACACAGTGCCTTCAAAGTTTTGTAGCAAATCTTCCAGCAATTCTAAGGTGTCAATGTCCAAATCGTTGGTCGGCTCGTCCAGCACCAGCACGTTGGCGGGACGGGCATAGAGGCGCGCCAGCAGCAAGCGGTTGCGCTCGCCGCCGCTCAGGCTGCGTACGGGTGATCGCGCCCGTTCGGGGCTGAACAAAAAGTCGCTCAAGTAGCTTTTGACGTGTTTGCGCTGATTCCCAATCTCAATCCACTCGCTGCCGGGGCTGATGAAGTCTTCCAGCGTGGCGTCCAAGTCCAGGTTGTTGCGCATCTGGTCAAAATACGCCACATCCAGCTTGGTGCCTTGTTTGATTTTGCCGCTATCGGGCTGCAAATCACCCAAAATCAGCTTCAACAGCGTGGTTTTGCCAGCGCCATTCGGGCCCAGCAGACCAATTTTGTCGCCGCGCAAAATCGTTCCCGTGAAGTTTTTCACGATGACTTTGGTGCTGATGACCTTGCCATCCGCATCCAAAGTGTTGAATGATTTGCTCACATTCTCTAGCTCGGCGACGATTTTGCCACTGCTTTGGGCGGAGGCGACGTCCATTTTGACGCTGCCGACCACGTCGCGGCGGGCGGAGCGGGTGTCGCGCAGTTCACCCAAACGGGTAATGCGAGCCGTGGCGCGGGTGCGGCGGGCTTCAACGCCCTTGCGGATCCAGACCTCTTCTTGTGCCAAAAGCTTGTCGGCGCGGGCGTTGATGACGGCTTCTTGCGCCAATTGCTCTTCTTTTTGCAGCAAATACTGCTCGAAATTACCCGGGTAGGACAATAATTTGCCACGGTCCAGGTCGACAATACGGGTCGCGACGCGGTTCAAAAAGCTGCGGTCATGGGTGATGGTGATGACGCTGCCTTTGAAGGCGATCAGCAGGTCTTCCAGCCACTCGATCGAGTCCAAATCCAGATGGTTGGTCGGCTCGTCTAACAAGAGCACATCGGGCTGGGACACCAAGCCCTGCGCCAAAGCGACGCGTTTTTTGTTACCACCCGAGAGCGTGCCAATGATGGCGTCGCCATCCAAATGCAGGCGCTGCAAGGTTTCTGTCACGCGCTGTTCCCAGTTCCAGCCGTCCACGGCCTCAATTTGGCTTTGCAAGGCGTCCAAATCGCCCAAACCCGTCATGTATTCATCCATTAAGGCAATAACCGACGCAATGCCTGCCTGAACTGCTGCAAAAATAGTAGCAGTTTGGTCTAAGTCCGGCTCCTGCGACACATAGGCCATGCGCAGGTTGTTTTGTAATTGCAGGGTGCCGTCATCCACTTTTTCAAAGCCAGCCAGGATTTTGAGCATGGACGATTTGCCCGCCCCGTTGCGGCCGATGATGCCGACGCGCTCGCCAAGTTCGAGTGAAAAATCGGTGTGGTCGAGCAGCGCAACGTGGCCATAAGCGAGTTGTGCGTCTATAAGGGTAATCAAAGCCATGGGTAAAAATCGTTTCAAAAAGCGAGAGAAATAACCCTAGATTGTCCTTCATTGGGACTTACCCTTAAAAAACGCTAGTCGCTATAGTGTTAAATCAGTACAAAATATATTCACGGAAGCCAATTAGCCAGATGGATGCTCGAATGGAACTTCAAATAAATGGCAAAGCCATGACGGCGGATATAGACCCGACGATGCCGCTTTTGTGGGCGCTGCGGGACGTGTTTAACCTGACAGGGACCAAATACAGCTGTGGCGTCGCGGCTTGTGGGGCGTGCACGGTGCGGGTGGATGGGCAGGCGGTGCGGTCTTGCGTGACGCCTGTGTCTACGGTTGTGGGTAAGCAGATCCAGACCATCGAGTCGCTCGGCGCGGCAGACAAGCCGCATGCGTTGCAGCAAGCTTGGATTGCCGAGCAAGTGCCGCAGTGCGGTTATTGCCAAAGCGGGATGTTGATGGCGGCAGCGGCGCTGTTGGAGAAAACGCCGAAACCGACCGATGCGCAGATTGACGAGGCGATGAGCAATATTTGCCGTTGTGGAACGTATCAGCGGGTTAGGACGGCGATTCACCGCGTTGCCAATGGTGATGTTGCAGCTAAGGCTGCAACGGGAGCCGTGAAATGAAGCGCCGCACGCTGATTTTGAGCGCTTTGGGCGCGACCAGTGCGTTGATCGTCGGCTGGGGCGTCATGCCAGCGCGGTCGCGTTTAGGGGATAAAGGTTTGATGTTGCCCAAGGAAGGCGACGTCGCGTTAAATGGTTGGATCAAAATCGCTGCTGATGGCACGGTGGTGCTGGCCATGCCGCGCAGTGAGATGGGGCAGGGCATTCACACGGCGTTAGCCATGTTGGTGGCTGAGGAGCTGGATGTGCCATTGAGTGCGATGCGCTTGGAGCAGGCTGGGTCAGACACGATTTATGGCAATGTGTCCATGCTGGTGGCGTCTTTGCCGTTTCACCCCACTGAAACCGAGGGAGAGCACAAGGCGACCAAGGTCAAAGTGGGGAAATGGGTTGTGGGCAAATTGGCCCGCGAATTAGGCGTCAATGCTACGGGTGGCTCGTCTAGCGTGGCAGATGCCTGGGAGCCACTGCGCCTGGCCGCAGCCACGGCGCGTGGCTCTTTATTAGGAGCGGCTTCGTTGCAGTGGAAGTTGCCGGTGGACGAGTTGACTGTGAAAGACGGCGTGGTGTCACATGCGTCGGGTAAATCAGCGCCGTACAAGACTTTTGCCAAGTTTGCGGCGGCAACGCCGCCCGGCGAGGTGAAACTGAAACCCCGTGCAGGCTGGAAGTTGATTGGCAAAAACGCCCCACGTACCGATATTCCGTCCAAAGTAGACGGTAGCGCCCAGTTTGGTATGGATGTACGCTTGCCTGACATGCTGTTTGCCAGCGCACGCATGTGTCCGATGTTAGGCGGTGGGACGGGCGTTATCCCGTCAAATGCAGCCTTGGCGATGCCTGGGGTGGAACGCTTGGTTTTATTGCCGCCTTATGCAGGGTCAACCGCTGGCTTTGCTGTGGTCGGTAAAACGTCTTGGCACGCAAGGCAAGGTGCCTTGGCGGTTGATGCGACGTGGCAGCAACGACCGTTAGGGGGGCTGGATTCGACGGACATTCAAGCCAAGCTCTTGGCAACCGTGAATGATCCGGATAAGACGGGTTTTGCGTTTTACACACGAGGCGATGCGCAGGCGGAGTTGACGGCAGCGGCATCTGAAGCTGGTAAGTCGGCGGGGAAGCGCGTGATTGAAAGCACCTATACCGCGCCCTACTTGGCTCATGCCACGATGGAGCCAATGAACTGCACAGCGCAAGTCAAGGCGGGCAAGGTAACAATTTGGGTGCCGACGCAGGTACCTCAGTTTGCCCGGATGGTGGCGGCCAAGGTGGCCGGTGTCTCGATTGAGGCCGTGACGATCCACGTCACGTTGCTGGGCGGAGGATTTGGACGCCGTTTGGAGTCAGACTTCGTCGCCCAAGCCGTGCGTGTGGCGATGGATTGCGGCGGCAGGCCGGTACAGTTGGTCTGGCCGCGTGAAGAAGATATGACGCATGACTTTTACCGCCCTATGCACGTCGCTAAATTGAGTGCAGTGATGGATGCTAAGGGTGCTGTTAGCACGCTGCGCATCAAATCAGCGGGTGATGCGATCAGTCCACGGGTGATGGCGCGTGTCGGTTTTGTTACGCCCATTGATACACCCGATAAAACCACCAACGAAGGCTTGTTTGACTTGCCTTATGGGGTGGCGAACCAGCACATGGCGCATGTGGCAACGCGTATGGATGTGCCGGTTGGCTTTTGGCGCTCGGTCGGGCATTCGCACAATGCGTTCTTTTCAGAGAGTTTCATTGACGAGTTAGCAGTGAATGCTAAGCAAGATCCTGTTGAATTCAGGCGGCCATTGCTCAAAGAGGCACCTCGTTATCTGGCTGTGCTCGATCTGGCTGTTTCAAAAGCCAATTGGAGCAGTGCCTTGCCTGCGGGGCGTGCCCGTGGTGTGGCGCTGCACGAGTCGTTCGGCACTATCGTGGCACAAGTGGCGGAAGTGTCTATGGAAGATGGCAAGCCAAGGGTGCATAAAGTTGTTTGTGCGATTGACTGCGGTACAGTGGTCAACCCTGACACGGTGAAGCAGCAAATGCAAAGTTCAGTGGTATTTGCCTTGTCTGCGGCTCTGTATGGAAAAATAGATATACAAGCGGGCGTGGTGCAGCAAAGCAACTTCCCCAACTACCCTATGGTCAAGATGGTTCAATCACCCGTTGTGGATGTGTATATCGTGCCAAGTCAGCGTGCTCCAGCGGGCGTGGGTGAGCCAGGCGTGCCTCCATTGGCACCGGCAGTGGCCAATGCCTTGTTTGCGTTGACGCAAAAGCGATATCGCAGTTTGCCATTGGCGTAATCACGGGTGTAAAGGGTGGGTTTTACGAATAATTGAATAAAACGTAAAAATAGTTGCACGTAATGGAAAACCCGATGTACAATCGAAGACCGCACCGAGACAAGTAGCTATCGCTTCATGTTGATAAAAACAAGTTTTGATGCAAAAAATAATTCTCAAATTATGACTGAAAAATAAAAATTCGGTATATAATTCGAGGCTCAGCTGATTACAGCAAAGCTTACTGAAAAACAGAAAATGTTTGGCGGTAGAGATCATTAAAAATATACAGCCGATAAGCGTGGGTGTTTGAAGGCGATTGCCAAGTTCTTCGGAACTAAGTCTTAATTGGCTTAC